>NC_014217.1:635336-953004 GCF_000092925.1 Ancylobacter novellus DSM 506 | reverse complement strand
CAAGCCGGGCGGCCACGGGCGGTCCCGTTCCTGCGCATTCGCACGGATGGCGGCGCCTTCGCACGCTGCCATGATCCTGCCCTACCAGAGGATGGTTGACGCCGCGAGGGACGCGGCGCTATCTCCCGGCGCCGTCGGGAGCCGTGATTATGTGGAATTGTTAAGGCTCGGTTCAAACCTTTTCGCCACATTCGCGTTAATCCCGCCGAACGCCTCAACGCCACCAACCGAACGACCCATCCCATGTTCGCGCCGCCTCATTCCAGCCGTCTCCGCTCGGCCCTCCTCGCTGTCGCCCTCATCGCCGCGCCCGGCCTCGCAATGGCGCAGGAGCCCACCGCGATCTTCGTCGTCGACACGTCGGACGGCTACGGCATCGACAATTGCGTCGCTTCGGGTGCGCCCTGCGGTCAGGCGATGGCGGATGCGTGGTGCCGGGTACACGACTACAGCCGCGCGATCGGCTTCGGCAAGATGAAGTCGGATGCCACGCTGAGCAGCGTCAGCACCGCGCCGCTGCGCACCGCCTGCTATGGCGGCGCCTGCGCCGAGACGGTCGCCATCACCTGCAGCAAGTAAGCCGCCGCCTCACTTCAGATAGTCGGCGCATTTCGGCGCCTCGCCGCTCGCACCCCACGGCATGATCGGCACGCTGGTGGTCGAGTTCTTCGGGCTGCCCTCGATCAGCTTGTCCGAATAGACGATGTAGACCAGCACGTTGCGCTTGGCGTCGCAGCCGCGCACGATCTGCATCTTCTTGAAGATGAGCGAGCGGCTCTCGCGGTAGACCACGTCGCCCTGGTCGAACTTGCTCTTGAAGCTAATCGGCGCCACCTGCCGGCAGGCGATGGAGATGTCCGAGATCTCCTCGGCGACGCCGAGCATGCCCTTCACCCCGCCCTTCTCCGGTACAGTGTAGTAGCAGGCGACGCCCTGCACGAGCGGATCGTCGATCACATAGGTCGCGAGCTTGTCGTCCGGGGTGAGGAATTTCCACACCGTCGACTTCTTGAAGATGAGTTCCGGCTCCTGCGCCCGTACAGGTGCGGCGACGACGAGCGCGCCGGCACACAGGACGAGGACGGCGAGGAGAGCGCGGGCGACGGCACGGGTCATCGATGAGCTCCGGTTCGGGACCGCCCGCATATAAGCGCGTGCGGCACCGCCGCAACATGTCTCGTCTTTCCGCGGCGGCCCCGGCGGTAGATCGTGATTGCTTCAAACTTTCGACAAGCTCGCCATGCTCATTGCGTCCTTCGGCGGTTTCCGGCAAACCGCGCTGACGAGACGCCAGACATTCCGGTTGATACAGTTCCCATCGATGATGCTTACCCGCCCTCGCCTCGCCTCCTATCTCGCCGCCGCGCTGTTTGCCGTCTCCGCCGGCGTCGCGAGCGCGCAGGACATGCCACCCGGCGCAGTGGGTGGTGGTGCGGGCGGCGGCGATCGTTCGGCCTGCATCCGGCTGGAAGGCCAGCTCGCCGCGCTCGACAGCGGGCAGGCGCCGCAGGGCCAGCCCAATCTCGGCGCGGTCATCGCCCAGCAGCAGCAGGACGTCGCCAACCTTTCCGCGCAGGTGCGCCAGCTGGGCTGCGACAAGCGCGGCTTCCTCATCTTCCAGCCTCAGCTGCCGCCGCAGTGCGAATCGCTCAACCGCCGCCTCACCCAGGCGCGCTCGGCGCTCGACCGCACCATGATGCAGTCGCGCGGCCAGCAGAGCGGCACCAATGAGCAGCGCCGCCAGCTGATCTACGCACTGGCGCAGAACAATTGCGGCCCGCAATACCAGGCCGCGGTCGGGCAGGGCGGTGGAGGCGGCGGCGTCTACGGCAACATGAACCGGCGCCCGCGCAACTTCTTCGAACAGCTCTTCGGCGTGCCGCGCACGATGGACGAGGAAGCCGGCCCGCTCGACGTGCAGCCGCTGGAGATGCCGAAGGTCTCGACCTATCGCACCGTGTGCGTGCGCACCTGCGACGGCTTCTTCTTCCCGATCTCGTTTGCCGCCACGCCGGCGAAGTTCGGCTCGGACGAAGCGGTCTGCCAGCGCCAGTGCCCCGGCACGGAAGCGCGGCTCTTCGCCTATCGCAATCCGGGCGGGGACATCGAGCAGGCGGTCGCCGCCAACGGCCAACCCTATATGTCGCTGCCCAACGCGCTGCTCTACAAGAAGAGCTTCGTGCCCGCCTGCTCCTGCCGCCCCGCCGGCATGAGCTGGGCGCAGGCTTTGGGAAGCCAGGAAGACCAGACCCTGCGCAAGGGCGACATCGTCGTCACCGAGGATGCCGCCCGCGAGATGTCGCAGCCGCGCCCCGCGACGCCGCCGGCGACGAAGAAGCCCTGAGCCCTACGCGCGCACGCCCCTCAGCCGCGCCGCAGCCTTCTCCCGGCCGATGAGCGGCAGCAAAGCCTTGAGCTCCGGGCCGCTCTCCTGTCCGGTCAGCGCGAGGCGCAGCGGGTGGAAGAGCGTCCGCCCGGCCCGGCCGCTCGCGGGCTTCACCAGCGCGATCCAGCGCGGATAGACGTCCTCGCCCCATTCCTCGGGAAGCAGGTCCGCGGCGGCAGCCAGGAAATCGGCATCCTCCGGCGCCACGACCGGCTCAATCGGGCCTTCCACCACCCGCCACCACAGGGCGGCATCGGGCAGCCGCGCGAGATTGCCGCGCACCGCCAGCCAGAACGCCTCGCCACCCCCGACGCCGAGCGCGGACAGCCGCTCCGCCACCGTCGCATAAGGCAGATGGTGCAGCGTCGCAGCGGTGAGCGCCGAGAGCTCGACGGGATCGAAGCGCGCCGGCGCGCGGGAGATCTTCGAGAAATCGATCCTCGCCGCCAGCGCGTCGAGGCTCTCGACCGACTCCACCGCCATGGAGGTGCCGGTCAGCACCGCGAGCGAAGCCACCGCCAGCGCCTCCTCGCCCGCCTCGCGCAGCGCCTTGAGCGAGAGATGGCCGAGCCGCTTCGACAGCCCCTCCCCGCTTGGCAGGGTCAGGAGATTGTGGTGGGCGAAGCCCGGCGCCGTGCCGCCCAAAGCCTCGATGATCTCGATTTGCACGCCGGTATTGGTGACGTGATCCTCGCCGCGCACCACATGGGTCACGCTCATCTCGATGTCGTCCACCACCGAGGTCAGCGTGTAGAGATAGGAGCCGTCCTCGCGCACCAGCACGGGATCGGAGAGCGTGGCGGTATCCACGGTCTGATGCCCGCGCACCATGTCCTCCCAGGCGACGATGCGACCGTCCAGCTTGAACCGCCAATGCGGGCGGCGGCCCTCCGCTTCGAGCTTCGCGAGGTCGGCGCCGGTGAGCTTCAGGGCAGCGCGGTCGTAGAGTGGCGGCAGGCCGCGCCGGCGGCGCGAGAGGCGGCGCGTCTCCAGCTCCTCCTCGCTCTCATAGGCCGGATAGAGGCGCCCCGCCGCCTTCAGCTTCTCGACCGCCGCGTCGTAGCGGGGAAGCCGCGCCGACTGGTGCTCGATCCGATCCGGGTTCAGGCCGAGCCACGCCATGTCCTGCGCGATGGCCTGCGCGAATTCCGGCGTCGAACGGGCCGTGTCGGTGTCATCGTAGCGCAGGATGAAGGTGCCGCCCTCGCGCTGCGCATAGAGCGCGTTGTAGAGCGCGGTGCGGGCATTGCCGACATGCAGCAGCCCAGTCGGCGACGGGGCGAAGCGGAGGACGGGCGCGGAAGCAGGGTTCGACATGGCGCGCCTTATCGCCGAGGCGGCGCCGGCTTACAACCGCGCGCATCCGTCACTGCCGTATCGAAAGATCGAGATTCTTGGCCGCGTCCAGATTCCTGGCGGCGTCGAGCCCGAGCAGGCCGATCAGCCGTGCCGAATCCACGTCGGCATTCCTGAAATCCGCGCGCGCCACATTGGCGCCGGTGAAATCGGCGCCGGCAGCCTCCATGCCGACGAGCGAGGCCCCCGCCAGATCGGCGTCCCGGAGATTGGCGAAGCGAAGCTGCGCGCGGGACAGATTGGCACCTTGAAGATTGGCGCCCTCCAGATTGGCCGAGTTCAGCACGCCGCGCATCAGCCCCATGGACTGATTGCGCATGTCCGCGCTGAAATCGGCACCGGCGAGATTGGCCCTGCTGAAGTCGGCGCGCGAGAAATCGCCGGCGATACGCGTGCCGGAGAGGTTGGCGCCGTCGAGCCGGCCGTCCTGCGCCTGCGTGCCGAACAGGCTGGCCTTCTTCAGGCTGGCGCCGGAGAGAATGGCCTTCAGCATCCAGGCCTGATCGAACATCGCACCATCGAGGCGTGCCCGCCCGAGATTCGCGCCATTGAGCAGCGCGGCACGGAAGTTCGCCCCGGTCAGGTCCAGGCCGGACAGATCGAGGCCGTTGAGCCGACGCCCGGCAAGATCGACCGGCGCGCCCGGCCTTGCCGCGGCGATCAGCGCCTCGACATCGGCCCGGCTCATCTCGGCCGTCGTCATCTGCGGTGAGGTCAGGTCTAGGTGGCGCAGCATGTCCTGCGCGGTAACGGGCGCAAAGCCGAGACATCCGGCCAGCAGCGCCGCGAACCCGATCGCCACCGGTGTCTTCACAGCACGCCACCCCTCATGTCGGGACCGCAGCCCCGGAGGAACCACAACACCAGCGATAGCATCACGGTGCCATGCCCGCGCATCACGACTGCGGGACCGAGGCGGGCCCGCCCTATGCCGTCTCGCGGAACCTGTTGGTGATCGGATAGCGCCGGTCGCGGCCGAAATTGCGCGCCGTCACCTTCACGCCGGGCGCCGCCTGCCGGCGCTTGTACTCGGCAATATTGAGCATGCGCTCCACCCGCGCCACCAGAGTCGCGTCGTAGCCCTCGGCAACGATGTCGGCCACCGGCATCTCGCGCTCCACCAGCCGCAGCAGGATGGCGTCGAGCACGTCATAGGGCGGCAGGCTGTCCTGGTCCTTCTGGTTCTCGCGCAGCTCGGCGGTCGGCGGCTTGACAATAACGTTCTCGGGCATCACCGCGCCGGAGGGGCCGAGCGCATAGGCCGGCTTCCAGCGGTTGCGCAGGTGGCAGAGGCGGAAGACTTGCGTCTTGTAGAGATCCTTCAGCGGGTTATAGCCACCGTTCATGTCGCCATAGAGCGTGGCGTAGCCGGTCGACATCTCCGACTTGTTGCCGGTGGTGACCACCATCGAGCCGAACTTGTTGGAGATCGACATCAGCAGCGTGCCGCGCACGCGCGACTGCAGATTTTCCTCGGTGACGTCGCGCGGGCGCCCGTCGAACATCGGCGCCAGCACCTTCTCCAGCGCCTCGACGCTCTCGGCGATCGGCACGATGTCGTAGCGCACGCCCAGCGCTTCGGCGACCGCAGCGGCGTCGGAGAGCGACTCGTTCGAGGTGTAGCGGTAGGGCAGCATCACACAATGCACCCGCTCGGCCCCGAGCGCGTCGACCGCCATGGCGGCGACGAGCGCGGAATCGACGCCGCCGGAAAGGCCAAGCACCACGCCGGGGAAGCGGTTCTTCTCCACATAGTCGCGCAGCCCCATGACGCAGGCGGCATAGTCCGCTTCGTCGTCGAGCAGCAGCGGAGAGCGCGCGCCCTCCTCGCAGCGCCAGCCCTCGGCCCAGCGCTCCCAGCGCGTGAGGCGGATGCGCTCCTGGAAGTTCGGCATCTGCACGGCGAGCGAGCGGTCGGCGTTGAGCACGAAGGAGGCACCGTCGAACACCAGTTCGTCCTGGCCGCCGACCTGGTTCACATAGGCGAGCGGCAGGCCGCTCTCGACCACCCGCGCCACCGCGACATTCATGCGCTCATCATAGACCGTGCGGCGATAGGGCGAACCGTTGGGGATGAGCAGAAGCTCCGAACCCGTCTCGGCGAGGCATTCGATCACGTCCTGCGACCAGATATCCTCGCAGACCGGCACGCCGATCCGCACGCCCTTGAACGGGATCGGCCCCGGCATCGGCCCCGGCGCGAAGACCCGCTTCTCGTCGAACACGCCGTAATTGGGCAGGTCGACCTTGTAGCGGGCGGTGACGACCTTTCCGCCGTCGAGCAGCAGCACGGCGTTGTACAGCTTGTCGCCATCGGCCCAGGGCGAGCCGATGAGCACCGCCGGCCCGCCATCGGCCGTGTCCTTCGCCAGTTCCTCTACCGCCGCGCGGCAGGCGGCCTGGAAGGCCGGCTTGAGGACGAGGTCTTCCAGCGGATAGCCGGCAATGAACAGCTCGGTAAACAGCACCAGCTCGGCGCCCTGCTCGGCTGCCTGCGCGCGCGCCTCGCGCGCCTTGATGAGGTTGCCGGCGATGTCGCCGACGACCGGATTGAGCTGCGCGAAGGCGATGAGAAGCTGGTCGGCGGGTTCTGCGGACATGTTCGTGATTTAGCCTTAGCCTTGCCCCTCGGCAATCGATGCGAACGCGGCGCGGATCAGTCCCAGTCGGTGCCGGGCACGCGCACCGCGGCGGTGGTGAAGCCGGCCTTGCGCACCACCGTCGGCAGCAGACGCTCGATCCCGTGCAGCACGGTGCCGTCGAGCGGAATCGGCTCGACCGGGTAATCGCTCCATTTGAGGTCGAGCGCCAGCACCGGCGCCAGCGCCGCCGGGCGGACGGCGAACATGTTGCCGACGGGGAAGTCGACATAGGTGCCCATCGGCTCGGTCAGCCCCATGTCGCGCCGCAACTCCTCGACCACGCGGCCATTGCGCGCCCAGTCGAGCAGATGGGTGTCCTCGGGATAGACGAGACCGACCTGCGGATGCGCCGCCATATAAGCGAGCACCGCGTCGAGCATGGGATGATCGCCGCCGATCAGGTTCTCCCACAGGAAATTGCGCCAGGGATCGCCGATGGCGCGGCGGCGGCCCTTGGTCTTCTTACCGTGGAGGTGGAGAAGAACGTCGTACTCCCCGCCCGTCAGCACGTCGCGCAGCGCGGTGAGGAAGGGACCGATGTCGCGGCCGCTATTCGGTACGACGTCGATGCGCACCTTGGCCGGCCAGGCGGCGGTCAGCGCGCGCAGCTGTTCCACCTTGGCCGGCGTGTCGGTGGTGAGGAAGAGGTCGGGCCGCGAGGCGTTGGCCGCCAGCCGCTCCAGCAATTCGGGGAGCAGGTCGGGATAGAAGAAATGGCCGTGCAGCCCGACCTTGAGCGGGCTCGCGACCGGCGCGGCCGGCGGGCCGAAAACCGGCACCGCCCAGGGACCTTCCGGCCTTCCTTTCTCGATCCAGTGCGACAGCGGGTAGCGCCGCTCGTCGAAGCAGGCAACCGGGTGGTGCTCGGCATAGATCAGCGGGTGGAAGCCGGAATAGGGCCGGCGCAGCGGCGGGCGGTTCGGGTGCCGCTTGAGCAGCGCCTTGCGCCGCCACGCGGCGATGAGGGAGGCGAGTCTTGCCGGCACTTTGATCTCGCCGGGCGGGTCGCCCTCGCGCGGGATCGCCAGCACTTCCAGCTGGGCCGGATCGGTGGCGAGCACCAGCGCCAGCTCGTTGTCGAGCTCCGCACCGATCTCGCGGCCGATCGCTTCCACATCTTCCGGCGCATTGCCGATAACGAGGCGCCGCCGGCCGGCACGGTGCGGCAGCAATGAGAGCGCCGCCTGCCTCGCGGCATCGGAGGGGAAGGCCACGGCGCTCGCCCGCTCCAGCGCGACGTCCAGCGCCTCGACGAAGTCCGCATAGGTCTCCGGCGCGCCGGCGAGCGCGACGACGGGGATGTTGCGCTGTTCCAATATGTCGGCGGCATCGGCCGCACCGAAGCCGATGGCGACGGCGAAGAGCGGGTGATAATCCGCCGCGCGCTGGGCCAGCGCGTCGAGCAGCACCGCCCGCGGGGCACGCGAGCCGGCGACGTCGACCGGGATGACCGCGGCCGGGAATCCCGAAAGCGCCACACCGTCGAGAACAAGCATCATCACCCCATGATGCCCCGCCAGCGTCCGCACCAGCGCCTCGGCCGGCGCGGCATCGCCCTGCGCCACGACGACCACGGGACGGCGTCCCTCGTCCTTCAACGGGAACGGCAAATGCCGCACCAAAGGCGGCAGGGTGTCGTCAGCATGGGTCAGCCAGGCGGCGAAGGGCCGGCGCGGCCGGCCGGGCTCCTTGAACACCACGCCCCCCAGGCCCGGGCGCGGGCGCTGATAGGTATCGAACAGCAGCGAGCGCAGCCAGGGCCGCGGCCGGCTCTCGGCGTCGAACAGCAGGCGGCCGATCGAGCGGCCGATCTTCTGGCTGGCATTGGTGAGCCACTGCCGCCATTTGCTGCGCCGCTTGGGCTCGAAATAGCGCCGGTTCGGGGTCGGGCTGGCGGGATGCGCCGGGCTGGTCATAGGCGGGTCCAAGGTGCTCGACGGCCGCAGCCGGCCTCGGATAGCGGCGGTCGCACGTCTTCTACCCAGCCGGACCGCCGAAGGCCAGCGTCCCGCGACGTCACTCCGCGGCGACGTCGAAGGGCTGCGTGTGCCGCTTGCCCCAGTCGTGCAGCACCATCACCGCCGGGCGCAGCGCCTCGCCCTCGGCGGTGAGCTGGTAGCCTACCTGCGGCGGCACGGTAGGATAGACGGTGCGGGAGATGACGCCGTCCGCCTCCAGCTCTCTCAGCGCCTTGGCGAGGATGCGCTGGGTCACGCCCGGCATGCGCCGGCGCAGCTCGCTGAAGCGCAATTCGCCGCCGAGCAACTGGTAGATGATGCCGCCCTTCCATTTGGCGCCGATGATCTCCAGCGCCGCCTCGACCGCGCAGCCCGTGCGCGAATAGTCCTGATGGCGCCTCGCCATATTCTCTCTCCCATCCGGGGTCGCCGAAATCTAGGTAAACCCGGCGGCGCGGGGAAGAGGATTACAATTTCGATACCTGCCGACAAATTCGTGCGTTCTTGTGCTTTTGCGCGGCTTTGCGACATCTCAGCCGAGACGAGACCATGACGCGCCATGCGCGGGAGATGATCATGAAGGCCATCGGTTATAGCGAATCCCTGCCCATCGGCGAGGAGCGCGCGCTCTTCGACTTCGAGACCCCGGCGCCGACGCCCGGCCCGCACGACCTGCTGGTGCGGGTGAAGGCGATCTCGGTCAATCCGGTCGACACCAAGGTACGCCGCCGCCGCGCCGGCACCGAGGGCGCCCCGGTCATCCTCGGCTGGGACGCCGCCGGCGTGGTCGAGGCGGTCGGTCCCGAGGTGACCTTGTTCAAGGCCGGCGACGAGGTGTTCTACGCCGGCGACCTCAACCGGCCGGGCACCAATGCCGAACTGCACCTCGTCGATGAGCGCATCACCGGCCACAAGCCGGAGAGCCTCTCCTTCGCAGAGGCCGCCGCCATCCCGCTCACCGCGGTGACTGCCTGGGAAGGGCTGTTCGACCGGCTGGAGGTGCCGTTCAAGGGCAAGGGTGCGAAGGACGCGAAGCTCTTGGTGGTCGGCGCGGCGGGCGGCGTCGGCTCGCTGGTGGTGCAGTTCGCCCGCCAGCTCACCGACCTCACCGTCATCGGCACCGCCTCGCGCCCCGAGAGCCGCAAATGGGTCGAGGAGCGCGGCGCGCATGCGGTGATCGACCATTCGCGCCCGCTCGCCGAGGAGATCGCGGCCGCCGGGCTCGGCGAGATCGACTACACCTTCACCCTGACTAACTCGGACAAGCACTGGGCCGAGATCGTCAAGGCGGCGAGGCCGCAGGGCCGCATCGCCATCATCGACGATCCGGCGAGCCTCGACGCGATGCTCTTGAAGACCAAGAGCCTGTCGCTGCACTGGGAGCTCATGTACACGCGCTCCATGTTCCAGACCCCGGACATGATCCGCCAGCACGAGATCCTCGACGAGGTCGCCCGGCTGATCGATGCCGGCACGGTGCGCACGACACTGGGCGCAAATTTCGGCACGATCAACGCAGAGAACCTCAGGCGCGCGCACGCGGCGCTGGAGAGCGGCATGTCGATCGGCAAGGTGGTGCTGGAAGGCTGGGGCTGAGGTTCGAAGCCTCCGCTTCCCCCTGCTGACCGTCATCCTGAGGTGCCCGGCCAGAGGCCGGGCCTCGAAGGATGCTCATCCGGGTGCGCTCTTGCGATCATCCTTCGAGGCTCGCTGCGCTCGCACCTCAGGATAACGGCGCCCTATGTGTCAGGAGGGGTCGTCGTAGATTGAAGCGCCGCCGCGCCCAGCCGGCGGTCGAGCAGGTGCTCGATCACCACATAGCGCAGCCGGCGGAAGATGCCGGTCTTCTTGCGCCGGCGCATCTTCTGGTAGGTCGCGGACGTCTTGCGCTGCTGCCACAGCCGCGCCTCGAAGGCGGCGATGTCGAAGCAGCCCTCGGCGATGTCGAGCACCGCGCTCTCCAGCATGCCGCATTCCTGCACATAGGCGATGGAGGCATGGCCGCTGAAATAGATGCGCACCAGATCGAGCTCCGCCTCCTTGCGCAGGCGCCTTATGTGCCGGCGATCCTGGTTGAGCGGATCGTAGAAGACGTATTTCACCGCCTCCTTGCGCGGAAGCTGGCGGTCCCAGAGCAGCGACTTGCCCTCGGAACTCCAGCGCCGCTCCCACCACACGCGCCAGCGATCGACGCTGTATTGCGGCGAGAAGGCGATGACCGCGTCGGCGGCGAGCGGCTCGGAGAAGCGATAGGCGGCGTAGGCGCCCATGCTCATGCCATAGGTGATGACCCGCGTGCCCGCGGGGATGTCGGCACGCACGGCGGCCAGCGCCGCCTCCATCTCGGGATAATGATACCACTCGTTGGCGCGCGGCATGACGTGGTAGGCGGTGAAGCCGCGATGGTGGAAGAACTGCTCGCCGAAGCCGCGACGGTCGGGCCTGCGGGTCGGGATCATCGATTCGAACGAGACGAAAACCACGTCCTCGCGATGCCCAGGCATCTTGAAGACCGACACGGCCTCGCTTTCGAACACGCTCTGCCGCAAGGGCGGCCTCCTCAACCGGATCGGCCGCAGGGCCGGGGCGGCGAAACTAACTGCGCCGCCGCCTCCGCAGCAATGGGTTCCGCCTAGAGGGCGGCGGTGGCGAAGTTGCGGCGCCTCAGCCGAACCGGTCGACGAGGTCGGCGCGCAGGCGGCGGAACAGGCGGCTGCGGCTGCGGGCGCGCTTGGCGACATAGAGCGGCGAGTGGTCGATGCGGATCTTCAGTTCCCGCTCGCAGTCCGCCGCATCGAAGCGGTTCTCGCCGATGGCGAGCACGGTCTCGCCGAGCATGCCGCATTCCATGAACACGGTGATGGTCGCGTGGCCGGCATAGGGCACGCGGACGGGCACGACGTCCGCCTCGCGCGCGAGCATCCGCACATGGTGGCGGTCGCGGTTGTGCGGGTCGTAGAACAGATAGACCGGCACGCCGCGCGGCGTGGTCAAATGCTCCCACAGCACCTGGCGCGGGCGATCGAACAGCCGGTCCCAGCGCTTGTCCCAAGGGATACGGCGCTTGTCGATGCTGTATTGCGGCGAGAAGGCGATCACCCGCGCGGCGCCGAGCAGCCCGGCGAAGCGGAAGGCCGCGTAGCCGCCCATGCTCACACCATAGGCGACGATCTCCGGCCCCGGCCCGACATCCGCACGTACCGCCGCCAGCACCTCCGCCATCTCCGGGTACTGGAACCAGAAATTGTCGCCCGCCAGCAGGTGATAGGAGGTGAAGCCGTTGTCCTGCAGGAACTTCTCGCCGAAGCCCTTGCGGTCGAGCGGGCGCTTGAGCTGGTGCGCCTCGAAGGTCACGAAGACGACGTCGCTACGGGTTCCCGGCGTGCGCACCACGCGCACGTTCTCGCTCTCGAAGATAACCTGTCGCTCTAAGATAGCTTGCCGCACCAGCGGCTCCTCACAAAGAAAAACACCGCGGCCGGTGAGGCCGCGGTGTTTCCATATCCAAGCTCAGGCAGCGGGAAAACGCTTTTTGCGTTTCCGAAGATTACTCGGCCGCTTGAGTCACCGGACGCACGCGCCCGGCCCGCTCCTGCTTCAGCAGCTCGGCGACGAGGAAGGCCATCTCGATGGCCTGCTCGGCGTTGAGCCGCGGGTCGCAATAGGTGTGGTAGCGATCCTTGAGGTCCGCATCCGAGATCGCCCGCGCGCCGCCGGTGCATTCGGTGACGTTCTTGCCGGTCATCTCCAGATGCACGCCGCCGGCATAGGTGCCCTCGGCCGCATGGACGGCGAAGAAGTCCTTCACCTCGGAGAGGATCTGGTCGAACGGCCGGGTCTTGTAGCCGGAGGCGGCCTTGATGGTGTTGCCGTGCATCGGGTCCGACGACCACACCACGCTGCGCCCCTCCCGCTTCACCGCGCGCACCAGCGCCGGCAGACTGCCGGCGACCTTGTCGGCGCCGAAGCGGCCGATCAGGGTCAGGCGGCCCGGCTCGTTCTCCGGGTTCAGCGCGTCGATCAGGCGCAGAAGGTCGTCCGGCTTCAGTGACGGGCCGCACTTCAGGCCGAGCGGGTTCTTCACGCCGCGGCAGTACTCGATATGGGCGTGGTCGAACTGGCGGGTGCGATCGCCGACCCAGATCATGTGGCCGGAGGTCGCGTACCAGTCTCCGCTCGTCGAATCCACGCGAGTCAGCGCCTGCTCGAAGCCGAGCAGCAACGCCTCATGCGAGGTGAAGAACTCGGTCGAGCGCATCTCCGGATGATGCTCCGGGTCGATCCCGATGGCGCGCATGAAGTCGAGCGCCTCGGTGATGCGGTCGGCGAGCGCCTGGTAGCGGCCGGACTGCGGTGAGTCCTTGATGAAGCCGAGCATCCACTGATGCGCGTTGCCAAGGCTCGCATAGCCGCCATTGGCGAAGGCGCGCAGCAGGTTCAGCGTCGCCGCCGACTGGCGGTACGCCTCGAGCTGGCGGCGCGGATCAGGGATGCGCGACGCCGGCGTGAACTCGATGTCGTTGACGATGTCGCCCCGGTAGGACGGCAGCTCGACGTCACCCACCTTCTCCATCGGCGCCGAGCGCGGCTTGGCGAACTGGCCGGCGATGCGCCCGACCTTCACCACAGGGGAGGCGCCGGCATAGGTCAGCACCACCGCCATCTGCAGGAAGACGCGGAAGAAATCGCGGATGTTGTCGGCCGAATGCTCGGCGAAGCTCTCGGCGCAGTCGCCGCCCTGAAGAAGGAAGGCCTCGCCGTTCGCCACCTTGGCGAGCTCGCGCTTCAGCCGGCGGGCTTCACCTGCAAAAACCAAGGGGGGAAACGAGGCAAGCTGACGCTCCACCGAAGCCAAAGCTTCGGCGTCCGGATAGTCCGGGACCTGCTGAATGGGCTTCGCCCTCCAGCTTTCCGGCGTCCAGCGATCAGACATGACTGCCTCCAAGAAACCCCAATACGCCGCGCGGGGCTCATCCCCGGCGGGAAAGGCCGGCCTTATACACCCAAGGCTCGCGCCGGCGCCAGTATGCTGCCGCAGCGGCTTCATTGCACGATTGCCCGGAAGGCGTAGAGGGCCTACGCCCCCGCGCCTATGGCCTCAGATCGCCGGGGTCGCCTCGGCGGAGACCTCGGGGATCACCTTGTCACTGGTGGCGTGCTTGGTGCGCAGCGTCACCAGCTCCTCGGCGCTGGAAGGGTGCAGCGCCATGGTGCGGTCGAAGTCGGCCTTGGTGGCACCGATGTTCATCGCGATGGCGGCGATCTGCACGATCTCCGCCGAGCTCTCGCCGATGAGGTGGACGCCGAGCACCTTGTCGGTCATCTGGTCGACGACGAGCTTCATGAAGGTGCGCGAGGTGCTGCCCGACAGCGTCGCCTTCAACGGGCGGAAATCCGTCTTGTAGATGTCGAGCTTGTAACCGCGCGCCCGCGCCTCCTCCTCCGACAGGCCGACCGTGCCGATCTCCGGCTCGGTGAAAACGGCGGTCGGGATGTTCTCGTAGTCGACCTCCCACGGCTGGCCGCCGAACACGCTGTCGGCGAAGGAATGGCCTTCGCGGATGGCGACGGGGGTGAGGTTCACGCGGTCGGTGACGTCGCCCACGGCATAGATGGAGGGGACGTTGGTGCGCGAATTGGCGTCCACCGCAATGGCGCCGGCGTCGTTCAGATGCACCCCGACCGCGTCGAGCCCGAGGCCGACCGTGTTCGGCACGCGGCCGATGGCGAGCATCACCTCGTCGGCGAACAAGTCGCGGCCGTCATTGAGCCGGACGCGCTTTTCGCCTTCGCCTTCGCCCTCGTGGATGCTCTCGATCGTGGCGCCGAACTCGAAGGCGATGCCGGCGGAGGCGAGTTCCGCCGCGATGCGCTCCTGCAGCTCGCCCTCGAAGCCGCGCAGCACCTTGTCGCCGCGGTGGACCACCGTGACCTTCGAGCCCAATCCATTGAAAAGGCTTGCGAACTCAAGCGCGATGTAGCCGGCGCCCTGGATGATGATCCGCTCCGGCAAACGTTCGAGATGGAACGCCTCGTTCGAGGTGATGCCGAGCTCGCGGCCGGGCATATCGAGGCCGATATTGGGCCGACCGCCGGTGGCAATAAGGATGACTTTCGCGGTGACACCGGTGGCATCGGCGAGCCGCACAAGGTGCGGCCCCTCGATCACCGCGCGCTGCTTCACGATCTCGACGCCCGAGCGTTCCAGATTGGCGCGATAGGCGCCTTCCAGCCGCGCGATCTCCTTGTCCTTGTTGGCGATCAGCGTCTTCCAGTCGAAGCTCACGCCCTCCACCGTCCAGCCGAAGCCGGCGGCGTCGGCGAAGTCGTGGGCGAACTGTGCGGCATAGACGAAGAGCTTCTTCGGCACGCAGCCGCGGATCACGCAGGTGCCGCCCAGCCGGTACTCCTCGGCGATCTTCACCTTGGCGCCGTGGTTGGCGGCGATGCGTGCGGCACGCACGCCGCCCGAGCCCCCGCCGATGACGAAGAGGTCGACGTCGAATTGGTCCATGATGCGCGTCCCCGCTGCGGTGCGCAGGCCTCAGCCCGATCCCTGCGGATGTCGCCCCGCGCGCGGCGAACGTCAAGCGGCCGCATGGCTGGCCTGCGCGCGCGTCGTGCAAAAGTCTTAGCCTTCCGTGGAACTCGACACGGTGGGTATCGCGCTCTAGCTTCCAAGCCGCGTGCCCATTCGCCGCGTGCCAACTTCCGCGTGCCAAGCGGCGGCCAGCGTTCAACGCGTCGCCGTTCCATTCCTTGGAGGAAACGATGAATCACATGTTCCGCGGAGCGCTGCTCGCCGCAGCCCTCGCTGCCGCGCCCTTCGGTGCCGCTTCGGCGCAGGTCAGCGACCTCAAGATCATCGCCCCGGCCGCGCCCGGCGGCGGCTGGGACCAGACCGCCCGCGCCCTGCAGCAGGTGCTGCAGTCCGAGAAGCTGGTGCCCAACGTGCAGGTCATGAACGTGCCGGGCGCCGGCGGCACCATCGGCCTCGCCCAGTTCGTCAACGGCAGCAAGGGCGACCCGAACGTGCTGCTGGTCGGCGGCTACGTCATGGTGGGCGCCATCATCACCAACAAGTCGCCGGTGAACCTCTCGCAGGTCACCCCGATCGCCCGCCTCACCGGCGAGTACGAGGCCATCGCCGTGCCGGCCAATTCGCCGCTGAAGTCGATGGCGGACCTCGTCGCCGCGCTGAAGGCCGACCCGCAGAAGGTCTCCTGGGCCGGCGGCTCGGCCGGCGGTACCGACCACATCGCGGCCGGCCTGATCGCCAAGGCGGTGGGCGTCGACCCGACCAAGGTCAACTACATCGCCTTCTCCGGCGGCGGCGAGTCGCTCGCCTCCATCCTCGGCGGCAAGGTGACGGTCGGCATCTCCTCGCTCTCGGAGTTCGACGCCCAGGCCAAGGCCGGCAAGCTGCGCATCCTCGCCGTCTCCAGCGGCCAGCGCCTGCCCGACGCCAAGGACATCCCGACGCTGAAGGAATCCGGCGTCGACGTGGAGATCCAGAACTGGCGTTCGATCTCGGCCGCGCCGGGCATCACGCCGGAGCAGAAGAAGGCGCTGTCCGACATCATCGCCAAGGCGGTGGAATCGAAGGCGTGGAAGGATCTCCTGGCGCAGAAGGGCTGGGTGAACACCTACCTCGCCGGTCCCGAGTTCGAGGCCCAGCTCAACAAGGACATCACCGCGACGCAGGCCATCCTGAAGGATGTCGGCCTCGCCAACTGAGGCCAGCGCCTCTGTCCTGATCATCATCATCCCGGAACGGCCGCAGGCCGTATCCGGGATCGCGCGCCGAATCTATTGTGAGCGATCCCGGCTCTGCGCCCTGCGGGCTCCGGCCGGGATGACGCCCAGCCTGATGACGGGAGCAGGCCTCTCCCGCCGCCACCCGCTCCCCGGAATGCCTGACATGAGCGACCAGCCCTCTTCCTCCGCCCGGCCCTCCGCCGACAGGGCGGGCCTCTTCATCGCCCTCGGCCTCGCCGTGCTGGCGCTCGTCGTCGGCTGGGACGCCTGGCGCCTCGCCAGCGTCAACGCCCATTCGGCGGTCGGACCCGCCGCCTTCCCGACCATCATCGCCGCAGGCCTCGCCATTCTCGCCGTCGCCACCGCGGTGGAGGCGATCCGTGAGGGCGCCATCGCCCGGCCGCGCGACGAGGCGGGGCCGATGGTGTGGGTGCTGGCCGGCCTCGTCGGCCAGATCATCCTCCTGCCCTTCCTCGGCTTCTCCATCGCCACCGGCTGGCTGTTCGCCGCCACCGCCAAGGGCTTCGGCCGCGGCCCGGTCTGGGCGCATTTCCTGGCGGGCACGGTGATGTGCTTCATCATCTACCTGATCTTCGCCAAGGGGCTGCAGCTCTCGCTGCCGGCCGGCCCGCTCGAACGGCTGATCTGAGGGAGCGGCACCGATGGACACGTTCGCCGCCCTCGGCCAGGGCCTCTTCGTCGCCCTCCAGCCGATCAACCTGCTCTTCGCCTTCGTCGGCGTCATGCTCGGCACGGCGGTCGGCGTGCTGCCGGGCATCGGCCCGGCGCTCACCGTGGCGCTCTTGCTGCCGATCACCTTCAAGCTCGATCCGGCCGGCTCGCTGATCATGTTCGCCGGCATCTATTATGGCGGCATGTATGGCGGCTCCACCGCCTCCATCCTGCTCAACACGCCCGGCGAGAGCTCCTCCATCGTCACGGCGCTGGAGGGCAACAAGATGGCCCGCGCCGGACGCGGCGGGCCGGCGCTCGCCACAGCCGCCATTGGCTCCTTCGTCGCCGGCACCATCGCCACCATCGGCCTTGCCTTGATCGCCCCGACCGTGGTCGACATCGCCATCTCCTTCGGGCCGGAGGACTATTTCGCGCTGATGGTGCTGGCCTTCACCACCGTCTCCGCCGCCTTCGGCTCCTCGGTGACGCGCGGGCTCACCAGCCTGTTCATCGGCCTGTCGCTCGGCCTCATCGGCATCGACCTGCAGAGCGGGCAGGCGCGGCTCTCCTTCGGCATCCCCGACCTGCTCGACGGCGTGGAGGTGACGACGCTGGCGGTCGCCCTGTTCGCCATCGGCGAGACGCTCTCGGTCTGCGCCGCGGGCTCGCGCGCCGAGGAGGTCATCGAGCCGGTGAAGGGCTCGGTGTTCATGAACCGGGAGGACTGGAAGCGTTCGTGGCGGCCGTGGCTGCGCGGCACCGTGCTCGGCTTCCCCATCGGCGCGATGCCGGCGGGCGGCGCGGAGATCCCGACCTTCCTGTCCTATGCGCTGGAGAAGCGGCTCTGCAAGAAGCCGGACGAGTTCGGCAACGGCGCCATCGAAGGCGTCGCCGGGCCGGAGGCGGCGAACAACGCGGCCGCCGCCGGCGTGCTGGTGCCGCTGCTGACGCTCGGCCTGCCGACCTCGGCGACGGCGGCGATCATGCTGGCCGGCTTCCAGCAATACGGGCTCAATCCCGGCCCGCTGCTGTTCACCACCAATCCGGACCTCGTCTGGGGCCTGATCGCCTCGCTGTTCATCGCCAACGGCATGCTGCTGGTGCTGAACCTGCCGCTGGTCGGGCTGTGGGTGCGGCTGCTCGCTATTCCCCGGCCGTGGCTCTATGGCGGCATCCTGGTCTTCGCCACGCTGGGCACGCTCGGGGCCAACCCGTCGCTGGTCGAGCTCGGCATGCTGCTGGTGTTCGGCCTGCTCGGCTATGTGCTCCGGCGCTACGACTACCCCATCGCTCCGGTGGTGGTCGGCCTCATCCTCGGCCCGCTCGCCGAGCAGCAGCTTCGCCGCGCCCTCGCCATCAGCGTCGGTGACCCGATCGTGCTGTTCCAGTCGCCGATCGCGCTGACGCTCTATGCGCTGTCGGCGCTCGCCCTGTTCGGGCCGCTGATCTTCTATCTCATCACCGGCCACAAGGCGCCGGTCGGCGGCGACGAGGACTGAAAACGAAAATGCCCGGCGCGAGCCGGGCATTTTTCTTGTCGGGAGGCGGCGGCGTCAGATGGTGAAGCCGCGCTTCTTCATCTCCTCGCGCACCTTGGCTTCCATCTCCCGCGAGAAGCCCGCGCTCCACGCCTGGATGCCGCGCAGGCCAGCGTCGAGCAGCTCCTGGCGCTTCTCGACGAGCTTGCGGCCCACCGGCGAGCGGTAGAACACCAGCAGCTCCTGCAGCTCGGCGGCGCTGAACTGGGCGGCATAGGTGCGGGCGAGGATCTGCACCACCTCGGAGCGGCGACCCTCATATTGCGGCACGAGCTGCTTGGCCACCTCGCGCAGGTCGCGGATGAGGTCCGGATTGGCCTGCACGAAGCTGGCCGCCGCCTGCTCGATGACGTTGGGGATGATGGCGTCGAAGCTCGACGCCTCGCCATTGGCGATCAGCAGCTCGTTGGCGAGCTTCATCTGCTCGGCGCTCGGCTCGGCGCCGGGCTTGGCCTGAGCCATGTTGAACGGCGCCTGCTCCTGCGCCAGCACGGGGGCGGCACCTGCGAGCAAGGCGAGCGCCAGCGCAGCCCCCGTCAGCCGTCCTGCAATATCCAGCATGAAAGTCTCCCTGACGAATCTGCTCACGCGCGGTCGATCACCGACACGCCGCCGGCGCCCGCGAGGATGACGCGGCTCGCCAGATTGATGAAGAGGCCGTGCTCGACGACACCCGGCACTTCCGACAGGCGCGCCGCGAGCGCGGCCGGGTCGGTGATGCTGTGATAGGCGGCGTCGAGGATCAGGTGTCCCTGATCGGTGACGAAAACATGACCGTCCGGGCGGCGCCGCAGCGTCAGGAGCCCCTCGCATCCGGCCGCGCGCGCGGCGCGGTCGATGCCGCGGCGGATGGCGGCGACGCCGAAATCCACCACCTCGATCGGCAGCGGGAAGGTGCCGAGCCGGTCCACCTTCTTGGAGGCGTCGGCGATGACGATCATCTGCTGCGCCGCCGAGGCGACGATCTTCTCGCGCAGCAGCGCGCCGCCGCCGCCCTTGATCAAGGTGAGGTCCGGCCCGATCTCGTCGGCGCCGTCGATGCACAGATCGAGCACCGGATGCTCGTCGAGCGTGCCGAGCGGCACGTTCAGGCTTTCCGCCTGCGCCCGCGTCACCTCGGAGGTCGGCACGCCGACCACTTCCAGCCCCTCGCCCACCCGCTCGGCGAGCAGCTCGACGAAGTGCTTGGCGGTCGAGCCGGTGCCCAGCCCGAGCTTCATGCCCGAGCGTACATATTCCAGCGCGCGGGCCGCGGCCTGGCGTTTGAGAGTCTCAGCTTCGGTCGACATGGCGATGGTCGGGGCTCAGCCTGTAGGTCTTCCAATATCGATGCTGCCTAGCGCCGTTGCGGCGCCGGGACAAGCCCGGCACCGCGGCGCGGCTCAGTGCGTGGGCGCGGTGCAGACCACCGCCGGCTCGGTGCCGCCGCCCTCCTTCGGCATGTCGCGCACATAGCAGACGCTCATCTGCCCGGTCTGCGCGTTCACGCGGAAGATGCCGGTCTCGCCGGAATAGCGGGTCGACATGATGTCGTAGGTGCCCGGCTCGCCGGCAGCGGCGCTGGCGTCGCGGCGGAAGCAGCGGGTGACGCCGACGAGGCTGCCCTCGGGCCGCTCGAACTGGCAGGCGCTCACCTCGCCGTTGCGCACATTGACCGAATAGAGCCGGTTGGCCTGCGCCGAAGGCGGCGAGCCGAAGACGAACGGGCCGTTGCCGGCCGGAGCCTCGCTCGCGGGCGGCGAGGCCGCGGGCGTCTCGGTCGAGCCTCCCGCCGGCGGGGTCGTGCCCTGAGCATGGGCCCCGATCGTGGCAAGCCCGATCAAGGCACCGGCGAGCGCCGCCGTGCCGAGCCAGGTTCCAATCTTCAGCGTCATCGCAAGCACTCCCGAAAACTCGACCCGATTACCATTGACCGGCCGCCACCCTCCTGCGCCCGATGGACGCGCCACGCTGGACAGCAAAAGCGGCAGGATTGTAGGCAGTCTATGCCTGTCTCGCGGCGGCCGGCAGCTTCCATTTACCGTCATCATCCACGGAAATCGACATGAGCGCACCCCCGACCCGCCCCGCCGTGATCGCCTTCGACCTCGATGGCACCCTCGTCGACACCGCCCCGGACCTGCTGGACACGCTCGACGTCATCCTCGACGAGGTCGGCGCGCCGCGCCTGCCGCGCGAGGAGACGCGCAAGATGATCGGCGCCGGCGCCAAGGCGCTGGTCAATCGCGGGCTGACCGCCGCCGGCATCGACGTCGCCCCGCCGGACTTCGACAAGCTCTATGAGCGCTTCCTGGAGCATTACGCCGCCCACATCGCCGACAGCTCGGCGCCCTTCCCCGGCCTCGTCGCGGCGCTGGACGAGCTCTCCGCCCGCGGCCATGTGCTGGCGGTGTGCACCAACAAGCTGGAATATCTTTCGCGCCTGCTGCTCGACCGGCTCGGCCTCGCCGACCGTTTCGCGGTGATCGCCGGAGCCGACACCTTTCCTGTGTACAAGCCCGACGCCGGGCACCTCATCGGCACCATCGAGCGGGCGGGCGGCTCGCCGCAGCGCGCCTTGATGGTCGGCGACAGCATGACCGACGTGCTCACCGCCAAGAACGCCCGCGTGCCGGTGATCGTGGTGCCCTTCGGCTATACCGAGACGCCGGCGGCCGAGCTCGGCGGCGACGAGTTGATCGAGCACTACGACCTTCTCCCCGAGGCGGTGGAGCGCCTGCTTCGGCTCGGGATCAACAACGGATGAAAGCGCGAGCGCGCTTGACACCCGGGGACCCGGCACACTAAATCCCGCCGCGATGGACGACGCCCCTCGGAGAACCCGCCGGGGGTGACGGGCGATTAGCTCAGCGGGAGAGCACTCCCTTCACACGGGAGGGGTCGCAGGTTCAATCCCTGCATCGCCCACCATCTCTTTCCTCAACCTGCCATCAGCAGAGCGTGCCGGGCGATCGCCTGCGCGAAAGACGCTTCACGGAAGGCCTCCGCTTCCCCCGGCGGAAGACGCCGCTCGGCGACATATCTCCACAGTTCGTCGTCAAGCCGCGTGCGGCGCGCCAACGCGCTCATGGTCGCCGGGGTCAGCTCGCTCACCAGCGGCGTGCGGTATTGTTCCGGCATCGGCTGCGTCTCGTTGAGGCGCTCCATCACGAGAGGCGAACCGAGCCAGTCCGACAGATTCTGCGCGAAGCGCGGATTCTCGATGACGTCGGCGAAGTCGAAGGAATCGATCATCGCCTTCGCCTCGGCGAGGAGCTGATCCTCGACGTGAACCGGTATGTGGTCGGCATCGGGAATGAGCGGGTGCGGATACAGCAGCATGCGCAGCGAGACGTTGTCCGTCTGCGCCGCGATCATCGTGTCCTGCAAAAAGGCGAGCAGTGGATTCTTGCTCTTGTGCACGTGATCCGCCCAGCGGCCCCACGCCCGAAGCTCGGCATCGGTGTGGGTTCTCCAGAACAGCCAATGCGAGAGCAAGCGGGAGCGTGCCTCACGCAGGATCGTGATGTGCCTGGCGCCGGGATATCGCGCGCGCGTCGTCTTGGGGGCGTAGTGACCGGCCACGAGTTGCGGGGAAGGCGGGAGCTCCTCCGGCGTGTCGACGATCGTGGCGCGTAAGATCGGAGCCAAGGACTCGAAGTCGTCGAATCCGCCGAACAGCGACCGATCAAAGCCCTCGACGGTTTCACGCGCGCCGATCGCCTGGGCAAGGGCCTGCCGCAACGATGTGCCAGCCGATTTCGGAATGTGGTTGAAGATCAGCGGAGACATCTATCCGGCACCGAGCGTCGTTGCGCGACCGCGCTCGCCGCGGCCAGTAAGTCCTAGCGCCCCCTGTTCCCCATCGTATAGTTTCACGGCGTGTTTTTGCTCGGCAGCGGTCATATCGGGACATCCGCGCTTTTCGTGCAACGCTGCGGCGGCGAAGCCGTGATACAGGGGGCCTGACGAAGTTTCGGGTCCGTTCGCCTGCCGCCATGCATCATCGCCTGCGCTACCGCGCCCATATCGACGGATTGCGCGCCATTGCCGTGCTTGGCGTGGTGCTGTTCCATTTCGGGGCGGGCTGGCTGCCGGGCGGCTTCGTCGGCGTCGACGTGTTCTTCGTCATCTCCGGCTTCCTGATCTCCAAGTCGATCTACGCCGAGACCACCGAGGGCAGCTTCTCGATCTTCGGCTTCTACGAGCGGCGGATGCGGCGCATCGTGCCGGCCTTCGTCGTGGTCAGCGCCGTCACCGCCATTGTCGCGGTCTTCCTGCTGTTCCCGCCGCAATTGGTGAGTTTCGCCCGCTCGCTGATCTGGTCGGCGCTCGCCTTCGGCAACGTGTATTTCTACCGCCGCGCCGACTATTTCGGCCCCTCGGCCGAGGAGATGCCGCTGCTGCACTACTGGTCGCTCGGCGTCGAGGAGCAGTTCTACCTCGTCTTCCCGGCACTGGTGATGCTGTGCTATCGCTGGCGGCCCAGGGCCCTGCCCTTCGTCATCGGCGGGCTGCTCATTGCCTCGCTCATCGCCTGCGAGGCGGTGCTGCGGGTCGATCCGGCCGCGGCCTTCTACCTGCTGCCCTTCCGCGCCTTCGAATTGCTGATCGGCGCCGCGCTGGCGCTGCCGGGGGTGCGCTTTCCCAAAAGCGCGGCCGTGGGCGGCGCGGCGGTGGCGGCCGGCGTCGGTGCCGTGCTCGCCGGCATGGCGCTCATCACCGAGCAGTCGCCCTTCCCCGGCCTGCTGGCCCTCGTCCCATGCCTCGGCACCGCGCTGGCGATCTGGGGCGGCGAGCACAGCGACAGCCTCGTCACCCGGCTGGTCGGCTCACGCGTGCCGCGCTTCTTCGGCGCCATCTCCTATTCGCTCTATCTGGTGCACTGGCCGATCGTCGTCTTCGCCCGGCCGGCCTTCCCGGAGATCGATCCGCTCGCCTTCCTCGTCGGCGGCACGGCAGCCTCGACCCTGCTCGGCTGGCTGTCCTGGCGCTTCGTCGAGCAGCCCGTGCGGCAGAACCGGGCGATCTTCCCCCGCCGCGTCGTGTTCGGCGGTACGGTGGCGGGCGCCGCGGTGCTGATCGCCTTCGCCGGTATCACCACCGGCGCGCGCGGCTTCACCGGCCGGCTACCGGCCGATGTGCAGCATGTGCTGGCGCAGACCCACTACCCGTTCCAGCCGATCCTGCGCGACGGCAAATGCTTCCTGCGCGACGGGCGCGGCGGGGCGCGCGAGCTGGCGCCGGAATGCCTGCCCGTGCCGGGCCGGCCCGCCATCGTGCTGTGGGGCTCGAGCCATCTGGCGCAGTTCTACCAGGCGGTCGCGGCGGCGGCGAAGGCGCGCGGCTATTCGGTCGGGCAGTTCACCGGCGCGGCCTGCCTGCCGCTCGAAGGCTTCCGCAATGTGCCCTCCCCGCTCTGCGACGGGCTGAACGAATTCGCCATGGACTGGCTGCTCAAGCACAAGCCGGCCATGGTCGTGCTCGGCGGCGACGCCCTCGTCTCGCCCGACCACCTCGCGCGGCTCGACGCGACCATCGCCAAGCTCACCGCCGCCGGTATCGAGGTGGTGGTGCTCGGCCCGGTGCCGATGTTCAAGCGCCCGGGGCCGGAGATCGTCGCCGAGCGCATGTACCGGCGCGATGCCGACATGAATGCCGGGCATGACATGGACGACATGGTCTTCACCGCCGAGAAGCTGATGACGCAGCATTTCGCCGGCCATCCGAACGCGCGCTTCATCTCGGTCCTGAAGGCCACCTGCCCGCAGATGCGGTGCCCGATGATGGTCGGCGGAGAGCCGCTGCAATACGACGCGCGGCACTTCACGGCGGCCGGGGTCGACTATTATGCGAGGCCGCTTGCCGCGCTCATCTTCGGCGGCAATCACGCCGGCAGCCCGGCGGCCGCAGCCGCTCCCTAAGGCGTTGGCGCTGTGGCTCTTGTGCCATAGCGGCGCGGCAATCGGCGCAGTCACGTCATCGTAGGCTGCCATTTACCGCAGGCGGCGCAATACTGTGCGTCGAACCGTTCCGGCCGCTGGGGCAGGACGGGCCGTCCCGTGCCCCGCCGGGAAGCGTGGCCGGTTGTGTCCATGGATCGTATGGGGCTTACGATGCGACTGAAGACAATGGCGGCCATCGCGCTGGCCGGACTGACACTCGCGGGCGCGGCGCCCGCCATGGCGCAGAATGCGGCGCCGTCCTTTTTCGGCTTCTTCGCGCGGCCGTCGAATTTCGGCAACGGGCCGGGCTATGGCTACTCGTCGATCCGGCGCACGGTGGTGCCGTACAACGGCAAATACGCTCCGGGCACCATCATCATAAACACCTCGGAACGCCGTCTCTATCTCGTGCAGCCCAACGGCTCCGCGCTGCGCTACGGCATCGGCGTCGGCCGCGACGGCTTCCGCTGGTCCGGCGTGAAGACGGTGACCCGCAAGGCCGAGTGGCCAAGCTGGACGCCGCCGGCGCAGATGCTGCAGCGCCGGCCCGACCTGCCGCGCTACATGCCCGGCGGCATCGACAACCCGCTCGGCGCCCGCGCGCTCTATCTCGGCTCGACGCTCTACCGCATCCACGGCTCCAACGAGCCGGAGACCATCGGCCAGGCCGTCTCGTCCGGCTGCTTCCGCATGACGAATGACGACGTCACCGATCTCTACGAGCGCGTGCGCGTCGGCACCAAGGTGGTCGTGCTGAACTGACGGGCGTTATATCCAGGCGTCACCCCGGTCGAAGCGAAGCGCAGAGCCGGGATCGCTCTCCATTATGATGACGATCCCGGATCGGCCTTCGGCCGTCCGGGATGACGTTGCGAACCCTCAATGCCGCCGGGCGCTGCCCGCCGCGTCGCGCGAGAGGTTCTTCGAGGCCAGCTCCTGCAGGTAGCGCGTCCAGCGCTCCTCCTGCTCGCGGCCGAGCCGGTGCAGTATCTCCCAGGTGTAGATGCCGGTGGAATGCCCGTCGTCGAAGATCAGCCGCACCGCGTAATTGCCGACCGGGATCGCCTCGTCGATGCGGACCTCGCGCTTGCCGGCGACGATCTGCCGGTCGGCGGGCGAATGGCCCTGCACCTCGGCGGAGGGGCTCTCGACCCGCAGATATTCCGCCGGCAGGGTGAAGCTCGCGCCGTCCTCGAAGGCGATGGTCAGGGCGCGGCGGTCCCTGTGGACCCGGATCTCGGTCGGCCAGGCATCAGGCAACGCGTCGGTCATCGTCTTCCCCGTGGCATGTCGCACACCCACATAGAGACGAGGAACGCGTTCGCCAAGCGGCCAAGGTGGACGCCGGCCGCGTCTCGAATGCATGCCGGGTTGCCGGAAGGCACGTCACAAATGGTTCAGCCGATCGCCCGATAGGCATGCGCGCCTTGGCAGGGCCTTGGCCGAACATTACAAATGTTACGAACAGGCCGTTACTCAGCGGCAAGTTCGCAAGCATGAACGCGGGAGCGTTGAGCGTGAGCAGCGAGGAAGCCCTCATCGACCGGATCGACCGCGCCACGCCGCGCGCGCCGCTCGTCGACACCTTCGGCCGCGCCGTCACCTATCTGCGCGTCTCGGTCACGGACCGCTGCGACTTCCGCTGCGTGTACTGCATGGCCGAGCACATGACCTTCCTGCCGAAGCCGGAGCTGCTGACGCTGGAGGAACTCGACCGCCTCTGCTCCGCCTTCGTTGCCCGCGGCGTGCGGAAGCTGCGCCTGACCGGCGGCGAGCCGCTGGTGCGCCGCGACGTCATGACCCTGTTCCGCTCGCTCTCGCGGCACCTCGATTCCGGCGCGCTGGAAGAGCTGACGCTCACCACCAACGGCTCGCAGCTCGCCCGCTTCGCTTCCGAGCTCGCCGATTGCGGCGTCAAGCGCATCAACGTCTCGCTCGACACGCTCGACCCGCAGCGTTTTCGCGCACTGACCCGCTGGGGCGACCTTTCCAAGGTGCTCGCCGGCATCGATGCGGCGCAGGCTGCCGGCATCCACGTCAAGCTCAACGCCGTCGCCCTGCGCGGCGAGAACGAGGACGAGATCCCCTCGCTGATCGAATGGGCGCACGGGCGCGGCATGGACGTCTCGCTCATCGAGGTCATGCCGCTCGGCGAGACCGGCTCCGAGCGCGTCGACCAGTACCTGCCGCTCTCCACCGTCCGCGCCCAGCTCGAGCAGCGCTGGACGCTGGAGGACATCCCCTTCCGCACCGGCGGCCCGGCGCGCTACGTCTCCATTGCCGAGACCGGCGGCAAGCTCGGCCTCATCACCCCGCTGACGCATAATTTCTGCGAGGGCTGCAACCGCGTGCGCGTCACCTGCACCGGCACGCTCTATATGTGCCTCGGCCAGGAGGACGCGGCGGACCTGCGTTCGCCGCTGCGCGCCTCCGAGAGCGACGAGAAGCTGCACGCCGCGCTCGACGACGCCATCTTCCGCAAGCCCAAGGGGCACGATTTCGTCATCGACCGCCCCGGCCGCGCCCCCTCCGTGCGCCGCCATATGAGCGTGACGGGCGGGTGAGCGGCCGTTTGGAAACTCCCGTTTCAACTTGAACCACCTCATCCTGAGGCGCTCGGGCAGAGCCCGAGCCTCGAAGGATGCTCGTCCGGGCACTCTGCTTCAGCATCCTTCGAGGCCCGGCCGGCGGCCGGGCACCTCAGGATGAGGTCGCCCAGTAGTTTCAAATAATCTGGACCCTCGCGTCTTCCGCATGGCTGCTTCCCGCGGCGGATTATTGCTGCGCTGCAATATCTTGTGCATATCTAGCTGGACCTCCC
Organism: Ancylobacter novellus DSM 506; assembly: GCF_000092925.1. Classification (NCBI taxonomy): domain Bacteria; kingdom Pseudomonadati; phylum Pseudomonadota; class Alphaproteobacteria; order Hyphomicrobiales; family Xanthobacteraceae; genus Ancylobacter; species Ancylobacter novellus. Next base: position 925,946 of record NC_014217.1, on the reverse strand, counting down.
GCTGCTACGCAGGCGGCGACCGTTTCCAGACGACATGAGTTCACGATGCAGCTTCCGCTGTTGGCCCTTGCCATGGCCTCCTTCGGCATTGGCACCACCGAATTCGTCATCATGGGCCTGCTGCCCGAGGTGGCGGCCGACCTGTCGGTGACCATCCCGGCGGCCGGTCTGCTGGTCACCGGCTATGCGCTCGGCGTCGTCGTCGGTGCGCCCATCGTCGCCATCATCACCAATGCCCTGCCGCGCAAGGCGACGCTGATCGGCCTCGCCAGCGTCTTCGTCGTCGGCAATTTCCTCTGTGCCGTGGCGCCGGACTACTGGTTCCTGATGGCCGCGCGCGTCGTCACCGCGTTCTGCCATGGGGCCTTCTTCGGCATAGGTGCCGTGGTGGCGGCGAGCCTCGTGCCGCCGAACCAGCGCGCCAGCGCCATCGCGCTGATGTTCGCCGGACTGACGCTCGCCAATGTGCTCGGCGTGCCGCTCGGCACCGCGCTCGGCCAGGCGCTGGGCTGGCGCTCGACCTTCTGGGCGGTGGTGATCATCGGCATCGCGGCGGTCAGCGCCATCGCCATCTGGGTGCCGCGCGACATCCCCCATTCCGCCGGCAACATCATCCGCGAATTCGCCGTGCTGAAGCGCCCGCAGGTGCTGCTCACCATGATGATGAGCGTGCTCGCCTCCGCCAGCCTGTTCTCGGTGTTCACCTATATCGCCCCGCTGCTGCGCGACGTCACCGGCCTCGCCCCGCACACCGTGACCTACGTCCTGCTGCTGTTCGGGGTGGGCATCACCATCGGCAACCTGCTCGGCGGCCGGCTCGCCGACTGGCGGCTGATGCCCTCGCTGATGGCGATCTTCGTCGGGCTGGCCGCGGTGCTGGTGGTGTTCGTCTTCGTCAGCCCCTTCGCGGCGCTCACCGTCGCCACCGTCTTCGTCTGGGGCATTCTGGTCTTCGCCGTGGTGGCGCCGATCCAGATGCGGGTGGTGGATGCCGCGATCGGCGCGCCCAACCTCGCCTCGACGCTCAACCAGGGCGCCTTCAACCTCGGCAACGCCTCCGGCGCCTGGATCGGCGGCGCGGCGATCACCTTCGGCGTCGGCTATGCCGAGCTGCCCTGGGTCGGGGCGGTGCTGGCGGTCGGCGCGCTCGGCCTGTGCGTCCTCTCGCAGGCGCTGGAGCGACGAAGCGGCGGACTGGTCCCGGCGGCCGCGTGCGAGGATTGTTAACCGTCCCGCAGGCACCCCGGCCGATAATTCTCCCGGACCGCACCCGCCGTCTCGATTCCGTCGCTTTCCGCTGGCTTAAAGCCGCTCTCCGTACCGCCTGACAGTCCCATGCACGCTTCACTCGCCAATCGCCGCGGCATCCTGCTGATGATCGCGGGCTCCTCGGTGTTCGCCAGCAACGACGCCTTCTCCAAGCTCGCGCTGGCTCACATCCCGCCTTCCGAGATCCTCGCGGTGCGCGGCGTCATGGCGGCGCTGATGCTCGTCGCCTTCCTCGGCTGGAAGGGCCAGCTCGCGTCGCTGCGCCATTGCGCCGACAAGCGGGTACTGCTGCGCGCTGCGGCGGAAGCCTGCGTCGCCATGCTGTTCATCACCGCCATCACCACCATGTCGATCGCCGATGCGACGTCGATCCTGCAGGTGGTGCCGCTGGTGACCATGGCCGCGGCGGTCATGTTCTTCGGCGCCCGCATCAGCCGCAGCCTGTGGGTCGCCGTCGCCGCCGGCTTCCTCGGCGTGACGCTGATCGTGAAGCCCGGCAGCTCGGCCTTCGATTTCACCGCGCTGCTGCCGCTCGGCTGCGCCTTCCTCATCTCGTTCCGCGATTTCGTCACCGGCCGCATCGGCGCGCATGTGCCGACCCTCGTCGTCACCGCCACGACCGCCGGCATCGGCATGATGATGGGCTTCGCCGGCTCGACGGTCGAGCAATGGGCCGCGCTCGACCTCTGGACCTTCGGCTATCTCGTCGGTGGCAGCGTGACGCTGATCGCCGGGCACATGCTGACCATCGCCGCCTTCCGCGGCACCGATCCGTCGACCATCTCGCCCTTCCGCTATGCCGGCGTGGTGTGCTCGGTGGCGCTGAGCGCGACGCTGTTCCACCAGATGCCCGATCTGGTCTCGATCGGCGGCATCGCGCTCATCCTCGCCGCGGCGCTCTACACCATGCACCAGCATATGAGCGCGCCGAAGATCGCCAGCGTGCCCGCCAAGCCGGCCGTCGCGGTGGTCTCGGCCGAGGAGCCGCGCAAGGCAGCGTGAGCTGCGGCTCAGACGTCATCCCGGCCGCTTCCCATTTCGGCCGTCATGGCCGGGCTTGGCCCGAAGTCGGCATTTGCCGACTTCGGTCACCTCGAAACGGAACTTACCTTCCACGCCGTACCCGCCGGAGTCGTGGATCCCCGGGCCAAGCCCGGGGATGACGTTGCGAGGGGGTGTTGGGCGCTACGGGAAGGTGCCCTCACCCGCGCGTGCGGGCGCGGATCATGTAGCCGTCATAGGGATACTCGCCGACCTGCCACCACAGGTATTCCTCGTTGCGGAAGGCGAGCATCGAGTCGTAGATCGTCTTGAACTCGGCGTTCTTGGCGGAGATCTCCGCCATCAGCGCGGTGTTCTCCTTATAGGAGGCGTCCATGACCTCCGCTGGGAAGGGGCGAAGCTGCGCCCCGCCCGCCACGAGCCGGCGCAGCGCCGCCGGGTTGCGCGCGTCGTATTTCGCCAGCATGTCGGCGTTCGCGTAGGCCGCCGCCGCCTCGAACGCCGCCTGGTAGTGCCGGGGCAGTTCGTTCCAGGCCTTGAGGTTGGCGATGAAGTGGATGGTCGGGCCGCCCTCCCACCAGCCGGGATAGTAGTAATAGGGCGCGACGCGGTTGAAGCCGAGCTTCTCGTCGTCGACCGGACCGACGAACTCGGCCGCGTCGATCGTGCCCTTCTCCAGCGCCGGGTAGATGTCGCCGCCGGCAAGGTTCTGCGGCACCAGCCCGAGCCGCGCCAGCACCTGCCCGGCGATCCCCGGCAGCCGCATCTTCAGGCCCTTGAGGTCGGCGACGGTCTTGATCTCCTTGCGGAACCAGCCGCCCATCTGCGCGCCCGTGTTGCCGCCGGCGAAGCCGATGACGTTGTGCTTGGCGAGGAAGGCGTTCTGCAGCTCGATGCCGCCGCCATGATAGAGCCACGCGGTCTGCTGGCGGGCGTTGAGCCCGAAGGGCAGCGTGGTGAAGGGCGCGAAGGCCGGGTCCTTGCCGATGTAGTAGTAGAGCGCGGTCTGGGCGACCTCGACCGTGTGGTTCTGCACCGCGTCGAGCGCCTGCAGACCGGGCACGATCTCGCCCGGCGCGAAGACGTCGATGGTGAAGCGCCCGTCGGTGGACTCGCCGACATATTTCGACAGCAGGGTCGAGGCGCCGTAGATGGTGTCGAGCGACTTCGGGTAGCTCGAGGTGAGGCGCCAGCGCACCGTCGGCTCGGGCTGGGCGATGGCGGGAGCCGCGATCGTCGTGGCAGCGGCCGCGGCGCCGGCGAGGCCGGCCCCCTTGATGAGGCGGCGGCGGGAGGTCGAGGTCGGCATCGGCATTTCCCTTGTCGTTCTTGTCACCCGCGGCTTCGGGCGCGGATCATGTAGGCGTCATAGGGGTATTCGCCGACCTGCCACCAGAGATATTCCTCGTTCCGGAAGGCGATCAGCGAATCCATGATCTTCTTGAAGCCGGCATTCTTGGCGCCGATCTCGGCGAAGAGCTCGTTGGCGGCGGTCCAGGACGCGTCGAGGAAGCTCTGCGGGAAGGGCTTGAGCTGCGCGCCCGCCGCCACCAGCCGGCGCAGCGCCGCCGGGTTGCGGGCATCGTATTTCGCCAGCATGTCGGCATTGGCGTAGGCGACGGCCGCCTCGAAGATCGCCTGATAGGCGCGCGGCAAGCCGTTCCACTTGGTGCGGTCGACGACGACGTTCATGGTCGGGCCGCCGTCCCACCAGCCGGGATAGTAGTAATAGGGCGCGACGCGCACGAAACCGAGCTTCTCGTCGTCATAGGGCCCGACCCATTCGCAGGCGTCGATGGTGCCCTTCTCCAGCGCGGCATAGATGTCGCCCGGCGCGATCTGCTGCGGCACCACGCCGAGCTTGGCCACCACCTGCCCGGCGATGCCGCCGATGCGGAACTTCAGTCCCTTGAAGTCGGCGAGGTCCTTCACCTCCTTGCGGAACCAGCCACCCATCTGGGTGCCGGTATTGCCGCCGAGGAAGCCGACGAGATTGTATTTGGCGAGGAACTCGTCCTGCAATTCGCGCCCGCCGCCATGGTAGAACCAGGCGTTCTGCTGGCGGGCGTTCAGCCCGAAGGGCGTGGTGGTGAAACAGGCGAAGGACGGGTCCTTGCCGGTATAGTAGTAGAGCGGCGTCTGCGCGACCTCGACCGTGCCGTTCTGCACCGCGTCGAGCGCCTGCAGCCCCGGCACGATCTCGCCGGCGGCGAAGTTCTGGATGGTGAACCGCCCGTCGGTCGCCTCGCTCACATATTTCGACACCAGCTCGTTGGCGCCGAAGATGGTGTCCAGCACCTTGGGCACGCTGGAAGTGAGGCGCCAGCGCACCTGCGGCGCCGACTGGGCGATGGCCGGCGCGGCGATCGCGGTCGCCGGAGCGGCGAGAGCGGCGGTTCGAAGGAACTGGCGGCGCTTCATGGGCAGTCATCCCTGCAAGGCGGGCGGCGATGTTTGCAACAGCCGGCCGCGCAGGGCAACTGCGAAGGCGTTACGGCTCGAACACCTCTCGAAGCCGTCATCCCGGACGGCCGCAGGCCGATCCGGGATCGCGCTGGAATCGGCGAGCGATCCCGGCTCTCGCTGAACGCTTGGCCGGGATGACGCCTATCGGTTCATCTCACCCGCGCGGGCGGGTGCGGATCTGGAAGCTGTCGAAGGTGTATTCCGCCACCTGCCACCACAGGTTCTCCTCGTTGCGGAAAGCCTGCATGGTGTCGATCGCCTTCTTGAAGTCGGCGTTCTTGGCGGAGATCTCGCCCCAGAGCACGTTGGTGGCCTTGAGGCAGGCTTCCATCACTTCCATCGGATAGGGGCGAAGCTGCGTGCCGTTCGCCACCAGCCGCTTGATCGCCGGCGGGTTCTGCACGTCGTAACGCGCCTGCATGATGGTGTTGGCATAGGTCGCGCCGGCGACCAGCGCCGCCTTGTAGTTCTTCGGCAACTCCTCGAACTTGCCGAGATTGGCGAAGGCGTGGATGGTCGGGCCGCCTTCCCACCAGCCGGGGTAATAATAGTACTTGGCGACCTTGTAGAAGCCGAGCTTCTCATCGTCATAGGGGCCGACCCACTCGGCGCCGTCGATGGTGCCCTTCTCCAGCGCCGGGTAGATGTCGCCGCCGGCGATCTGCTGCGGCACCACGCCGAGCTTGGCCATGACCTGCCCGGCGATGCCGCCGATGCGCATCTTCAGGCCGTTCATGTCGGCGACGTTCTTGATCTCGCGGGTGAACCAGCCGCCCATCTGCGCGCCGGTATTGCCGCAGGGCAGGCCGTAGACGTTGTATTTCTTGTAGAATTCGTTGAACAGCTCATTGCCGCCGTTCTGGAACAGCCAGGCGTTCTGCTGGCGGGCGTTGAGCCCGAACGGCACCGAGGCGGCGATCGCGAAGGTCGGGTCCTTGCCGACGAAATAGTACGAGACGGTGTGGCACATCTCGACGGTGTTGTTCTGCACCGCGTCGAGCACCTGCAGGCCGGGCACGATCTCGCCGGCGGCGAAGACCTGGATCTGGAACTTCCCGTCGGTCAGCTCCGAGACCATCTTCGACATGACCTCGGCGCCGCCATAGATGGTGTCGAGCGACTTCGGGAAGCTGGAGGCGAGGCGCCAGCGGATCTCGGGGGCGGACTGGGCGATGGCGGGCATCGCCACGGCGGCGGAGGCCGCGGCGCCGGTACCGGCGGCGGCAAGGAACTGACGGCGCTTCATGCTGTCTCTCTCCTGAAGGGGGATTCCTCTGCGGCGTGGTTGGCGCATTGGCGCGCTCCACGCACGGATTGCTTGGTTGACCTACTGGTACGCCAGCCCCTTGGACGGCGCAACCGCAGGCGGGCTGCGCCTTTTGTCGAGGGAGCGTCGGCCCTACGCGGTCCAGTCCTCGACGATCAGCCCTTCGACCCGGGTAAACTCCTTCCCGTTCCCCGTGACCAGCACAAGTCCGGCCGCCAGCGCATGGGCGGCGATCCAGAGATCGTTGGCGCCGATGATCGCTCCCCTCGCCTCGAGCTCGGCCCGGATGCGGCCATAGGCCTCGCCGGCCGACGCGGGGAGCGGAGCGACCGGGACCGCCTCGACGAGCCGGGTCAGGACCTCGCGCGCCGCCGCAGGATCGGGCCCCTTGGCGATCCCGTAGCAAAGCTCGCCATAGACGACGGCCGACATCACCGCCTCGCCGGGCTGGAGCGCGGCGAAGCGGGCGACGGTCGCCGGCGGGCGCTGCCGCCGCAGGCGGATGATCAGGTTGGTGTCGAGCAGATAGCGCGGCGCCATCACTCGTCGCCGAATTCCACCGGCGCGGGCGGCGGGTCCGCCGGCTCATCCAGCAGCGCGCCCTCCGGAAAATCCGCGATGATATCGAGGACATGAGCCATGCCGTCGCGTTTCTCCCGAAGCACGACCTCGTCCCCGCGCCGGAAGATTTCCACCTCCGGGCCCTTGAGACGGAACTCCTTGGGCAGGCGTACCGCCTGACTGTTGCCGGACTTGAAGATGCGGGCCGTGCTCATGGCGACCTCGACATGATGTATATACGATAACGTATATACACGCCTGCCGAGCCTTCTTCAAGATGATGGCAGATGGCGGCGGCCCCTCCCATCCAGATACGCCTGCGCCCGCAAGCATCGAGAATGCGTTCTTGATATGTTCCGCATCTGACGTTAGGGTCGCTCAGCCCCCCTCGGAGTGAGCCGATGTCCACGAAAGCGACCGCCTTCCGCGCTCTTCATGATGGTCCCGGTGCCTTCATCCTTCCCAATCCATGGGACGTCGGCACGGCCCGCATCCTTGCCCGCCTCGGGTTTCCGGCACTGGCGACGACGAGCGCCGGCATGGCGTTCTCCCGCGGCGTCGTGGAGGGCCAGACCTCACGCGAGGACATGCTGGCGCACTGCGCCTCCATCGTCGGCGCAACGGCCCTGCCGGTCTCGGCCGATCTGGAGAAGGGCTTCGGCGACAGCCCGGAGAGCGCCGCCGAGACGATTGGCGCGGCGGCGGAGATCGGGCTCGCCGGCGCCTCGCTGGAGGATCATACGGGGCGGGCGGAAGCGCCGATCTACGACTTCACCCTCGCGGCCGAGCGCATCGCGGCCGCCGTCGAGGCGCGCAACGCCTTGCCCGAGGATTTCGTGCTCACCGCGCGCTGCGAGAATTTCCTCTGGGGGCGCCCGGACCTCGACGACACGATCCGCCGGCTGCAGGCCTTCGAGGCCGCCGGCGCGGACGTGCTCTACGCGCCTGGCCTGCCGGATATAGAGGCGGTACGGACCGTCTGCTCCTCGGTCGGCCGGCCGGTCAACGTCGTCATCGGCATCGGCGCCGCGCGCTTCACGGCGGCCGAACTGGCGGAGGCGGGCGTCCGGCGCATCAGCATCGGCTCCACCCTGGCGCGGGTCGCCTATGGCGCCTTCGTCAATGCCGCCCGCGAGATGAAGGCGAGCGGCACCTTCGAGCTTGCCGCAGGCGCGATGAGCTTTTCCGAGCTGGAGAGCTTCTTCCTGCCGCCCGCCGCCTGAACGCCCCTCATCCCTCCATCACGATGCGCGGCGCCGCACGGCTGCTCGCCTTCCGGCCGGCCAGCGCGGCGCGCACGGAATTGGCGATGTCGCGATAGATCTGCGCCTCGTGGCTGTCCGGGCGCGTCGCCACGATGGGCAGGCCGGCATCGGAGGTCTCGCGGATCGACAGGTGCAACGGCACCTCGCCGAGGAAGGGCACGTTGAATCGCTGCGCCTCGTGACGCGCGCCGCCATGGCCGAAGATGTCCGAGCGCCCGCCGCAATGCGGGCAGAGGAAATAGCTCATATTCTCGACGATGCCGAGGACGGGCACGTTGACCTTCTCGAACATGGCGATGCCGCGCCGCGCATCGATCAGCGCGAGGTCCTGCGGGGTGGAGACGATCACCGCGCCGGCAAGCGGCACCTGCTGGGCCATGGTGAGCTGCGCGTCGCCAGTGCCGGGCGGCATGTCGACGACGAGCACGTCGAGCGGCGCCCAGTTCACTTCCTTCAAAAGCTGGCTGATGGCCGACATCACCATCGGCCCGCGCCAGATCATCGGCGTCTCCTCGTCGACAAGGAAGCCGATGGACATGACCTTGAGGCCGAAGGCGTGCATCGGCGTGATCATCCGCCCCTGCACGTCCGGCCGGCCCTTCAGGCCCATGAGCCGGGGCACGGAGGGGCCGTAGATGTCGGCGTCGAGCAGGCCGACCCTCAGCCCCGAGGCGGCGAGGCCGAGCGCGAGATTGGCGGCGAGCGTCGACTTGCCGACGCCGCCCTTGCCGGAGGCCACCGCGATGATGGCGCCGACGCCCGGCAGGCCGGGGCTTTCCTTCTGCGGATCGGCCGGCGGCTGGGCATGAGCGTGTCCGGCATGCGAATGGCCGGCGTGACCGCCGCCTTGGCCGCCCTGGCCGGAGACGCGCACCGGCTGCGTCGAGCTGCCGCCCGCCGGGGCCGAACCCGCCTTGCGCTCGGCGGTCAACGCGACCAGCGCCGAGGTTACCCCCGGCGTGCCGCGCACCGTGCGCTCCACCGCCGCGCGCACCGGCTCCCAGGCCTGCGCCTCGCCGGCATCCACGGTGATCGACATATAGACCTTGCCGTCCGAGACAAGGATTTCCGACAGCGCCCCGGTCTCGGTGACCGGGCGCCCGTCCGGCGCCGAGACCTGCGCCAGCCTTGCCTTCACGTCGTCTGCGGTCGCCATGTCGCGCTCCTCCCGAATGACTTGACGCTCGTGAGACACCAGCGCGCGGGCAGCGTCAACCCACCCCGGCCCGTCGCGCGATCGGCGGCGCTTATGGCGCTGCGCTGCACATAAATGGGTCAGTCCGACTTTATGGCTAGGATTGCAGCATCCCCGTTGCGCATCCTCGGGAAATAGTGCCAGCATGGGTTGCCGGAGAAACAACAACAGCCGGCCCAGAGACATCTCCAGAGGGGAACAGAATGAGCCTCACCCGCTTCGCCGCCGCGGCCATCCTCGCCGCCGCCACGATGGGCGCCTCCCTGAGCGGCGCTTCCGCCAAGGAGTGGAAGACCGTCCGCATCGGCACCGAGGGCGCCTACCCGCCCTTCAACTACATCGAGAACAACGAGCTCAAGGGCTTCGACATCGATATCGGCAAGGCCTTGTGCGAGAAGATGAAGGTCACCTGCACCTTCGTCGCGCAGGACTGGGACGGCATCATCCCCGCGCTGCTCGCCGGCAAGTACGACGCCATCGTCGCCTCGATGTCGATCACCGAGGAGCGCAAGAAACAGATCAACTTCTCCAAGAAGTACTACAAGACGCCCGCCACCTTCGCCGTGCCGAAGGATTCCAAGATCACCGACACCTCGCCGGCTTCGCTGAAGGGCAAGACCCTGGGCGCGCAGGGCTCCACCATCCACTCCAACTATCTCGAGGACGTCTACGCCAAGGCCGGCGCCGAGGTGAAGCTCTACGGCAAGCAGGACGAGGCGAATCTCGACCTCGCCAATGGCCGCCTCGACGCGGTGCTGGCCGACAAGGTGGTGCTGCTGGAGTGGCTGAACTCCAAGGACGGCGCCTGCTGCAAGTTCACCGGCGCCGAATACACCGACCCGAAATATTTCGGCGAGGGCGTGGGCGTGGGAATCCGCAAGGACGATCCCGAGCTCGTCGCCATGTTCAACAAGGCGATCGACGAGATCGTCGCCGACGGCACCTACAAGAAGATCAACGACAAGTACTTCCCCTTCAGCGTCTACTGACGTACCGCTCCGCGGCGCCGTTCCGGAGAGGCTCCCGGAACGGCGCCACCCATCCCACGACCGTGGAGCGCCTCTCGCGTCATGCTGGACCTGCTCAGACTGCTCTCCTTCGGCCCTGAGGGCTGGGGAGACGAGATCGCGCAGGGCGCGCTGCTCACAATCGAGCTGGCGCTCGCCACCCTGCCGGTCGGCATCGCCATCGGCCTCATGATCGCGCTGGCGAAGGATTCCAGTTCCGCCATCCTGCGCGGCTTCGGCAATCTCTACACCACCATCTTCCGCGGCCTGCCCGAGCTCTTGACGCTGTTCATCGTCTATTATGGCGGGCAGATGCTGCTCACCCGCATCGCCGGCTACCTGGTGGACGGCGCCAACATCGAGGTGAACCAGTTCGTCGCCGGCGTGGTGGCGCTCGGCCTCGTGCTCGGCGCCTTCTCCAGCGAGGTGCTGCTCGCCGCCATCCGCGCCGTGCCGAAAGGCCAGAAGGAGGCCGCCGCCGCGCTGGGCCTGTCGGGCTGGCGCACCTTCCGGCTGGTCACCTTCCCGCAGCTCTGGCGCGTCGCCCTGCCGGGCCTCTCCAACAACTGGATGGTGCTCCTGAAGGACACGTCGTTGGTCTCGGTCATCGCCATCAGCGACCTGATGCGCCAGACCGCCATCGCGGTGGGCGTGACCAAGCAGCCCTTCTTCTTCTACCTCGTCGCCTGCCTGATCTACCTCGTCTTCTCCGGTGCCTCGAGCGTGGTGTTCGGCAAGCTGGAGGACCGGGCGGCCCGCGGCTTCAAGCGCGTAGGAGGCCACTGATGCAAGCGGTTCTCGACGCGCTCGGCGCCGGCTTCCTGTCGCTGATGGGCTTCATCGGCCTGAACGCCGACCTGATGGACCGCTACGGCCTGCGCTTCCTCGACGGCGTCTGGGTGACGCTGAAGCTGGTCGGCCTCTCGGTGTTCCTCGGCGCGCTGTTGTCACTGCCGCTCGCCATCGCGCGGGTGGAAGGCGGCAAGTTCCTCTCGCGCCTGTCCTTCGGCTATTCCTATTTCTTCCGCGGCACGCCGCTGCTGGCGCAGACCTTCCTCGTCTATTACGGCGCCGGCCAGTTCCGCGAGCAGCTCACAGACATCGGGCTGTGGTGGTTCTTCCGCGACGCCTTCAACTGCGCGGTGTTCACCTTCACGCTCAACACCGCGGCCTATCAGTCGGAAATATTGCGCGGCGGCATCCAAAGCCTGCCGGCGGGGCAGATGGAGGCGGCGCAGTCGCTCGGCCTGTCGCGCTTCCTCGCCTATCGCAAGGTGATCCTGCCGCAGGCCATCGCCATCGGCTTGCGGCCGCTCGGCAACGAATTGATCCTGATGATCAAGTCGAGCGCCATCGCCTCGGTGATCACCGTCTACGACCTGATGGGCGTCACCCGCCTCGCCTTCTCGCGCTCCTACGACATGGAGGTCTATCTCTGGGCGGCGGTGCTCTACCTCGTCATGGTCGAGATCGTCCGCCGCGTCTGGGACGTGCTGGAGCGCCGGCTGAACCGGCATCTCATGGTGTCGCGCTGAAAAGTGCGACGTCATCCCCGGGCTTGGCCCGGGGATCCACGCCTTCCTTTAGATCGTGATCGGGCAAGTCGTGGATGCCCGGCCCAAGGCCGGGCATGACGGCGCTCTCACCGTTGGTCGTCAGGCCAATGTGGTCTCACCCCAGCAACCGTGCCACCTCGGCCCTGAGCACCGGCACCAGCTCGGCCTCGAACCAGGGGTGGCGCTTGAGCCACCCCGTATTCCGCCAGGAGGGGTGCGGCAGAGGGACGATCCTCGGTGTCTCCCGCGCGTCCCAGATCTCTCGCCAGCGCTCCACCCGCTCGGTGAGGCCGCCGGCGGCGAAACGCTCCAGCCCCAGCCGCTTCAGATGATAGGCCTGCGACGCCGCGCCCACCGCCACCACCAGCTCGAAGGGCTTTCGCGCGGCGAACAGCCGGTCGTGCCACAGGCTCGCGCATTCCCGGCGCGGCGGTAGGTCGCCGCCCTTGGCGTCCTGGCCGGGAAAGCAGAAGCCCATGGCGGCGATGGAGATGCGTTCAGCGTCGTAGAACGTGTCCGCGTCGATGCCGAGCCAGTCGCGCAGCCTTTTCCCCGAGGCGTCGTCAAAGGAACGGCCGGACGCATGCACCTTGGTGCCCGGCGCCTGCCCGGCGATGAGGATGCGCGAGCGCGGCCCGACATGCAGCACCGGCCGCGGCTCGTGCGGCAGCGGTTTCCCGAGTGGGTGTTCGACGCAGACGCGGCAGGCGCGGATCTCGGCGAGGACGGCGTCGAGGGTGTCGGAGGGCATGGGCGTTAGATAGGGGCGAAGGGCCGTGCCCGAAAGAACCCTGAAGCGTCATCCCTAAAGGACCCCCATCCTGAGGTGCGAGCGCAGCGAGCCTCGAAGGATGGTCGGCACCGTGCACCCGAACGAGCATCCTTCGAGGCCCGGCCTTTGGCCGGGCACCTCAGGATGAGGTCGATCATGGGAAGACCGAGGATGACGGCAAGCTCTTAGGACGCCGGCCGCGGATGCGCGGCGCGCCAGTCGGCGGGCATGTCGAACGGGCCGGCCCAGATGCCGCGTCCAGCTGCCCGCGCGGCGCGCTGCTCACCCGCATAGGCGAACCCCGTCGCCACCGCCCAGCCCTCTTCGACCAGCCTCGCGGCAACGTCGCGCCCGCCCGCCTCGCACACCGAGACGGCGCGCTCGTAGCGGTCCTCGTCGACCGGGCGGCAGCTCACCTTGCCCTCGGCCATGATCGTCTCCAGCGCCGCCCTGGCGCGCTCACCGCAGGGCCAGCGCGTGTCCGGCGCGCCGCAGCTCTGGTGCAGCTCGGGCGCGTCGATGCCGTCGAGCCGGATGCGCTCGCCGCCGAGCTCGAAGCTGTCGCCGTCGGAGATCCGCACCACGCCGGTAAGCGCCGGCACGAAGCGCTCGGCGATGAGCGCCACGCCGACCAGCGCCGCCGCGACGAGGATCGAGCGGAACGTGTCCGGCCGCCAGCTTCGCCGGCCGTGGGTGTGCCGGCGCCGCATCCGCTCAGCCTTCCGCCACACCCGCCTCGGCAAAGGTCGCCATGCCGGCATGGCAGGCGAGCGCGGACTTGATGACGCCGATCGACAGCGCCGCCCCCGAGCCCTCGCCCAGCCGCATGCCGAGGTCGAGGATCGGCCGCAGCCCCAGCCGCTCCAGCACCGCGCGATGCGCCGGCTCGGCCGAGACATGGCCGGCGAGGCAATGATCGAGCGCGGTGAGGTCTAGCGCCTTGAGCACGGCGGCGGCGGCCGTGACGACATAGCCGTCCAGCACAACCGGCACGCGCTGGAGCCGCGCGGCGAGGATGGCGCCGGCCATCGCCGCCACCTCGCGCCCGCCGAGCTTGCGCAGCACTTCCAGTGGGTCGTCCAGATGCGCCCTGGAGCGCTCGACCGCCGCCCGCACCGCCTCGACCTTGCGCGCCAGCACCTCGCCGGTGGCGCCGGTGCCCGGCCCGACCCACTCGGCGGCCTCGCCGCCATAGAGCCCGTGGAAGATCGCGGCGGCGACGGTGGTGTTGCCGATGCCCATCTCGCCGAGGCAGAGCAGGTCCGGCTCGCCGGCCAGCGCCTCCATGCCGAAGGCCATGGTCGCGGCGCATTCGGCCTCGGTCAGCGCGTCGCGCTCGACGATGTCCGGGGTCGGCATGTCGAGCGCGAGATCGAAGACGCGCAGGCCGGCGCCGAACACGCCGCAGATCTGGTTCACCGCCGCCTTCCCGTCGGTGAAGGTGGCGACCATCTGCTTGGTCACTTCCGACGGATAGGGCGAAACGCCCCGCGCCGCCACGCCGTGGGTGGCGGCGAACACCGCCACGGTCGGACGATTGATCTGCGGGATCTCGCGGCCCTGCCAGCCGGCGATGAAGATCGCGATCTCCTCCAGCCGGCCGAGCGCGCCGGGCGGCTTGACCAGTTGCCCCTGCCGCGCCGCGGCGGCCGCGCGGGCCTCCTCGTCCGGCCCCGGCATCTGGGCGACGAGGTTGCGGATGTCGTCGAAGGGCAGGCCGGAAGCGGAGCGCAGCATGGAAGTCTCGCGGGTGGGACCGGATTAAGGGATCGCATCGGGCGCGGCGGCGGGGTAGACCCTCGCTCATGTGCGCGCAACCCTTAAATCCGGTCCCGGCGACGGCCATGCCCCTGACGCCCGCCCCTCCCGCCTTCGACACGGCGTTCCGCGAGGGTCTCGATGCGCTCTTCGCCTGGCGGCGGGACGTGCGCCGCTTCGACAGGCGGGCTTTGGATGAGGCCGGCCTCGCCGATCTTCTCGCCTGCGCGGCGCAGGCGCCGAGCGTGGGCCTGAGCCAGCCCTGGCGCTTCGTGCGGGTGCGCGAGCCCGCGCGCCGGGCGGCGGTGCGGGCGGTGTTCGAGGCCTCGAACACCGACGCCCTCGCGCTCCAGCCGGAGGAGCGCGCCGGTCTCTATGCGCGGCTCAAGCTCGCCGGGCTCGACGACGCGCCTGAGCAGTTCGCCGTCTTCGTCGAGCCCGAGCCGGAAGCCGGGCATGGCCTTGGCCGCGCCACCATGCCGGAGACCGTCGCCTATTCCGCCGTGCTCGCCATCCACACGCTGTGGCTGACTGCGACCGCGCGCGGCATCGGGGTCGGCTGGGTGTCGATCCTCGACCCTGGGGCCGTCATCCGCGCGCTCGACGTGCCCGAGCGCTGGCGGCTGGTCGGCTATCTGTGCATAGGCTATCCGGCCGAGCGCTCGGACATTCCCGAGCTCGAGCGCGCCGGCTGGGAGCACCGCCGCCCGCCGGGCGACTTCCTGATCGAGCGGTGAGGCGTCCCATGCGTCCCGCTCCCGGCGAGGTGCTGCGAGAGATATTGCCGGCCCTGCGCTTCCTCTCGCGGCTGCCCGTGCGCCTCCCGTCCAAGCCGGCCGTCGACGGCCCGCCCGACCTCGACCGGCTCGGCCCCGCCTTCCCCATCGCCGGTGCCATCCTCGGCCTGATCGGCGGCATCGCGCTGGTCGCCGCCCATGCGCTGGGCCTCGGCGAGTTCCTCGCCGCGACGCTGGCGGTCGGCGTGCTGGTGGCGATCACCGGCGCGCTGCACGAGGACGGACTCGGCGACGTCGCCGACGCGCTCGGCGGCAACAGCGTCGCCCGGCGGCTGGAGATCATGAAGGACAGCCGCGTCGGCTCCTTCGGGGTCTGCGCGCTCATCCTCGCCTTCGCCCTGCGCATCGGCGCGCTGGCGGCGCTGGCGGGTCAGGGTGCAGTGGCCGCCGGCCTGGGCCTGGTCGCCGCGGCCGGTGTCGGCCGCCTCGCCGCGCTGTGGATGGTGGCCGCCCTGCCCTTCGCCCGCCCCGACGGCCTCGCGCGCAGCGCCGGCGTCCCGAGCCTGGAGAGCCGCCGCGCCGCGCTGGTGCTCGCGCTCGTGATCGCCGCGCTCGTGATTATCCCCACCTTCGGCCCCTTGTCCCTTGCGGGCGGCCTTATCCTTGGAATCGCTGCGTTTTTCGGTATCGTCCGCCTTGCCCGCGCCCAATTCGGCGGGCAGACGGGAGACGTCGCGGGCACCGCGACCCTCGCCGTCGAGATTGCCTTCCTTCTGGGTCTGCTTATCTTCGCGCGGCACCCTTGAGCGTTCCGAATCCGATGCCGACCGATATCTCCACCCCCTGCGTCTCCGTCTGCGTGCTCGACGCCGCAGGACGGGTGTGCGTCGGCTGCGGCCGCACGGTGGAGGAGATCGGCGCCTGGAGCACGATGAGCGAGGCCGAGCGCCGCGCCGTCATGGCCCGCCTGTCGCGGAAGGTGACGCCATGAACGCCGACCGCGTGATGTGGACCGTCGTCATCGGCCTCGCCGCCGGCGTCGGGCTGATCTTCTGGGCCTCCGCCTATGGCAATGTCGGCGGGCTGGGCGCGGGCGAGATCGCCCAGATGGTCTTCTATTCGTCCATCCTGCTGGTGGTCGGCGCCGGCCTGTTCGCCAGCTTCACCGGCCGGCTCGGCGAGGCGCTGCGCGCCGCGCTGCTGTGGCTGGTGATCTTTGCCGTGCTCGGCGTGGGCTACACCTATCGCTACGAACTGCACGCCGTCGCCTATCGCGTGCTGGCGGAGCTGGCGCCCGGCTATGCCGTGCCGCTGAGCCAGAGCGGGGGGCCGGCGGTCGAGGTCGCCCGCGCCCGCGACGGCGACTTCAACGTGCGCGTCGAGATCAACGGCAACCGCATCCCCATGCTGGTCGATACCGGTGCCTCCAGCGTGGTGCTGACGCCGGAGGACGCTGTGGCGGTCGGCCTGCCAATCGAGTTCCTGCGCTACGACATCCCGATCGACACCGCCAATGGCCGCGGCAAGGCTGCCGCCGTGGTGCTCGACCGCGTGTCCATCGCCGGCTCCATCGAGGAGCGCGACGTGCCGGCGCTGATCGCCAGCCCCGGCACGCTGAAGCACAGCCTGCTCGGCATGAGCTTCCTCTCGCGCCTCGCCAGCTTCGAGATCCGCGGCGAGAAGCTGGTGATGCGGGCGAAGGTGCTGGACGAGTAAGCGGCTCAGATGCCGGCCAGCGCCAGCACGAAGCGCAGCCCGACCAGCAGCAGATAGATGCCGAATCCGACCTCCAGCTGGCGCTTGGAGAAGGCATGCGCCATCCGCGCGCCGAGCGGTGCCACCAGCGTCGCCACTCCGCCGACCAGCACGAGGCCGGGCAGCGAGATGTAGCCGAGCGAGAGCGGCGGCAGCTCGTCCATGTGCGGCAGGCCGCTGATGATGTAGCCGATGGTGCCGGGCACCGCGATGAGCGCCCCCAGCCCAGCCGAGGTGGCGATGGCGGTGTGGATCGGCACCCGGTAGAGGGTCAGCACCACCGTGGCGATGCCGCCGCCGCTGATCCCGATGAGCGGCGCCGAGGCGCCGATGCCGAAGCCGTACAGCGCCATCGGCACGCGGCCGGGCAGCTGGTCGGCCACCACCCAGCTGTCGCGGCCGAACAGCAGCTTCGCGGACATCAGCGCGGCGAAGGCGACGAAGGCGATCTTCAGCACCACGTCGTTGGAGATGGCGGCCAGCACCGTGCCGGCGACGACGCCGATGATGATGGGCGCCGCCCATTGCTTGAGCAGGCCGTTGTCCACCTTGGTCCGTCGCCGATGGGCGAGGAAGGAGCGCAGCGCCGTCGGCACGATGATGGCGAGCGCCGTGCCCACCGCCAGATGCATGCGCTCGTCATGGTCGATCCCGACCGCGCCGAACACCTCGTAGAGCACGGGCACGATGATCGCGCCGCCGCCGATGCCGAACAGGCCGGCGAGGATGCCGGTGGCGAAGCCCGCGACGAGCAGCGCACCGGCGAGCCAGAGCAGATGGTCCAGAGGGATGGATTCGAGCATTACGCCACCAGCATTCGCCTGTCGTCGCGCCGCCCTTCCGCCCGGCGCACCTCGTCGACTGCGGCGCGCAGCACGTCGAGACCGGCATCCGCCTTCACCCCGTCGATGGCCAGGCGCCGGCGGAAGGCGCGCGCCCCGGGGCGCCCGGTGAACAGGCCGAGCATGTGGCGAGTGATGTCGTGCAGCCGCCCGCCGGTGGCGAGATGGGCGGCGATGTGGGGCTCGAATGCCTCGACCGCGGCGAAGGCGTCCTCATGCGGATCGGCCTCGCCGAAGAACAGGCTGTCGACGCGCAGCAGCAGCTCGGGCTGGTGATAGGCCGCGCGGCCCAGCATCACGCCGTCGACATGGGCGAGTTGCGCCTGCGCCTCCTCCAGCGAGGCGATGCCGCCGTTTATGCTGATCGGGACATGCGGCAGGCGCTGCTTCAGGCGATGCACCCTGCCGTAGTCGAGCGGGGGAATGTCGCGGTTCTCCTTCGGGGAGAGCCCTTCCAGCCACGCCTTGCGGGCATGGACGATGAGCGCGTCCGCGCCCGCCGCCAGCACCGCGTCGGCGAGCGCGTCGAGTGCCGCTTCCGGGTCCTGCTCGTCGACACCGATGCGGCACTTCACCGTGACGGGGATGGACACTTCCGCCTTCATCGCCGCCACGCAGTCGGCGACGAGGGCGGGCGAGCGCATCAGGCAGGCGCCGAAATTACCGCCCTGCACACGGTCGGAGGGGCAGCCGACATTGAGGTTCACCTCGGCATAGCCCCAATCGGCGCAGATCGCGGCTGCCTTTGCCAGCGCCGCCGGATCCGAGCCGCCGAGCTGCACCGCTACCGGGTGCTCGGCGTCCGAAAAGCCGATCAGGCGCTCGCGGTCGCCGAAGATCACCGCATTGGCGGTGACCATCTCGGTATAGAGCCGCGCCCGGCGCGACAGGACGCGGTGGAACGCCCGGCAGTTCCGGTCGGTCCACTCCATCATAGGGGCCGTAGAAAATCTAAATGATTGATTTATCGACATTATTTCTGTAACTTCAAGGAGTTGGGTCTCGTCGTGTGCACTCGATTTTTCGCCACGATACGCCCCAATTTCCGATTTTTCGACGCGTGAGTGCACACGGAGCGCACACGGATTGGCCACCTTCACTAAACTAAAATCCGGCTCCTGGAGAGCCCAGATCCGTCGGAAGGGGCAGTACGTCAGCGAGACGTTCCTGCGCCGCAAGGATGCCGAGGAATGGGCGCTCGACATGGAGCGTCGCATCGATCGCCAGGAACCCGCTATTACGCGCAAGTCGCGTGACGCGAAACGCTTCCGCGATCTTGTGGCTCTCCATCGCCAGGACATGGCCGAGGTGGGGGTCAGGATCGGCCGCTCCAAGGACTTCTGCCTCACGGCCCTCGACGAGAGGCTCGGCGCCCTGAAGATCGCCGATCTCGACCGCGAGCGCCTCATCAAATACGGAAGGGACCGCGCGAAGGAAGGGGCAGGCCCGGTCACGGTCAGCATGGACTTCGGATATATTAAGACCGTGCTCTCCCACGCTGCGGCGGTCCACGGCGTGACCCTCTCGACCGAGCCCCTCGATCTCGCGCGCATCGCTCTGAAGCGGCTTGGCCTGATCGGGAAGGGCAAGGAGCGGGATCGCCGGCCGACGCAGGATGAGCTGGACCGTATCATCACGGCGCTGGACGAGAACCCTCGGCAGAGCATTCCCGTCGGAAGGATCGTGCGCTTTGCCGTAGCTACCGCCATGCGTCAGGAAGAAATCTGCCGGGTCGAATGGCGTGACTTCGATCCGCGAACGCGGATGCTGCTCATTCGAGATCGCAAGGACCCGCGCAGGAAGGACGGCAACCATCAGCGCATCCCGCTGCTCGATGTGTCGGGTTATGACGCGTGTGAGATCATCGAGGAGCAAGCCCGCTGCTCAAACGGTCGAGAAGGCCGCATCTTCCCCTACAACGGCCGCTCGGTCGGCACTGCGTTTCGTCGGCAGTGCCAAGACCTCAAGATCGAGGAATTGCATTTCCACGACCTGCGCCACGAAGGCACCAGCCGGCTGTTCGAGGCAGGTTTCACCATCGAACAGGTGGCGCTCGTGACCGGCCACAAGGACTGGAAGATGCTACGGCGCTATACACACCTCAAACCGGAGGCGCTCCACACTATCCGGGCAGCGAGAGCGGCTTAGTAGACGAGAGAAAGGTTAGGTCGCGACAGCAGAGGCAGCAGCGTTTCTCCCTGCCGCTTGATCTCGCGCAGATAGGGCGTGTCGGACAATATGAACTGAGTAATGCCGAGGTCCTGGTATTTTCGAAGCGAACCGGCGACGTCCTCGGCCGAACCGACCAACCAGGTCGTGCCGGCGCCACCACCGCCGAACTTGCCCGGAGCCGTATAGAGATTGTCGTCGAGCACGTCGCCGCGGTGATGCAGGTCGAGCAGGCGCTGCTGACCAACGGCGGCTGGGCCCCTGTGATCCTGCCAGCCGGCGCCTCCGGTTCGGGCCATCTCCGCCACCTTTGCCTCGGCGTCGGCCCAGGCTTGCGCCGTCGTGTCCCGCACCAGCGTCGTGATGCGCAGGCCGAACTCGAGAGGCGGGAGATCCCGGTCCAGCGTGCGGCCCAAGGCCTTCAGACGTTCGATCCGCTCGGCCACGCCGTCGCGCGGCTCCCCCCAAAAGAGTTGGACATCCGCCTCGGTCGCCGCGACGCGTTCGGCCGCCTCGGAGGCCCCACCGAAGTAGAAGCGCGGGTGCAGCCGGGCGCCGCGCGCGGTGATGCGCGGCTCGACCGTTGCGCCCGCGACCTGGAAGTAGTCGCCGCTGAAGGTGACATCTTCCTCGGTCCAGAGCCGGCGCACCAGCCGCATGAATTCGCGGGTCCGCGCATAACGTTGTGTGGCGTCCCCCTCGCTGTCGCCATAGGCGGCCAAGCTGTCCTTGCCCGAGACGATGTTGAAACGGGTTCGGCCATCCGAGAGTTGGTCGAGCGTTGCCGCCGCACATGCGAACTGGGCCGGTTGCCAATAGCCGGGGCGGATTGCGATCAGTGGCTCGAAACGGGTCGTTTGCGCAGCAAGCGCCGCTGCGACCGTAAAGGTGTCTGGCCGCCCCCAACCGGTGCCGATCAACGCACCGCTCCAGCCGTGCTGTTCAAGTGCCTTCGCCTGATCGGTCAGGCTGTCGAGGCTGCCAGAATTTGACGCCGGCACGTCGCCGCGATGGCCGGCCTTCACGTCGTTGGGGATATACCAAAGGAAGTCACAACGGCTCATTTCAATCCACGTTCCATGAGCGCCGAGGAGGCGGCGATTAGAAGTCTGTATAGTCTATTGACTTTATATAATAAAGCTCTGAATGTTCGTCATCCCAAGACATGGAGCCTTTCCCATGCGCGTTCGCGCCCTGCTCGCTGCTGCCACATTTTCCCTAGCGTGGGTCGCTGGTCCATCCGCTCTCTCCTCCGCCCGCGCGGAAACGGGTGAGTTGCGGATCGCCCAGCAATTCGGCATCGCCTATCTGCCCCTGATCGTCGCGAAGGAGCAGAAACTCATCGAGAAACACGCCGCCACCGCTGGCGTAAAGGATCTCAAAGTCGAGTGGCTGCGCCTCTCCGGCGCGGCCGCCATGAACGATTCGCTTATTTCCGGCGGCCTCGATTTCGCGACGGCCGGCGTTGCTCCGGCGATCCTCACCTGGGACAAGACGCGCGGCAAAACCGACATCCTGCTGATCGCCGCGCTCGGCTCAATGCCGAATGTGCTGACCACCAACAACCCGAACGTGAAGACCATCAAGGACTTCACCGATACCGATCGCATCGCGCTGCCCTCGGTCAAGGTCGGGTTCCAGCCCATCGTTTTGCAGATCGCGGCCGAGAAAGCCTTCGGCCAGTACGACAAGCTCGATCATCTCACCGTGAGCCTGCCACATCCGGATGCGACCGCCTCGATCCTCTCTAAGACCGGCGGCATCACCGCCCACTTCACCTCGCCGCCCTTCTTCGAGCAGCAGCTTCAGAACGACAAGGTTCATGCGGTGCTGAACAGCTACGATGTGCTCGGCGGCCCGCACACCTTCAACGTCGTCTATGGCACGAAGAAGTTCGCGCTGGACAACCCCAAGACCGTCGATGCCTTCGTCGCCGCGCTGGACGAGGCCAATGAGTGGATTAAGGCGAACCCGAAGGACGCCGCCGCCCTGTATATCGCCGCCGAGAAGTCGAAGCTGGATCCCGGCTTCATCGAGGCCATCATCCGCGACCCGCAGATCCGCTTTACGACCGTCCCGGAGCGGGTGGAGGTGTTCGTCGACTTTGAACACCGCATCGGCCTCATCAAGCAGAAGCCGAGCTGGAAGGACCTGTTCCAGCCGGGCCTGCACGCCCGTAACGGGAGCTGAGCCGGTGGGTTGGCTCCCGCCGCAGAACCAGCCGGCGGCCGGCGGCCCGCCGCCACTGGCGGTGGAGCACGTTACTCTGCGCTACCAAACCGATGCCGGAACGGTCACGGCGGTGGAGGACGTGTCCTTCACCATCGGCGCCGGTGAGCGACTGGCTTTGCTTGGCCCCTCGGGCTGCGGCAAGTCCACGCTGCTGCGTGCCGTGGCCGGCTTCCTCAAGACGAGTTCCGGCGAAATCAGGCTCCATGGTGCGCCGGTGCGTGCGCCGGGGCCCGACCGCATGGTGGTGTTCCAGGAATTCGACCAGCTTCTGCCGTGGCGGACGGTGGCGGGCAATATTGCCTTTGCCCTTCGCCGCGCCCGGGGCCTGGGTCGAGCTGAATCGTTTGAACGCGCGCGCGACTGGGCGGGACGCGTCGGTCTCGGCGGCTTCGCCGATGCATACCCGCACACCTTGTCGGGTGGCATGAAGCAGCGCTGTGCCATCGCCCGCGCTTTCGCCGTGCAGCCGGCGATCCTGCTAATGGACGAACCCTTTGCCGCGCTCGACGCGCTCTCCCGGCGGCGCATGCAGGACGAGTTGCTGGGCCTGTGCGAGGAGACCGGCGCCACCTGCCTATTCGTCACCCACGCCATCGACGAGGCGCTGCATGTGGGCACCCGCGTGCTGGTCATGACGCCGCATCCCGGCCGGATCGGGGCGGAATATTCCGTGCCCGATGCGGCACGGCAGCGGGGCACCCCCGAATTCGGACGGTTGGAGATGGAGATCCAGCAGCGCATTTTCGGTGCGGCGCTGCCGGAGACGAAAACCGCCGCCAGTCTTGCGGCCAGGACGGACGCTCATCACCGCGTCAAGGTTACTCACGATGTCTGAAAGCACCCTCTCGACGTCCGCCCGCCCCGCCCCGTTCACCTTGGGACCCCGCGCACGCCGTCTCGTCATCCTCGTGGGGCTTGCCCTGATCTGGGAGTCCTATGCCCGCTGGCTGGGAAACTCGCTTCTGCTGCCGAGCTTTCTGGAGACCTTGGGGGCCTTGCGGGAGAACCTGCGCAACGGCGAACTTCCCGAGAGGGTGCGCGCCTCGCTCGGCATCCTGCTCACCGGCTACGGCATCGGCATCGGCGTCGCCGCGATCATCACCGCGCTGGCCGCGCTGAGCCGTTGGGGTGAGAGCCTGCTGGGCCTGCTGACGGCGATGTTCAATCCGCTGCCTGCGATCGCCCTTCTTCCCGTGGCGCTGCTGTGGTTCGGCGTCGGCGCCTCCAGCCTCGTCTTCGTCATCGTTCATTCAGTGCTCTGGCCCTTGGCGCTCGCCTGTCACGCGGGCTTTCGCGCCGTGCCGCCGACGCTGCGCATGGCGGGACGCAACATCGGGCTTACCGGCCCGTCCTATGTCGTCGGGCTTCTAATTCCCGCCGCGCTACCGTCCATCCTGTCGGGACTGCGCCTCGGCTGGGCCTTCGCCTGGCGCACCCTGATCGCGGCCGAAATGGTATTCGGGGCCAGTGCGCGAGAGGGTGGCCTCGGCTGGTTCATATTCGTCAACCGCTCTCAGCTCGAAACCGCCAATGTCTTCGCCGGCTTGCTGACCGTGATTTTAATCGGGCTGGCCGTCGAGAGCTTTGTGTTCGCCACTCTCAACCGTCTGACCGTGCAGCGCTGGGGACAAGAAGCCTGAGAGTTGGCGCACCGCGGCAAGACGCTTTCTACCTCACCCAACTCGCTCGATTGAACATCTGCCCCGTTACTGGCACATCAGGGCGGGCTCGCCATATGTCGTATTCGCCCAGCAGGCTTTGAGGACAGATCATCTATGCTGACGAACCGGGGCAAGTATGGCCTCAAGGCGATGCTGCACCTAGCGGCTCAACCGCCCGGCACGAGTTTGGGCGGACAGGAGATTGCCGACGCCAACAACATTCCGAAGAAATTCCTGGACGCCATTCTGCTCGATCTGCGCCATGCCGGAATGCTGCGGTCGCGCAAGGGGCCGGGCGGTGGCTATACGCTGGCGCGCTCCATCGACGACATTCGGGTCGGGCACATCATTCGCGTGCTCGACGGCCCGCTGGCGCCGATCGGCTGCGCCAGCAAGAGTGCCTATGTGCCCTGCCAGGATTGCCGCGATGTGGGCTCCTGTGCCGTGCGTATCACCATGACCAAGGTGCGGGACGCGATTTCGGAAGTTCTCGACCGCATGTCGCTGACAGACATGATGACCTATGCCGAGAATGCCGACATCGACCTGATGTATCACATCTGACCACGGACCGGCCGGCCCGCCGGTCAGAGCCGGGCGGCCAACACCGCGTCCGCCACGACGATCTTCTTCGGCAGCAGCCCGAGGCTGAAGAAGGTATCGGCAACAAGCTGCTGGTCGGCGATCACCTTCGGCGAGAGTGGCGCCACCCCGAAACTCTGGCGGCCGACGGCGAGGCTCAGGACCGGCGCGGGAATCCCGGTGATCGGGGCAAGGTCGGCGACCGCCGCCGCCGGGTCCGTCTGGATCCAGTCATTCGTCTCGCGGATCGATGCGATCAATGCCTCAATCACTGCCGGGTTGGCGTTGGCAAACTTCCGCGAGCCGAGATAGAATTGATAGTTCGGCACGATGCCCTCGGCGGTCGTCAAGACGCGCGCTCCGATCGCCAGCTCCGCCGAGGCCTGGAACGGATCCCAGATCGCCCAAGCATCGAGGGCGCCCTTCTCGAAGGCGGCGCGGGCATCGGCCGGCGGCAGAAACTTGGTCGTGATGTCGGTGTAGGCGAGTCCCGCCTTTTCCAGCGCCTTGACCAGCAGGAAGTGGACGTTGGAGCCCTTGTTGAGGCCGACCGTCTTGCCCTTGAGGTCCGCCACGGACGTGATCGGGCTGTCCTTCGGCACCAGGATCGCCTCGCCCTTCGGCGCCGGCGGCTCGTTGGCGAGGTAGAGCAGATTGTCGCTCGCCGCCTGCGCGAAGATCGGCGGCGCTTCGCCGGTCTGTCCGATATCGATGGCGCCGGCATTCAGCGCCTCCAGCATTTGCGGACCGGCGGCAAACTCCGCCCACTTCACCTTCACGCCCAGCGGCTCCAGCTTCTTCTCCAGAATGCCGCGGCCCTTGAGCAGCACCAGCGTGCCGTATTTCTGGTAGCCGACGCGCACTTGGGTCTCGGAGGCCAATCCGGCGCGCGAGCCGAGGGCGAGACCGGCGGCCCCGGCAAGCGCGGTGCGGCGCGTGATCGACGTCATGATAAGTCGTCCTTCTTTGCAATGTTGAGATTGAAAGGAAAGGAGCCCGCCGCCCTAGGAGCCCAGCAGTCGCTCCAGGATGAGGCCTTCGAGCCGCGCGCTGTCGGCATTGCCGCGTCGGCGCGGACGTGGCAGCGGCACGTCGAGGTCCAGCGCGATGCGGCCGTCATCGATCAGGATGATGCGGTCGGCGAGCGCCACGGCTTCGGACACATCGTGGGTCACCAGAACGGTGGTGAAGCCCTGCTCGCGCCAGATACGCTCGACGAGGCGCTGCATCTCGATGCGGGTGAGCGCATCGAGCGCGCCCAGAGGTTCGTCCAGGGCCAGAATCTGCGGGCCACTGATCAACGCCCGCGCCAGGGCGACACGCTGCTTCTGGCCGCCGGACAGAACGGACGGCCATTCGCCGGCCTGATCGACAAGCCCAACCTGCGCCAATGCCGCCCGCGCGCGCGCATGCCGCGGCTCGCCCTTCAGCTCAGGTGGCAGGCCGACCTCGACATTGGCCAGCACGCGCTGCCACGGTAGCAGACGCGGCTCCTGAAACATGATGCGCGTCAGGCCTTCGAGCGGCTTGCCGTCCGAGGTGATCGACCCGCTGGAAGGCTGATCGAGCCCGGCGAGAAGCCGCAGAAGCGTGCTCTTGCCGCAGCCGCTCTTGCCGACAATGGCGATGAACTGCCCGGCCTCGATGTGCAGATCGATGCCGTCGAGCACCCGCTTCGCACCGAAACTCTTGCCTATGGCCGTCAAGCTGACGGCGATGCCTCTGCCCGGGGCGGGCTCGACGACAGGCCGCTGAGCCGTATTGAGCGGGCCAAGCGGGGCGTTCATCGCTCAGCCCCGGCCTTGTGGAACGAGGGATGCCATTTCAGGCTCGCCCGTTCCAGCAGCTGCGTCGCGACGTCGGCCACTTTGCCAAGCAGCGCGTAGATCACGATCGCCAGCACGACGATATCGACGAGCAGGAATTCGCGCGCCTGCATCGCCATGTGACCGAGCCCGGATTCCGCGGCGATGGTCTCGGCGACGATCAGCGTCAGCCACATGATGCCGAGAGCGAAGCGCAGCCCGACGAATATCGAGGGCAGCGCGCCCGGCAGCACGACGCGGCGGAACAGCGTCCAGCGGGACATGCCATAGGCCCGTCCCATCTCGATCAGTTGCGGGTCGACGCTGCGCACGCCGTGCAGCGTGTTGATGTAGATCGGGAAGAACACCCCGAGCGCGACGAGGAACAGCTTGGCTTCCTCCTCGATCCCGAACCACAGGATCACCAGCGGGATCAGGGCAAGGTGGGGAATATTGCGGATCATCTGCAGCGTGGTGTCGCTGTAGCGATGGGTGAGGTCGGAAAGTCCGTTGGCGATGCCGAGTGCAAAGCCGATGCTGCCGCCCAGCGCCAGTCCCACCAGCGCGCGGGCCGCGCTCACCGCCATATGGTGGAAGAGTTCGCCGGATTTCAGCACCTGCCAGCCGGCATCTGCCACGGCGGAGGGAGCGGGCAGCACGTTGGGGGCGAGGTAGCCGATGCGCGACAGCACCTCCCACACCACGAGCAGCAGCGCCGGCAGGAACCAGCCGGCGATCCGCGCCTCGAAACGGGCAAATAGGGCGGAGCCTGTCGTCCCCTTGCGGCCGGCTCTTGCCGTGCCGAAACGGATGCCGCGATCCACAAGCGACATGTCACGCCGCCTTTTCAACAGCCGCGCGGGGCGGTCTCCGCCGCGTGGTCAGCGCGTGTACCGCCTCTTCGACGACGCGTGCAAAGCGCTCCTGCGCCGGGCCGGGGCTGACGATTCCATTGGCGAAATCACTCTCGGTAAAGAAAGCGCCGGTGCCGAGCGGCTGTGCCTGGAAGAAGGCGAAGAGCGGCCGGAGCTGATGCTCGATCACCAACGCATGGCGCTCGCTGCCGCCGGTTGCGAGCAGGGCGACTGGCACACCGACAAGCCCGCGATAGTCGAGAAAATCGACGAAATGCTTGAAGAGCCCGGAATAGGAGCCCTTGTAAACCGGCGAGCCGACAATCAGGAAGTCGGCCTCCTCCACCGCCCGCAACGCGGCCTCGATTGCCTCGCTGGCCGGGCGCGTCCGCAGGGCACCGATGCCTTCCAGCGCAGCAATGTCGATCAGCTCGGCCGTAGTGGCAAGGCCGGCCATGCTTGCCTGCGCGATGATGCGCCGGAGCGCAAGCTCGACAAGCGACAGAGTGCGCGAGGGAGAGGACAGCCCCCCGCTCAACCCGACGATCGTCAGCGGCTGGGCGCTCAAGGTATCGGCTTTCGACAGAGTCATAGGCACCTCTCATCGTTCATTGGCGGCCAGCGGAGCGGCGTTCACATAGCTCTTGCACAGCTTCAGCTAATAATCTATCGGAAATATAGACATTGCATTCGAGGCCCTCGCCATGACCGTCTCCCTCACCCGGCGCGCTTTCACTGCCCTTGCAACCATCGCCGCCGCGACAAGCGTTGCGGGTGTCTCCTGCCTCGCCGCATCGCCTGCGGAGATCCGGGTCGACTGGGCGACCTACAGCCCGGTCTCGATCGTTCTGAAGGACAAGAAGTTCCTCGAGGAGGAATTCGCCAAGGATGGCACCACCATTCGCTGGGTGCAGTCGGCGGGCTCGAACAAGGCGTTGGAATTCCTTAGTGCCGGCTCGCTCGACTTCGGCTCGACGGCGGGCGCGGCGGCGCTGATCGGCCGCATCAACGGTAACCCCATCAAGGCGGTCTATGTCTATTCCCGCCCCGAGTGGACGGCGCTGGTGACCCGTAAGGACAGCGGCATCACCCAGGTCAGCGATCTCAAGGGCAAGAGCGTCGCCGTCACGCGCGGCACCGATCCGCACATCTTCCTGATCCGCGCGCTGGCGGCCAACGGCCTCACCGACAAGGACGTGCGCTTCATCCTGCTGCAGCACGCCGATGGACGTCTCGCGCTCACACGCGGCGATGTCGATGCCTGGGCAGGGCTCGACCCGCTCATGGCTTCGGCCGAGCTGGACGATGGCGCGGTGCTGTTCTTCCGCGACCCCGCCGCCAACAGCTGGGGCGTGCTCAACGTCCGCGAGGCGTTCGCCCGCGAGAACCCCGAGACGGTCAAGCGCGTGCTCGCCGCCTACGAGAAGGCGCGCAAATGGGCGGTCGACAATCCGAAGGAGCTAGCGGTTCTGCTGGAAGGCGCGACCAAGCTCCCCGCCCCGGTCATCGCCCGCCAGCTCTCGCGTACCGAGCTGACCTATGGCCCGATCGGCGATGCGCAGAAGCAAACCATCATCGCGTCCGGCAGGGCGCTGCAGGAGGCGGGCGTGGTCGCGGCGAACGTCGACGTTCCGGCCACGGCCGATGTGCTGATCGATTCCCGCCACCTCCCGCCGGGGCCCTGAGATGAGCGCTGCGGACGGCGTCGTCGAAGCACCAACCGCGCCACCGCGCCACGGGTGGCGCGGTGGGCGGTCGGAACGACAGCTCCTCGGCTGGCACCGGGCGCTGCTCGGCCTCGCCTTGCCCGTTGGCGCCGCGCTCGCATGGGAGGTGGCTGTTCGCGCGGGGCTCGCCCAAGGACGGCTGCTGCCGGCGCCGAGCTTCCTCCTGGCGACGCTTGCCGACCTCGCCCGCAGCGGCGATCTCGACCTTCACATACGCGCCACCCTCGCCCGCGTCGCGGCCGGCTTCGCGCTGGGCGTCGCGGCGGGGACACTGTTCGGGGCGCTGGCCGGCGCCTCGGGACTGGCCCGCGCGCTGATCGACCCGACCCTCCAGGGGCTGCGTGCCATCCCCTCCATCGCCTGGGTGCCGCTGTTCATTCTTTGGCTCGGGATCTTCGAGGCGTCCAAGGTCACGCTGATCGCGGTCGGCGTCGCCTTCCCGGTCTATCTCGGCACGCTCGGGGCCATCCTCTCGGTCGACCGCAAGATCATCGAGGTCGGGCGCAGCTTCCGCCTGACCCGGTTGCAGCTCGCCCGCCGCATCCTGCTGCCGGCGGTGCTGCCACACTACATCGTGGCGCTGCGCTCCGGGCTCGGCCTCGGCTGGATGTTCGTCGTCGCCGCCGAATTCATGGGCGCCTCGGAAGGCCTCGGCTATCTGCTGGTCGACGGCCAGCAGCTCGGCAAGCCGGCGCAGATCGTTGCCGCCATCGTCGTCTTCGCCGTGCTCGGCAAGCTGACCGATGCGCTGCTGGTGGCCGCGAGTTCGCCGCTGCTGCGCTGGGAAGACACGGCCCAGCGTGCCGTCGCGGCGGAGGGCTGAGCAATGCTGCGGCTCGAAAATATCGGCAAGACCTATCCGTCCGGCACGCAGGCACTGGCCCATCTGACGCTGAGCGTGCGCCCGGCCGAGATTCTCGCCGTGGTCGGTGGTTCCGGCTGCGGCAAGAGCACGCTGCTGCGCCTCATTGCCGGACTCGACCGGCCGAGCGCCGGCCGGGTCGACCTCGACGGCGAGGCCATCACCGCCCCTCACCCGGCGGTGGGCGTCGTGTTCCAGGAGCCGCGCCTGCTGGCCTGGCTGACCGTCGCGCAGAACATCGGCTTCGGCATCGCCCATTTGCCGCGCGCCGAGCGTGCCGCCCGGGTCGAGCTGGCGCTCCAGCGCATCGGCCTTGCCGCGCATGGGGAGCGCTGGCCGCGCGAGCTCTCCGGCGGGCAGGCGCAGCGTGTTGCGCTGGCCCGCGCGCTGATCGCCCAGCCGCGCGTCCTGCTGCTGGACGAGCCGTTTTCCGCGCTCGACGCCTTCACCCGCGCCGACCTGCAGGAGCATCTCCTCGCCTTGTGGGAAGACACCCGCCCGACGCTGGTGCTCGTCACCCACGACATCGACGAGGCGCTGCTGCTCGCCGATCGGATCGTGGTGATGCAGCCAAATCCCGGACGGGTGGCGAGCCTTGTCAGCGTCGAGCTGCCCCGCCCGCGAGAACCCGGCGCTCCGGACTTTGAAGCCCTCAAACGCCAGATCCTGAACGTCCTCGGTCCCATCCGCCGCCAAACGGCGATGCCAGCTGCCGCAGAATAGGAAAACCCATGTCTCAACCCGGCTCCTCAAACGACGGCGTCAACGTCCTCTGGTTCCTGCCGACCCATGGCGACGGGCGCTATCTCGGCACCTCGGTCGGCGCGCGCGCGACGGATATCGACTATCTCCGGCAGGTGGCGCAGGCCGCCGATCGGCTGGGCTATTACGGCGTGCTGATCCCGACGGGCAAAAGCTGCGAGGATTCCTGGCTGGTCGCCTCGGCGCTGGCCCCCGCCACCAAGCGCCTGCGCTATCTCGTGGCGGTGCGGCCCGGCCTGGCCTCCCCCACCCTCTATGCCCGCATGACGGCGACGCTCGACCGCATCTCCGACGGGCGCCTGCTGATCAACATCGTCACCGGCGGCGATCCGGTGGAGAATGCCGGCGACGGCATCTTCCTCAATCATGACGAGCGCTACGAGGTCACCGACGAGTTCCTCACCGTCTATCGCCGCCTTCTGGCCGGCGAGCGGGTGACCTATTTCGGCAAGCACATCAAGGTCGACGACGCGCATCTGCTGTTTCCGCCGGTCCAGGCGGAGGGCCCGGCGCTGTATTTCGGCGGCTCCTCGGAGGCGGCCAACAAGGTGGCGGCCGAGCATGTCGACAAATACCTCACCTGGGGCGAGCCCCCGGCCGCCGTCGCGGCCAAGATCAAGCAGGTCCGGGCGCTCGCCGAGGCCGAGGGCCGCAAGGTCTCCTTCGGTATTCGCCTCCACGTCATCGCCCGAGAGACCGACGCCAAGGCCTGGGAAGCGGCGGACGACCTGATCCGCCATCTCGACGACGACACCATCGCGGCCGCGCAGAAAGTGTTCTCCCGCCTCGATTCAGTCGGCCAGTCGCGGATGTCGGCGCTGCATGGCGGGCGGCGTGATAAGCTGGAAGTGAGCCCGAATCTGTGGGCCGGCGTCGGGCTGGTGCGCGGCGGGGCCGGCACCGCCTTGGTCGGCTCGGGCGAGACGGTGGCGGCGCGCATGCAGGAATATGCCGATCTCGGCATCGACAGCTTCATCCTCTCCGGCTACCCGCACCTTGAGGAAGCCTATCGGGTGGCGGAACTGGTGCTGCCGCGCCTGAAGCTCAACCACGGCATCACGCAGGCCGCCACCAGCGTGAACACCGGGCCGTTCGGCGAGACCATCGCCAACGACTACCGCCCGCCGATCCGCGCCGCGCAGTCTTGAGCGCGGCCATGACCGACGTACAGCCCCCCACGGCCGCGCCATGTAGCATCGGGTCGGGTATCGACCATGATCCGCACGACACCCGATTGGCCCCGACGGCAACGATCGACACGCGCGTCGCCATCATCGGCGGCGGCTTCTCGGGAGCTGCCGTCGCCTGGCACCTGCTGCGCCAGCGCCCGGATCTCACCGGGATCGTCATCATCGAGCCGCGCGAGGAGATCGGCCGGGGCCTCGCCTACAGCGCGGCCGACCCTGCGCACCGCATCAATGTGCCGGCCACCCGCATGTCGCTGGTGCCGGACCAGCCCTGGCATTTCAACGATTGGCTGGAAACCTCCGGCGCGCTGCTCGCCGACCCGGCGGCCTGCTCCAACGGACGGAATTTCCCCTCTCGCGCCGTGTTCGGCCGCTATGTCACACAGGCGCTGGCGGAGGTGTCCCCGCGCCTGCGCCATATCAGGTCGCGCGCCACGGACATCGAACGCGTCGACGGGCGCTACGTGCTCACCACGGCCGACGGCCGGCGCGTGCGCACGGACATACTCGTGCTCGCGGTCGCCCACGCCGCGCCTTCCGCGCCGCGCGCGGTCGAGGCGGCGCTCGGCGGTCATCCCCGCTATGTGAACAACCCCTGTGAGCCGGGCAGCTTCGACGCTATCCGCCCCACCGACCGCGTGCTTATCGTCGGCACGGGCCTCACCATGGCCGACATCGTGGCGAGCCTCGACGCGCGCGGCCATCACGGCGCGATCCTCGCCATCTCCCGCCGTGGGCTGCGCTCGCGCGGGCACCCGGCGGCGCTGCACGACCCGGCGGGTGACTTCCTCACCGCGCCCAGCCGCACCGTCCGCGATCTGGTGCGGCAGGTCCGCGCGGCCGTGGCGGAGGCGGTAGCGGCGGGCAAAAGCTGGCACTGTGTGTTCGATCAGTTGCGGCTGCAGGGCAGCGGAATTTGGCGCGCCCTGCCGCTTGCCGAGCGGAGCCGGCTGCTGCGCCATCTGCGCCCGTTCTGGGACGTTCATCGGTTCCGCATCGCCCCGCAGGTCGAGGAAGTTCTCGACCGCCGCATCGCCGCCGGGACGCTCGCCATTGCCCCCGCCTCGCTCAAGGCGATCCGGCGGGAGGGCGAGGCCATCCAGGTCGAGCTGCGCCAGCGGCGCAACGGCGCCCGCACGCAGGAGAGCGTCGACGCTGTGATCGTGGCGACCGGCCCGGCGCATGGCTCGGTGTTCGCCTCCAATCCCGCACTCGCCGCGCTGGAGGCGCACGGCATGGCCCGGCCCGATCCGCTGCGGCTCGGCATTGACGTGACCATCGACG
Source organism: Ancylobacter novellus DSM 506 (assembly GCF_000092925.1). Taxonomy (NCBI): domain Bacteria; kingdom Pseudomonadati; phylum Pseudomonadota; class Alphaproteobacteria; order Hyphomicrobiales; family Xanthobacteraceae; genus Ancylobacter; species Ancylobacter novellus. The sequence goes on along the minus strand of NC_014217.1, from coordinate 893,369 downwards.
GGGAGGCGATCGACGCGCAGGGCGCGGCCCAGCCTACCCTGCTGGTCGCGGGTCCTTTGGCCCGAGGCACGATCGGCGAGCTGATGGGCCTGCCGGACGTGACCAACCACGCCGTCCGCATCGCCGGCGCCGTGGCGGCGCAACTGGATAAAGTTGAGGATTCGAACGACGTCGCAAGGCGTTATGCCTCTGCCTGACAGGCACCGACAATAATCTATTAATTAGATAGATTTCTATTGACCGGCGGTGCGGGCTCTGCTCAGATGAGCGTGCCGACGTTGCCGCTGCGCCTTCCGCCAGCGCGCCGACGTCCCGCTGCGGGGGCACTTTCATGACCTGGACCTGTCGACGCCGCTGATCGCGGCCTTCCAGATTCACCCGAGATTTCAACAGCCGATACGCGGGCGCCGCTCGCCCCGACGGCCTGTCTATGGATTTGACCGATGACCACTCTTTCCCGCCGCGGCCTTCTCGCCGCCACGGCCGCGCTCGGCCTGCTGATCGCCGGCCCGGGCTTCCTCGCTCCCGCCTTCGCCACGGACGTCACCATCGGCTACCAGACCGGCGCCGACCCGGCGAAAGTCGCGCAGGCCGACAGCGCCTATGAGAAGGCGACCAAGGCCAGCATCGACTGGCGCAAATTCGACTCAGGTGCCGACGTGATCGCCGCCATCGCCTCCGGCGCCATCCAGATCGGCTATGTCGGCTCCTCCCCGCTCGCCGCCGCCGCCAGCCACGAGGTGCCGATCGAGACCATCTATGTCGCCGCCCTGCTGGGCGAGGCGGAGGCGCTGGTGGTGCGCAACGGCGCCGGAATCGAAAAGCCCGAGGACTTCAAGGGCAAGAAGGTGGCGGTGCCCTTCGTCTCCACCACGCATTACTCGCTGCTGGCGGCGCTGAAGCACTGGGGCGTCGATGCCAAGAGCGTCGAGATTCTGAATCTGCGCCCGCCGGAAATCGCCGCTGCCTTCACCCGTGGCGACATCGACGCCGCCTATGTCTGGGACCCGGCGCTGGGCAAGATCAAGGAGACGGGCACGGTCTTCGCCTCCTCCGCCGATGTCGCGAAATGGGGCGCCCCGACCTTCGACGCCTGGATCGTGCGCAAGGATTTCGCCAAGGCGCATCCCGAGATCGTTGCCGAATTCGTCAAGGTGACGGCGGAGTCTTACGCCGACTACGCGAAGAACGGCGCCAGCTGGACCGCCGCCTCGCCGCAGGTGCTGGCCATCGCCAAGCTCACCGGCGCCAAGCCGGAGGAAATTCCCGAGCTGCTGAAGGGCAACAAGTTCCCGCTGCTGGCCGACCAGCTCTCCGAAGGGCTGCTCGGCGGCGGCTCGGTCGAGGCCATCGTCGCCACCGCCAACTTCCTCAAGGAGCAGGGCCGCATCGAGGCCGTGCTGAAGGACTACGGCCCCTATGTCAGCCGCGCCCCGGCCGAGCAGGCCGCCAAGCTGAACTGACGGGCCCTCTTTTCCCGGCTGACCCTCCATTCCCGAGCGTCGTGGTGCGTGAGACACGCGACGAACTTAAGGCCCGGCCTCCGCACTCGCCAGGGTGCCGATGCCGGGCCCCTTTTCCCCAGCGCAAACTGGCCTGATCGGCCTGACTGTTCACCTCATGAAACTGACCATCCACCAACTCGGCGTCCATTTTCCGCAGCCGGACGGCAGCGAGGCCCCGGTGCTCGACGGCATCGATCTCGCGATCCCGGCTGGCGAACTCGTGGTGCTCCTCGGCGCCTCCGGTTGCGGAAAATCCACGCTTCTCAATGCGATAGCCGGATTCTTGCCGCCGACCGAAGGCGAGATCTGGGTCGAGCAGCGGCGGGTGAGCGGGCCGGGCATCGACCGTGGCGTGGTGCTGCAGACCGACGCGCTTTTCCCCTGGCTGAACGCCCGCGACAATGTCGCATTCGGCCTGCGCCTGCGCTCTATCCCGTTGCAAGAACGACATAATCGCGCTGAGGAGGCGCTCGCCCTGGTCGGGCTTGCCGGCAAGGGCGACCACGCGACCTGGCAGCTTTCCGGCGGCCAGCGCCAGCGCGTCAGCCTCGCCCGCGCGCTCATTGCCGACCCTGACATTCTCTTGATGGATGAACCACTTGGCGCGCTCGACGCGATGACGCGCGAGCAGATGCAGGACCTGGTGCTCGAGGTGTGGCAGCGCACCGGCAAGACCATTCTCTTCGTCACCCACGGCCTCGACGAGGCGCTCTATCTCGGCACGCGGCTGGTGGTTCTGGCGGGAAAGCCGGGCCGGATCGTGCATGACGAGCCGCTCGCCTTTGGCCGCCATGCCCTTGAAATCGGTAGCAAGGTCAAGTCCTTGCCCGCCTTCGCCGCCGCCCGCGAGCGGCTGCGCGCGGTGATCTTTGCCGGAGCCCCGACATGAGCTTCCTGTCCCCCCTGCCGATCGCCGACAGCGCCCTGCCGCTGATCGTGCCGGCGGAAGGCTTCCCCTTCGACGACCAGTTGCCCGAGCGTCAGTCCGCCGCGCCCCAAGCGCGCAAGACCGGACGGCGCTTCGCCTTGCCCGCACGGGTCTGGATCCCGCTCGCCACCCTCGCCGGCTTCCTCGCCTTGTGGTGGGGGGTGACGGCGTATGGCGCGGTGCCGGCGCTGTTCCTGCCCTCGCCGCAGGCGGTGGCCACCCGCCTCTGGCGCCTTGTCACAGAAGGGTTTGTCGACGCCACGCTGGCGCAGCATCTGGCCGCCAGCTTGTTCCGCGTCTTCGCCGCGCTGGCGGCAGCGCTGGTGATCGGCGTGCCGGCCGGCTTCGCCATCGGGCTGTCGACGGTCGGGCGCGGCATCCTCGATCCGATCGTCGAGTTCCTGCGGCCGATCCCCCCGCTCGCCTATCTGCCCCTCGTCATCATCTGGGCCGGCATCGGCGAGAGCGCGAAAGTGCTGGTGATCGCCCTCGCCATGCTGCCGCCGATCATCATCGCCACCGCCGCCGGGACACGCGGCGTGGACGGCAATCGGCTCAATGTCGCGCGGGCGCTCGGCGCCACGCGAGCGCAACTGCTACGGCTGGTTGTGCTCCCCTCGGCCTCACCGTCCATTCTCACCGGCACCCGCATCGCCCTCGGCGCCGGCTGGTCGACGCTGGTGGCGGCGGAACTTGTGGCGGCGACGCGCGGCGTCGGCTTCATGATCCAGTCCGCCGCCAATTTCCTCGCCACCGATGTGGTTGTGGCCGGCATCTTCCTCATCGCCGCCGTCGCCTTCGCCTTTGAATGCGCCGTGCGCCTCATCGAGCGGACATTCGTCGGATGGGCAGGCAAGGGCTAGGCGTTGACCATTCGCGACGTCCAAATGTTCGGCGCCGAGCGACAGACAGAGTAGCCCAAGGCGTAAGCCACGCCCGCCCGAGAGCGGGCGACCTTGCCTCGTTGTCCGCCGTGTCCTCAAGCGAGGCAGGTGGGCGTTTCACCCTTTCCCTGCGACGCTCGCGGACGGATTAAAAGAACCCCTTGGCCGGCAGCCGCGTCCCGTTCGCCTCGAAGGCGCCAATGGCTGCCGCCTTGGTCACACCGGGATTGTGCGTCGCGAGGGTCCGGGCGTTGCGCCAGTGGCGATCGAGGTTCCTGGCGCGGCTGGCGGCGCTGGCGCCGGCGAGATCGAAGAGGCGCCCCGCGCTGCGAATGGCGCGTTCGTCGACGATGAGCTTGGCCTTTGCGGCAGCCAGTGCCGCCTCATGCGCGAGGCCCGCGTCGTCGTGACCATTGTCGCGCGCGGCGCCGACCTCATCGAGCGCCTCGGCGGCGGCGAGCACGGCGGCCTCGGCCGCGAAGGCGTCGGTGGAGAGTTCGCCGAGCACCTGCAGCAGCAGCGGGTCGTCGGCCGGCCGCTCGGCGGTGGCGTAGTAGAAGGTGCGGGTGCGCCCCAGCAGCAGGCGCCGCGCATCGTTGAGCACGGCGCGCGCGATGCCGGCGACGATGGCGCTCACATAGAGCTGCGCCAGCGTGTTGGAATAGGCGTGGCCATAGCCCACCCCGTCGGCATCGAAGACGACCTCGGCGCCCTCGACCCGCACATGGCGGAAATGGCCGGTGCCGGAGGCGGTAAGGCGCTGGCCGACGCCGTCCCAGTCATCGACGATCTCGATCCCCTCGCGCCGTACCGGGATGATCACTGACGCGAGCCGCTCGTCCGGCGTCGCCGCGCGCACCAGCACATAGTCGGCGTAGAGCGTGCCGGTGGTGTAGTATTTGGTGCCCTCCAACCGGAAGCCGTCGCCCTCCGGGGTGATGGTCGTCGCAGGCAGCACGCCGCCGGCCGACTTGGCGCCCAGTTCTATGTTGCCGAGGCCGAAGATGGCGCCCCGCGCGATGGCGTCCTGCCAGACGCGGCCCTGGCCCTCCCGGGCCCGGCGCGCATAAAGCTCGTTCACGGTGAAATGGTTGCGGAAGATGTGCGCCACGTTGGAGTCGGCCGCGCCGAGCCGGATGACGATCTTGAGTAATTGCCGGAAGGTCAGGCCGACAGTGTCGCCCCGCAGCAAACGCAGTGCGCCATAGCCCGCCTCGCGCAGCAGCGCCACCTCGGCGAAGGGGAGTATCCGCTCGCGTTCGCGCTCGCTGGCCCCCGCCTCGATCCGGTCGAACAGCGGCTGAAGGCGTGCAAGTTCGGCCTCACCATCGGCGGGAGGCCGAAGGAAAGAAGCATCGACGGGCTTGTTCATGACACCCTCACACCACGGCCACGTAATCGGTGACCTTCACCTTCTCCGGCAACACCTTGCGCTCGCTCAGCCAGTCCGCAGCGGTCTGGAACTTGGTGAGGAAGTCCTCGTCGGTGACGGAATAGGGGGTGTATTTACGGTTGAGCGAGATGAAGTGGTCGCGCACGGCTTCCGGGTATTTGAGCCCCTTGAAGGCGATGGTCTCCGCCTCGACATTGTTGGCGTTCGCCCACTCGGCCTCCGCGACGATCGCGGCGTTGAAGGCGCGCACCAGGTCGGGGTTCTCCTCGGCGAACTTGCGGCGGGTCAGATAGGTGTTGAAGTCGATCTGGAACGGCAGGTCCCGCTCCTCGATGAACACGTCCTGCGCGTCGTACTCGACGCGGGCGATATCGACGCCGGGGCTCCACATCGACCAGGCATCCACCTTGCCGGCCGCCAGCGCCGGGGCGGCGTCGGGCGGGTTGAGATAGACGAAATTGACCTTGGAACGGTCGATATTGTGCTTTTCCAGCGCCGCGACGACGAGGAATTCGCCAAGGCCGGAGCGATTCACCGCCACCGACTTGCCGATGAGGTCCTCCACCTTGGAAATGCCGGAGCTTTTCTTGGCGATGATCGCTGTCGTGCGCGGCTCATAGATGAAGAACTGGGTGAAGACGAGCGGTGAGCCGGCGAGGATCGCCGCCAGCGCCGGGGTGGTGCTGCCGCCAAAGGCATAGTCCGCCGTGCCGCCGGTCACGGCCTGCAGGGTCGGCGCATGATTGGGGAACGGGCCGATCCATTCGACCTTGATGCCCTGGTCTGCGAGCCGCTTCTCCAGCGCCCCATGCTCCTTGGCGAGGTAGCTCAAGCCGAAATAACCCCAGGTCAGGCGCAGCGTGTCGGTGGTGCGCCCGGTGGCGGAGAATGCCGGCCCGGTGCCGGCGAGACCCGCCGCCGCGACACCGGCGAGCGATGTCGTCAGAAACCGGCGGCGCGACGGGGTGAAGATCGAGTTCGACATGGATATATTCCTATTAAATCAATAAGATGGTGATTGTTCATTGCCGACGGAGACGCCAAGCTCGCTCAGCAGTCCGGCGCGTGCGGCAGCCACGTCGTGATCGGGGGTAAGGCGATGTTCGGCGGCGATGACGCCGTCGCGCATGACGAGGATGCGATCACCGAGGCGGAGCGCCTCGTCGACATCGTGGGTGACCAGCAGAACGCCCGGCTGGTGACGGGCGACAAGGTCCTTGACGAGGCCGTGCATGCGCAGGCGGGTCAGCGCGTCGAGCGCGGCGAAGGGCTCATCGAGCAGAAGCAGCTTCGGCGCCTGCACCAGCGCGCGGGCCAGCGCCACGCGCTGTGCCTGCCCGCCGGAAAGGTTGCGCGGCCAGTCGTCGAGCCGGTCGCCGAGCCCGACCTCGCCGAGCGCCTCCGCGGCGTGGGCGCGGGCGTCCGGGACACGCAGGCCGAGCGTCACATTGCGCCACAGCGTCTCCCAGGGCAGCAGCCGGTGCTCCTGAAACACCACCGCCGGGCGTCCAGGCACCTCGATCGTGCCGCCCTGAACCGGGTCAAGCCCCGCCAGGGCCCGCAGCAGCGTGGTCTTGCCGCAGCCACTCTCACCCAGAAGCACAACGAACTCGCCCTGCCCGATCACCAGATTGAGGTGGTCGATCACCGTGCGCGCGCCATAGGCGCGGCGTAGATTGGAGACCACCACGGCATTGGTCTGGAATGCCGTGGCGCGCGGCTGCACGGTCATCGCCCGTCTCCATAGTTCGGATGCCATGTGAGCAGGCGACGTTCGAGCAACCGGGCGAGGCTGTCGGCGGCGACCCCGATCAGCGCGTAGATGATGACCGTCAGCACGATGACATCGGTGCGCAGGAACTCGCGGGCATCGAGCGCGAGGAAACCGAGCCCCGCCTGCGCACCGATGGTCTCGGCGACGACGAGGGCAAGCCATGCGGTCGCCAAAGAGAAGCGAACGCCGGTGAGGATGGAGGGCAGCGCGCCCGGCAAGATGATGCGCGCGATCAGTTCCCAGGTGTTCAATCCCTGCACGCGGCCAAGCTCGACCAGCTTCGGGTCGACCTGCCTTATGCCGAGCGTGGTGTTGACGTAGATCGGAAAGGCGACACCAAGCGCGACCAGAAAGATCTTCTGCCCCTCCCCCACGCCCAGCCAGACGATGACCAGCGGCAGCACGGCCAGGAACGGGATCGCCCGCACCATCTGCACGCTGCGGTCGATGAAAGCCTCGGCGATGCGGGAAAAGCCGACAAGCGTGCCGAGCGCGAAACCGATTCCACCGCCAATCGCAAAGCCGATCGCCGCGCGCAGCAGGCTGACCGCGAGGTCGTGCAGCAGCGTGCCGGAGACCGTGAGCTTGTAGGCGGTCAGGGCCACCTTGCTGGGCGCCGGCAGGAGGTGCGGCTCGATCCAGCCAAGCCGCGCCAGCGCCTCCCAGGTCACGAGCAGCAGAACAGGCACCAGCCAGGACAGGGCGATGAGGCCGCTCGACCCCAGCCGGAACCCCGGCGCCGGCGCGGACGAATAGGTTCGGCTCTCAGTGGCGGTGAATTCGGTGGTCACACTCATGCCATGCTCTCTCTGGTCGGCCGGGCGGGCTTCAGGCGTCGGACAAAGCGCGCGCGGGGGCGACCTCGCCGGCGGCGCGCACGCGCGGGATGACCTCGCCCGCGAAACGGCGCAGCTCGGCGCGCAGCGGCTGGAATTGCAGCATGAACAGCTCGATCCCGGCGCGGTGGAAGGCGAGGATGCGCTCGCTCACTTGGTCGTAGGAGCCGACCAGCCCGGCGGCGGTGCCGCCATTGGTGCCGACACGCACCGACTTGGCCATGGTCTGGAACATCACCGTCTTGGGGTCGGCATGCTTGCGCTGGAGCGCGTGGACGTCCGCGTCGAGCGCGGCGAGGCGAACAAGCCGCTCATAGGCCTCGTGCGCCTCCTCTTCGCTCTCGCGGGCGATGACGAAGGCGGAGAGGCCGAAGCGCAGCGGCACCCCCCGGCGCGGGCGGCGGCGCAGGTCGGCGATCAGCGACGCGACATCGGCGAGCGGCTGGCCGTTGATGAACCAGACATCGCTGTGGTCGGCGGCCAGCGCCCGCGCCGGCTCTGATTCGCCGCCGATATAGATGGAGGGCCGCGCCCGATGCAGGTCGCGCGGGGTCAGCTTGTAGTCGGTGATCGAGAAGTTCGGCCCCTGATGGGTAACGCTCTCGCCCGCCATCAGCCGGGAGACGACCGAGATCCACTCCCGCCCATATTCATAGCGCGCATCATGCTCGCCGAAGGCGATGCCCGCCTTCTCGAATTCGGCGCTGTTCCAGGCATTGATCAGGTTGATGCCGAACCGGCCGCCGCTGATGTTCTCGATCTGCAGCGCCATCTTGGCGAGGAAGACCGGATGGAAGATGAAGGGCTTGATCGCCGCGATGATCTCAATCCGGCTTGTCAGCGCCGCCAGCGCCGCCGCCGCGGTCCAGGTTTCCAGCTGGTCATGGTCCGGCAGATGTGGGTTGACGGTGTGCTGGGCGATCAGCGTCGCATGGAAGCCGAGCTGCTCGGCTTCCAGGATCACCGCCTTGTTGTGCTCCCAGGACGCATCGAACGGCTCTTCAGGATCGTTCAACGCCGCGCGCGGACCGTGCACCGGCGCCCATACGCCAAAACGGATACCCTGCAACGCCATCGCTCGCCTCTCAGCTAATAATCTATAGAATAGATAGATATTTGTAGGCGGGGTGTCAAACACGTCATCGGCCGGTCGCCCGGTGGATGAGTTCGAAGCCGAGGCCAGGGCATCACCGCCGTCTCTGAAATCGACGGGGACAAGCATTTCCGAGGCGTTTCCCTTGCCGGCGTGACAGCTCAGAAGCCGCATTTTTTGCCCCTGGATCAGACGCGCCCGTCGATCCGAAACATGGTCCTTTGAACACGGACGAGGCCGATGACGGCGACCTCGTCCGGCGCGCGGCGGTGCGCTGACATGGATCGCTCTGGGCTCTTCCTCGCAACCGGACTATCGATCAGCGGCGCGTCGCCCGGCTGTGCCACCGCGCCGACTAAGACGCCCACTGTGGCGTATTCCGTTGCGTTCGACGCCCGTTACATTGACAAAGCTGCGCAGCGCTTCGAGCTTCCTGGCGGCTGGATCCGTGCGGCCCTTCGAGGTGAGAGGGGCGGCAATCCGCGGGCCGCCTCGCCCGACTGTGCGATAGGTTCGCATCCGTCACGGCCTCGCGCTGATGCGGTCAACCCGCGCGATAACATCCGCGTCGGCGCGGCTTACCTGCGGCAACTTTATGACCGCTATGACAGCATATGCGCACTGCTCGTGGCCTATAATAACGGCCAGCGCGCTATGAGGCGTAGCTTGTCGGCGAGCCTTTGCCGCCGAAGATACGCAACTACCTCGCGGCTCTGGCGCCGATCATCGACAATGATTTTGACGCGGCTATCACCGGAACGGTGTTCTTAATCGCGAAAAAATGGCGCAAGGCGCCGCTGTTAGTCGCGCAGCCCGAGCGTAGCAATTCAGCCAATGCCGCGCTCCTCGCGCCGCCATCGGGCGTGCTTTTCATTTCACTTTTGTCATCGTCAAGGCGGTACGACCATTAAGACCGGCTTTCGCACGCTGTCGGGCTCTGGCGCCACATGGAGGGCAAGGAGGTGCAGCACAGCGACCACGACCGCACGAGGGCAGGATAAAAGGACGCACATTGCGCGGCGGTCGGGACGTTGTTTCTCCATGTGTTTTCTGCGGCCTAGGCACCTTGCGGAGCCGAACCACAAGTTGCACGCGTCCCTTAGATGGCCGTAAATCAACAAACTTCTACACATTCCGAGGCTTCACCACGAGCGATGAACGCGAGTTCCGCGTCCATCCCGGCCGCATCCGCTCGGCCCGTGCCGAGCAGGCACGTCTCTTCATCGCGCAGGCCCTCGCCTCGGCTCGAAAGGCCGGCGGCGGGGTTTCTCGCCCCGGCAAGATCGTCTCCGGCAATCGCTCACGCTTCGGCAGCGGACAGTTCGCTAGCCTTCGCACCAGCCGCAGAACCATCGTACTCACGCGGCGCTGGGCTGGCTCGGGCAGCATCACCGACCGTCGCGTGCAGGGGTCACCCCGACGGGAGACGTCAGATCGAAGCCGCGCGTTGCACCGAGCTCAACCCTAACTCGATCCCCGGTCGGCCGCCGGATGAGCATCATGCGCTGAAGATCGGACGTCTGAGAAAGCTCAAGGCGCTTGGCTTGCCAGCGAGATCGGCAACGCGCAATGGGCGATGGAGCCGGCAGCTGAAGCCACCCTGCGCGAACTCGGTGAGGGCGGCGACATCATCAAGCACATGCACCGGGCCCTGACTGCGGGGGACAGAGCACGTGACAGCAAGCTAATGCCGACCGCAACAGTCTCGACATGCCTGTCATCAGCCGGCTGGTCGAGCGCCGCCTCGATGACGAGTTCTACGGCTCCTATGCCATCGTCGATGGCTTGGATGGACGCTCCCATCACATCACGCTGCCCGATCTCGATGCTGTCGGAGATAGTGCATCAAGCTCCATCCTCGAACTGCGGACGTTCGACGATATGCACGGCAAGCGGCGTATCGCGCTCGCTGTGCGTTCTGATCTAGACCTCGCCCATCAGGTGAGCGCCGCGGGCACCACCTGACTCGACATGCTCGCAAGTTCGGGCCGATCCGTGAAGCTCAGATACCCTCAGATAACCCCCTGCCGCTCCGCAACCACAGGCGCCGCGCCGAGCCCATGATTCCTGTTTTCTTCCGACAACAGCGATTTCCACTCTATGATCTGTACTGTCACGATGGCCCGATGCGGTGAGCAGCCATCGTGGGGTGCCAGCGCGCTTCGTGCTCTTTCAGGGTGCTTGGGATAGGTACAGAGCACAGAAGAAAAGCGCGGCGAAGTAAGCCCTTTGTGCACAGAAATTGCACACGCATATCGACTAAGTAACTGAAGAATAAGATAAATCTGCGCCATCCATCATCGGCGCGACGGAAAATCGGTGCGGAGACAGCGGGCTCATCGTCTTCATATCGACGACGCGCGCGCCGGCGGCAAGGCCTGTTCGCGCAAGGCTGCCTGCCGCCCGCCGCGCAGGCCGCCCGATCAGAACAGGATCTGAAGCTTCACGTCGGTCGGATGCGCCTCCTCCGCCCGCTCGAAGGCGACGATGCTGTCGTCGAAGCTGTAGGTGCCGGTGACCAGCGGCTTCAGGTCGACCTTGCCGGAGGCGATCATGTTCAGCGCGCGGTCGAAAACGTTGGCATAGCGGAACACGGTCTCGATACGGATCTCCTTGGCGGCGAAGAGCGACATGTCGAGCGCCACTGGCTCCACCGGCATGCCGATCACCACCAGCTTACCGCCGGGGCGGATCACCTCGGTGATGCCCTCATAGGCTTTGGGCGAGCCGCTCGCCTCGAAGACGAGGTCGGCGCCCCAGCCCTCGGTGTCCTTCAGCACGACGTCGGCCAGCGAGGTCTCGCGCACGTTCACCGGCACGATGTTGGCATAGCGTCCGGCGATGGCCAGCTTCTCCGGCACGAGATCGGTGATGTAGACCTTGGAGCAGCCGCCCAGCAGCGCGGCCAGCGCCACCATGATGCCGATCGGCCCGGCGCCGGTGACGACGCCGACGTCGCCCGGCTTGATCTCGGCCTTCACCGCCGCCTGCACGCCGACGGCGAAGGGCTCGACCATCGCCGCCTCGGAGAAGGAGACGTTGTCCGGCAGCTTGAAGGTGAAGGCGGCCGGATGGACGACGTAAGGCGTCAGGCAACCATGGTCCGGCGGCGTCGCCCAGAAAGTCAAGCTGGGGTCGACATTGTAGAGGCCGATCTTGGAGGCCTTGGAGGCGAGGTCCGGGATGCCCGGCTCCATGCAGACGCGGTCGCCGACCTTGAGGTTCGTCACCTTCGCGCCGACCTCGACCACCGTGCCGGCGGCCTCGTGGCCGAGCACCATCGGCGCCTTGACGATGAAGGGACCGATGCGGCCATGGGTGTAATAATGCACGTCGCTACCGCAGACGCCGACCGTGTGCATCTTGATCTTCACGTCGGCCGGGCCGACCTCGAGCGGCAGGTCGATGTCGCGCAGCTTCAGCTCGTGCTGCCTTTCGAGAACCAGGGCTTTCATCGTCGTCTCCTTACATGCCCGGCGCGCGCCCGAGGGCGCGCCGGCTAGTTGATCAGGAACCCACCGTCGACCGGCATGTCGATGCCGTTGACCATCGCCGCCTCGTCGGAGAGCAGGAAGGCGATCACCGCCGCCACCTCCTCCGGCTCGACGAAGCGTTGCAGCGGGATGCGGGAGAGCATGGGGCCGGACTTCGCCGGATCGCTCCACGCCTTCACCGCCATGGGGGTGAGGGTAACCACCGGATGCACGCCGTTGACGCGGATGCCGTGGCGGCCGAGCTCGTTCGCCATCACGCGCGTCAGCCCATCGAGCGCACCCTTGGAGGCGCAATAGGCGGCGTGGTCGGCGAAACCGATGAAGGAGGAGATGCTCGACACGTTGACGATGGCGCCGCCCTGCCCGACGGCGATCCGCGCGCGGGCATATTCCTGCGACAGTATGAAAGGCGCGCGGCAGTTCACCGCCATGGTCAGGTCGAAGGCCTCGACGCTGGCGTCGACGAAAGGCGCCAGCTCGGCGATGCCGGCGCAGTTGACGAGGAGGTCGACCGGCTGGGCCTCGCACGCTGCCGCGCGGGTGGCCCCCGCATCGGCAAGATCGACGGCGAGGGTGCGGCAGCCGAACTCGGAGCTGAGCGCGTCGAGGTCGGCCTGTGAGCGGCTGAGCGCCACCACCTCGGCGCCTTCCTCGGCGAGCAGCTTCACCGTCGCCCGGCCGATGCCCTTGCCGGCGCCGGTGACCAGCACGCTCCTGCCCTCGAACCGCTTTGCCGTGCCCATCAGAAGGCCCGCCCGTCCTTGTCGAAGACATAGGCCTGCGCCGCGTCGAAGCGTGCGGCGAAGCGCTCGGACTTGTCGAGCGAGCGCCAGCCCGGCGTCTGCAGCGTCACGCTCTCGCCGGCGGCGGTCTGGCCGTAGATCAGCGTCGCGCCGCCCAGGCTCTCGGCGAGGTCGGCGGTGAGCTCGATGCGGCTGTCGCCGGCCTCCAGCCCGAGATGCTCCGGGCGCAGGCCGAGCGTGACGGTGTCCCCCGGCGCCGGCTCGGCACCGTTCCCGCCGCGCCGGGTGACGCTGAGCGGCGCCGCCAGCGAGGGGTGCGCCAGTTCCACCCGGTCGCCGTCGCGGCTTGTGACCGTGGCGGAGAGGAAGTTCATCTTCGGCGAGCCGATGAAACCGGCGACGAAGGTGTTGGCCGGCCGCTCGTAGAGGTCCTTGGGCGAGCCGATCTGTTCCACCTGCCCGGCGCGCAGCACGACGATGCGGTCGGCCAGCGTCATCGCCTCCACCTGGTCGTGGGTGACGTAGATCATCGTCACCCCGAGATTGCGGTGCAGCCGGGCGATCTCGACGCGCATCTGCGCCCGCAGCTCGGCATCGAGGTTGGACAGAGGCTCGTCGAACAGGAACAGCTTGGGGTGCCGCACGATGGCGCGGCCGATGGCGACGCGCTGGCGCTGGCCGCCGGAAAGCTGGCGCGGCTTGCGGTCGAGCAGGTCCTCCATGCGCAGGATGCGCGCTGCCTCGGCGACCTGCCGGTCGATCTCGGCCTGCGGCACCTTCGACATCTTCAGCCCGAAGGCGATGTTGTCGCGCACGCTCATATGCGGGAACAGCGCATAGGACTGGAACACCATCGAGACCTTGCGCTGGGCCGGCTCGAGGTCGGTGACGCGGGCGCCCTCGATGAAGATCTCGCCGCCCGAGACCTCCTCCAGCCCGGCGACCATGCGGAGCAGCGTGGACTTGCCGCAGCCGGACGGGCCGACGAAGACGACGAACTCGCCCTTCTCGGCGGCGATGTCGACGCCGCGGATGATGCGGGCGGCGCCGTAGCTCTTCTCGACGCCTTCCAGTTTCAGATAGCTCATCGCTCCCCGGCCTCCCCGCCGGGCCGCCTTGCTGCGGCACTCATTTGGTGGCGCCCATGGTCAGCCCGCGCACCATGTGACGCGAGACCAGCAGCGCGAAGATGGTGACCGGCAGCACGATCACCGTGCCGGTCGCCATGATCTTTCCCCAGGGCAGCTCGTAGCCGGACATGAAGCTGGTCGCGACGACGGGCGCGGTCTGCACGGCGCGGCGCGTCAGCACGAGGGCGTAGAGCAGCTCGTTCCAGGAGAAGATGAAGCCGAATATCGCCGACACCGCGATGCCCGGCAGGCCGAGCGGCAGGTAGATGCGGCGGAAGATGTCGAACTGGCTCGCCCCTTCCAGCCGCGCCGCCTCCTCCAGCTCGCGCGGGATGGAGCGGAACTGGTCGGTCGAGATCCAGATCACGATCGGCAGGATGAAGGTGACGTAGACCAGGATCAGCACGAGATGCGTGTCGAGGATGCGCAATTGCAGCGCCAGCAGGTAGATCGGCAGCGCCAGCACGATCGGGCTGATGAAGCGGTTGGAGATGAACCAGAACCACAAATCGCTCTTGCCGCGGAACTCGTAGCGGGCAAGCGCGAAGGCGGCGGGCGTGCCGAGGATGACGGAGAGCCCGGTGCTGCCCAGCGCCACGATCAGCGAATTGACGACGGCGTCGATCACCTTCTGGTCGGCGAAGACGTCGGCATAGTTGGCCAGCGTCGGCCGGAACAGCCAGACCGGCGGCGAGGCGAGCAGGTCCGCCTGCGTCTTGAAGGATGAGGAGACCATCCAGAAGAACGGGAAGATGGTGAAGACCAGCACCGCGATCAGGCCGAGCGCGTGCAGGATCCGGCCACGGGAACGGGGGTTCATGCCTCGATCTCCCGGTAGAAGAAGCGGATATAGACCCGCGCCAGCACGACGGTGATGACCAGCAGCAGCAGCGCCTGCGCCGAGGCCAGCCCCATGTCGAACACGCGGAAGCCGACGCGCTGGATGTAGATCGAGATCAGCTCGGTCGCGGCGCCGGGGCCGCCGCGGGTCATGGTGAAGACCATGTCGAACAGCTTGAGCACGTCGGCCGAGCGCAGGATCAGCATGGCGGTGAAGCCGGGCAGCAGATAGGGCCGCTGCACCTGCCAGAACAGCGCCCATTTGCTGGGCGTCTCCAGCCGCGCCGCCTCCTCGATATCGACCGGCACCATGGAGAGGCCGGACAGGAAGATGAGCGCGCAGAACGGCGTCCACTGCCAGATATCCATGACGCAGATGGCGACGAAGGCCCCGGTGGGATTGCCGAGCCAGTCGATGGGCGGGAAGCCGAACACGCCGATCAGCGCATTGGCGACGCCGAAATCGCGGTTGAAGATGAGCCGGCCGAGCAGGCCGACCACCGCATAGGTGGTGGCGAGCGGCACCACCAGCGACACCCGCGCCACGCTGCGCAGCAGGCCGAGGCCCGGCCGGTGCAGCATCAGCGCGATGGCGAGGCCGAGCGCGACCTGGATCGGCATGACGACGAGGAAGAAGCCGGCGGTGCGCCCCAGCGTGTCCCAGAAGGTGGGATCGGTCAGCACCTGCACGTAATTGTCGAGGCCGATGAAGGGAAAGCCGTCGCGCGGGCGGGTGATATTGTAGCGCCGCAGCGAGGTGACGAGCGCGAAGAGCGTCGGCCAGATGCCGATCAGGAACAGCGCAAGCACCGCCGGCGCCAGGAACCAGAACGGCGTCCAGCGGCCATAGGCGAGGCGTCGGCGGGTGGCGGGTGCGGTCATCTGTTCGCGTTCAGGTTCGAGGGACCTCATCCTGAGGTGCCCGGCGGCGCCGGGCCTCGAAGGATGCTCGTCCAGGAGCCATGCGCTGCTCCAGCATCCTTCGAGGCTCGCTGGCGCTCGCACCTCAGGATGAGGGTGTCCGGTTCTTCGCCGGGACTGCGACCCGGCCTGCAGTCAGGCCGGGTCGGAAGTTGAACGAAAGGGTCTACTGCAGCAGCTTCTTCTTGCCGTCGTAGTAGCCTTCCTGCTTGAGGATGGCCTCCATGCGGTTGCCGATCTCCTTGGAGCCGCCCTCCACCGTCACCTCGCCGAGCATCATCTTGGTGCCGAACTCGGCGATGACCTCGGAGACGGCCGGCCAGGCCGGGAAGCGCGGGCGATATTCCGGCACGCCCTTCTGCCAGGAGGCGACCATCGGCTCGACGAACTTGTAGGTCGCCTTTACCTGCGGGTCCTCATAGACCTTCATGCGCCCGGACACGCCGCCGGCGTCGACATAGGCGCGGGCGATGGCCTCGGAGGTCGCCCACTGGATGAAGATCCAGGCGGCCTTCTGCTCCTCCTCCGGCGCCTGCGCCGCCACCGCCAGCGAGAAGCCGCCGAGCGCGGGCAGGCGGCCGGCCTCGCCGGCGGGCTCCGGCGCCACGGCGAGGCAATCGCCGAGCTTGGAGGTCTTGGGGTCGGTCAGCGTGGGATAGAAGGCCGACCACTCGGTGATCATCGCCACCTGGCCCTGCGCCAGCGCGTTCACCGCCTCCGCATGGTCCCAGCTGACGATGCCGGGCGGCATGTATTCCATCAGCTTCTGGCGGTACTGCAGGCCGGCCTGGCTTTCCTTCGACAGCAGGTTCGACTTGAAGTCCTTGTCGAGCAGCGAGCCGCCATGCGGCCAGAGGCTGCGCATGAAGCTGTCCGCCGACTGGGTCTCGCCGCGCAGCGACTGCAGGGCGAAGGCGTACTGCTTCTTGTCCTTGTCGGTCAGCTTGGGCGCGTAGACCTCAAGCAGTTCCTTCCAGGTCGCCGGCGGCTTGTCGAAGCCGGCGTCCTTGAGCATGCACTGGTTGTAGAACAGCAGGCCCGAGTAGTTGTCGAAGGGCAGGCCGTAGACCGTGCCGCCCCAGGTGCCGAACGCGTCGAGCAACAGCGGGAAGAAGCCCTTCAGGTTGAGGTTCGGGTCGGTGATCGAGGCGTCGTTCGCGAACTTGTCGACCGGCAGAATCCAGCCGTTCTCGGCGAATTCGCCGATCCAGACGAGGTCGACCAGCGCGATGGAGAGGTCGCCCTGCCCGCTGAAGTTCAGCACCTCGCGCTCGCGGGTGTTCTCGTAGGGGACGATCTCGTAATTGACCTTGATGCCGGTCGCCTTCTCGAACTCCGGCAGCAGCTTGATGATGGCGCGGTAGCCCGGACGGTCGAGGAAGACGACGTTGAGCTCGGTGCCCTTATAGGGCGCGGCCGCCTTGGCGATATCCCACTCGGCGGCCTCGCTCGGCATCGGCAGGGCGAAGGTTGCAACGGCATAGAGCGCCGCGGCACTGACAGTGCGCAGAAGCTTGTTCATGCTTTCCTCCCACGGCCGATCTGCGTCGGCTCGGATTGATGCGGCCGCCTGGCCGCGACCTTTCCGCGCCCTTTCTCAAGCGGTCGCGGAGCCATCGGAGAGGCCGCACAAGAGTTCAGGCGGCCTATCGAATGTTCAGAGCATCGGTCCGCAGGGCGTGCGGAGTCTAGCCTTCGTGACGCAGCGAATCTGTACTTTCATGCAGGTTGCGTCGCAGCAATCGGCGGCTTCATCGTACCGTGGCGCACAAGAGTATCGGGCGCGACATCCTTACGTTTCGTCATGCGCTGCTGGGCCAGCCGGCGGTAGGAGGACGGCGTGGTGCCGCGCTGGCTGAGGAAGTTGCGGTTGAAGTTGGAGACGTTGGCGTAGCCGATCTCGAAGCAGATGTCGGTGATCGGCATGTCGGTGTCGGCCAAGAGCTTGCAGGCATAGGCGACGCGCAGCGTACGCAGATAGTCGGTGAAGCTGCTGCCGGCGTTCTTCTTGAAGAAGCGCGAGAAGGTCCACTCGCTCATGCCGAGCAATTCGGCGACGTCGTTGAGGTGCACGTCGCGGGTGAAATTCTCGCGGATATAGGTCAGCGCCACATGGATCGAGCCGAGCGAGGCGTGGTCGGTGTCGGGCGTGAAGTCGGCGGAGGAGAGGACCTTGTATTCGCCCCGCGCAGCCATGAGGCCGAGCAGGCGCAGGAACAGCGTCAGGCGCTCGATGCCGCCGGCCTCGCGCATCGCTTCCAGGATCTCGGCGCCCTGCCGGCGGGTCTCGCCGTGGAAGGCGAGGCCGCGCAGCGCCAGCGTGAGGAAGGATTCGAGGCCGGCGAGCTCGGGGAAGCATGTCGCGGCGTGGCGCACCCGCTGATGATCGAACTGCAGGACGATGTCGCGGCCGCGGATGACCTCGCCCGGCGCCGTCGCCGTCACCCAGTCATGCGGCAGGCCGGAGCCGACAATGGCGAGATAGCCGGGCTCGAACGGCTCGATATGGTCGCCGACGAGGGCGATGCCCGAGGCGTTGCGGATGAGATGGATCTCGTATTCCGGGTGGACGTTCCAGACGTTGCGTTCCCACGGATAGTCGTCGCAGCGCCAGAGGAAACTCTCCACTGCATCGGTGACGATCTGCTCCAGCACCGGCCGGCGGGCGCTCGGTGCATTGAAGAGGCGCGCGGCCTCGTCTTCCGCGTCCATGTCCTTCCCCGCAAAGCTGCGTCGAGCCAGACAGTAACACGGCCCGCCGGCGAGGCGAGCCGGTCAGGCCCCCTGCCCCAGCCTGATCGCGACCTCGGACCGGTAGGGCGGGTCGGCGCCGACGCGGCTACAGGTGACCGCGGCGCAGGCCACCGCGAAGCCCAGCACCTCGCGCAGCGCCGCCGCGCTCATGGCGGCGAGCCTCGGCCGGCCGATAGTGCCGGTTTCGCGCAGCGCCGCCAGCAGCGCGCCCTGGAAACTGTCGCCGGCCCCGATGGTGTCGGCGAGCGTGATCTGAGGCGCGGGCACCTCGATCTTTCCAGCCACACGGTGCCAGGCGGTGACGCCCTCCGCCCCGCGCGTCAGCACGACGAGGGAGGCATTGCCGGCGAGCAGCTCCGCCGCCTTCGCATCCTCGTCCGCATCGCCATGGAGATAGGCGAAGTCCACATCCGACAGCCGCACGATGTCGGCGCGCCGGGCGAATTCCTCCATGCGCGCGGCATAGTCCGCCCGGTCGCGCACCAGCGCGGGACGGCAGTTCGGATCGAAGGAGATGGTGACAGTACGGCGGGCATCCTCCACCAGCGCCAGCGTCTGGCTGTAGGTCGGATCGCTGATCAGCGTGGTCGAGCCGACATGCACCGCCTCGACAGCCGAGAAATCGATGCTGCCGGGCTCATAGGTCCAGCGCCGCGCCGCCGTGCCGTCGTCGTAGAAGGCGTAATGCGGCTCGCCCTCGACGAAGCGGACGAAGGCGAGCGTGGTCTCGTGCTCGCTGCGGTCGGCGTGGGCGAGATCGACCTTCGAGCGCTGCGCATGGTCGGCGATCATGGCGCCGAACATGTCGGTAGAGATGCCGCCCACCAGCCCGGAAGGCGCATCGAGCCGGGCCATGGCGACGGCGACGTTGAGGCAGGAGCCGCCGACCGCGGTGACGTAGCCGTCGCGCCCGTCGGCCGTGCTTGCCGGCATGAAGTCGATCAGGGCGTCGCCGCAGCTCAGCAGCATGGATCAGGCTCGCGGTTCGTCGGCCATCAGCGCCCGCCCTTCGCGGTCGAGCGTCTGCATCAGCTTGTAGACCCGGCGCTTGGCGGCGTGGAACGCGCCCATGGCCGGGCCGGACGGCGTGGTCAGCGCGCCGATGGTGGACATCGCTCCCATCGCCTCGCGCACCGAGCCGTAGGCGCGTGCCGCCACCGCGCCGAGCATGGCCGCGCCCAGCAGGACCGGCTCCGGGGTAGCCGGCAGCGCCACGTCGAGGCCGGTGGTGTCGGCCATGATCTGACGCACCAGCGCGCTGCGGCTGGCGCCGCCGCTCATCACCATCATCTCGCAGTCGATGCCCTGCGCGCGCATGACGTCGACCACGTCGGCAAGCCCATAGGCAAGGCCGCACAGGCTGGCGACGAAGAGGCGCTCCAGGCTGTCCATGCCGTCGTCGAGGTCGAGCCCGGCGATCACCGCCCGCGCATCCGGGTCGGCATAGGGCGAGCGGTTGCCGAGGAATTCCGGCAGCACATGGACATCGTGGGCGAGGCGCGCGGTCTCGGCCGGCTGCGCGAACCGGGCGACGGCGCGCTTCTCCAGGAAGTCGAGCAGGCCGAGCCCGGCCTCCTTCGCCGTGGCTTCGGCCTCGGCGCGGGCGGGATGGGCGCGCATCAGATGGTCGATGCCGGCGCCGGCGGCGGACTGGCCGCCCTCGTTCAGCCAGAGGCCCGGCACCATGGCGGAGAAATAGGGGCCCCAGACGCCGGGCAGATAGCGCGGCTCGGCGGTGGTCGCCATGATGCAGGCGGAGGTGCCCATGATGTAGGCGAGGCGCCGCTGCACATCGACGGCGCCATCGCCCGCGCCGCGCCCGCCTATGGTGCCGATGCCGCCGGCATGGGCGTCGATGAGCGAGGCGCCGACCGGGGTTCCCGGCATCAGGCCAAGCTCGCGCGCCGCGACTTCCGTCAGCCCCTGCCCCAGCGCGGTGCCGGGCTCGACGATGGTTTCGCCGATACGGGCATGGCCCTCACCGGCGAGCTCGTCGAGGCCGATGCGGCGGAAATAGTCGTCGCTCCAGCGCCCCTCATGGGCGAGGTAGGTCCATTTGCAGGTGACGGTGCAGACCGAGCGCTCGGTGGCGCCGGTGGCGCGGAAGGACAGGAAATCGGAGAGGTCGAAGAAATAGCCGGCGCCATGGAAGCTCGCCGGCAGGTTCTCCTTCAGCCAGAGCAGCTTCGGCGTCTCCATCTCCGGCGAGATGACGCCGCCGACATAGCGCAGCACGTCTTCCTTCGTCTCGTTGATGCGCCGCGCCTGCCCGGTGGCGCGGTGATCCATCCAGACGATGACGTTGCGTGCGTCATCGCCCGAGGGCGAGACGGTGAGCGGGCGGCCTTGAGGGTCCAGCACCACCAGCGAGCAGGTGGCGTCGAAGCCGAGGCCGGCGATGGCCTCCGGCGGCAGGCCGGCGGTCTTCATCGCCTCGCGGACGGAGTGGACGCAGGCGTCCCATATGTCGGCGGAGGACTGCTCCACCACGTCGCCGGCCTCGTGCCACACCCGGATCGGGTGGCGCGCTGTGGCCAGCAGACGGCCAGCCTTGTCGAATATGCCGGCACGGGCGCTCGCCGTGCCGACATCCACCCCGATAAACGCCTGCTGCATCGTCACGCCTGCCCGTGGCTGCCCTGCCCCACCCGAACTACCAGCAGGTATAGCCGCCATCGGCAAGGACAATGGAGCCGGTCATCAGGCTCGCGGCGTCGGAGGCGAGGAACAGCACGACCGAGGCGATCTCCTGCACCTCGCCGAGCCGGGCCATCGGCGTGCCGCCGATCCAGGCCTCGTACATGGCGGGGTTGGACTTCACGAAGGCGTTGAGCGGCGTGTTGATGTAGGTCGGCGCCACCGCGTTGACCCGCACGCCGCGCGCGCCCCATTCGGCGGCCAGCGACTTGGTGAGGTGGTGCACGCCGGCCTTGGAGGCGTTGTAGTAGCACTGCTCCTGCGGCTTGTTGACGATGAAGCCGGACATGGAGCCGATATTGACGATGGAGCCGGAGCGCGCCTCCAGCATGTGGCGGCCGAAGGCGCGGCAGCACCAGAAGGTGCCGTTGAGGTTGACGTCGATGACGTTCAGCCAGTGCTCGTCGGTCACCGTCTCGGCCGGCGTCTCCGAGCGCGCGATGCCGGCATTGTTGACGAGGATGTCGATCTTGCCGTGGCGGGCGATGACCTCGTCGGCAACGTCGTTGACCTGCGCCGTATCGGTGACGTCGAGCAGCATGACCTCGGGATCATAGCCCTTGGCGCGCATGGCCTCGCGGCCCTCCTCGGCGATTGCGGCGTCGACATCGGCGATGATCACCTTGGCGCCGGCTTCCGCCAGCGCCTCGACGCAGGCGAGGCCGATGGCGCGGCCGCCGCCGGTGACGAGGGCGGTGCGGCCGGAGAGATTGAACATTTCGAGGTACATGGCTCTGCTCTCTTGAATAGCGGGAAGGTCAGGCGCGGAGCGCCCTCCCCTCCGCGTCGAAGCGGTGGATGCGGGCGGGATCGGGGCGCAGGATCACGCGGTCGCCGACCGAGATGCCGAACTCGCCGGGTGCGCGGCTGGTGATGGCGCCGATCTCCGGCACGTCGACATAGAGGAAGGTGTCGCTGCCGAGATGCTCGGCGACGCTGACCGTGCCGGCCCAGCCCTCGCCTTCGCGGCCCGCCGCGACATGCTCCGGGCGCACGCCGATGGTGGCGGCGCCATAGGGCTCGGCGGCCTTGCCGGCGACGAAGTTCATCCGCGGCGAGCCGATGAAGCCGGCGACGAAGAGGTTGGCCGGCCGCTCATAGAGCTCCAGCGGCGTGCCGTACTGCTCGATGCGCCCGGCATTCAGCACCACGATGCGGTCGGCCATGGTCATGGCCTCCACCTGGTCGTGGGTGACATAGATCGCCGTGGTGTCGAGTTGGCGTTGCAGCCGCGTCACTTCGAGGCGCATCTGCACGCGCAGCGCGGCGTCGAGGTTGGACAGCGGCTCGTCGAACAGGAACGCCTTGGGCTCGCGCACGATGGCGCGGCCGATAGCGACGCGCTGGCGCTGGCCGCCGGACAATTCGCGCGGCTTGCGGTCGAGATAGGAGGTCAGGTTGAGGATCTCGGCGGCGCGGGAGACCTTCTCGTCGATCTCGGCCTTGGGCCGGCCGGCCATCTTCAGCCCGAAGGCGATGTTCCCGCGCACGCTCATATGCGGGTAGAGCGCGTAGGACTGGAACACCATGGAGAGGCCGCGCTTGGCCGGCGGGGTGTCGGTGACGTCGGCGCCGTCGATCAGGATGCGGCCGCCGGTGACGTCCTCCAGCCCGGCGATGAGCCGCAGCAGCGTGGTCTTGCCGCAGCCGGAGGGTCCGACGAAGACCACGAAGGAGCCGTCGTCGATCTCGAGGTCGGCGCCCTTGATGATGTCGTGCGATCCGAAGGACTTCTTCACGCCTTCGAGGGTGATGCGGGCCATGGGTCTGCCTCGTTTCTACTTCACCGCGCCGAAAGTCAGGCCGCGGACGAGCTGGCGCTGGCTGAACCAGCCGAGCACGAGAATGGGGGCGATGGCGAGGGTGGAGGCGGCCGAGAGCTTGGCCCAGAACAGCCCCTCGGGACTGGAATAGGAGGCGATGAAGACGGTGAGCGGCGCCGCCTCAGAGGTGGTGAGGTTCAGCGTCCAGAACGCTTCGTTCCAGGCCAGGATGAAGTTGAGCAGCAGCGTCGAGGCAATGCCCGGCACCGCCATGGGCGTCAGCACGTAGATCAGTTCCTTGCCCACCGTGGCGCCGTCCATGCGGGCGGCCTCGAGGATGTCCTTGGGGATCTCCTTGAAGTAGGTGAACAGCATCCACACCACGATCGGCAGGTTGCCGAGGCACAGCACGAGGATGAGCCCCGTGCGGCTGTCGAGCAGGCCGAAGTCGCGGAAGATCAGATAGATCGGCACGAGCACGCCGACCGGCGGCAGCATCTTGGTGGAGAGCATCCACAGGAGCACGTCCTTGGTGCGCTTGGTCGGCGCGAAGGCCATCGACCACGCCGCCGGCACGGCGATAAGCAGCGCGATCAGCGTCGAGCCGCCGGCGATGATCAGCGAGTTCATCGCATGGGCGACATAGTCGCTGCGCTCCTGCACGGTGGCGTAGTTCTCCGTCGTCCAGTGGAAGAACAGGAAGGAGGGAGGCGTCGAGAACGCCTCCAGCTCGGTCTTGAAGCTGGTCAGCACCATCCAGAGGATGGGGAAGAAGATGAGGAAGCCCACCGCCCAGGCGGCGAGCGTGGAGACGAAGACGCGGGAGGCGGAATCGCGGCGTGCCATGATCAGACCTCCAGGCTCCGGCCGACGATGCGCATCAGGAAGATGGCCAGGATGTTGGCGATGACCACCGCCACAAGGCCGCCCGCCGAAGCGCCGCCGACGTCGTATTGGATGAGCGCCTGCGAATAGATGAGGAAGGCGATGTTGGTGGTCTGAAGGCCCGGCCCGCCGCCCGTCGTCACATAGATCTCGGCGAAGACGGTGAGCAGGAAGATGGTCTCGATCAGGATCACCACCGCGATGGGCCGGGCGAGGTGCGGCAGGGTGATGTAGAGGAAGGTCGAGAAGGCGCCGGCGCCGTCCATCAGCGCCGCCTCCCGCTGCTCCTCGTCGAGCGATTGCAGCGCCGTGAGCAGGATCAGCGCCGCGAAGGGCGTCCACTGCCAGGCGACGATGAGGACGATGGAGAAGAGCGGGTACTGCGCGAACCAGTCGATCGGTTCCAGCCCGACCGAGGTCATGATCCAGGCGAACATGCCCGACACCGGATGCATCAGCAGGTTCTTCCAGACCAGCGCGCTCACGGTGGGCATGACGAAGAACGGGGCGATCACCATCAGCCGCACGATCGAGCGCCCGACGAAGGCCTGATCCAGCAATAGTGCCACCAGCGTGCCGACGACGACGGTGATGATGAGCACCGAGCCGACCAGCACCAGCGTGTTGCGCAGCGAGGCGAGGAAGGCGGGATCGGTGAGGAAGTAGACGTAGTTCTCCAGCCCGATGAACCGCTCCATCCCCGGATTGAGCAAGTTGTAGCTGAGCAGCGAGAAGTAGATCGTCATCCCGAGCGGGATGATCATCCACACGAAGAGCAGCGCCACGGCCGGGGTGAGCAGCAGCCGGCCGAGCGTCTGTGTCTGCTGGGTTGCCATGGGTCGTCCCCGGCGTTCGATCGGCAAAAGGGAGCCGGCAGGAGGCGCGGATGCGGCGGGCATCGTCCGCCTCCGGCCGGCAGGTGCCCTCGGAGGATTTTGAGGACGGGGCACTGGCGGGCGCCCCGTTCGCGGCGGGAATGCGGGGAGGTCACGCGTCCCCGCCGCTCCCCCTGGGGTACGGCTATTTGAGGTAGCCGGCGCGCCTCATCTCGCGCTCGGTCGAGGCCTGCGCCGCGGTGAGCGCCGCGTCGACCGTGGTGGCGCCCGACAGCGCGGCGGAGAATTGCTGGCCGACCTGCGTGCCGATGCCCTGGAACTCGGGGATGGCGGCGTATTGCACGCCGACATAGGGCACCGGCTTCACCGTCGGATGGTTCGGATCTGCCGAGTCGATGGAAGCCAATGTCAGCCTGGCGAAGGGCGCGGCGGAGAGGTAGGCCTCGTTCTGGTAGAGAGAGGTGCGCGTGCCGGGCGGCACGTTGGCCCAGCCCTCCTTCGAGGCTACGAGCTCGGTGTAGCCCTTGGATGTCGCCCAGGCGATGAACTTCTTGGCCGCGTCGACCTTCTTGGAGCCCGCGGGAATGGCGAGGTTCCAGGCCCACAGCCAGTTGGCGTTCTTGCCGAGGCCCTTGTTCGGCGCCAGCGCGAAGCCGACCTTGTCGGCGACCTTGGATTCCTTCGGGTTGCTGACGAAGGAGGCGGCCACGGTGGCGTCGATCCACATGGCGCACTTGCCGGAATTGAACAGGGCAAGGTTCTCGTTGAAGCCGTTGGAGGAGGAGCCGGGCGGGCCGGCTTCCTTCATGATAGCGACGTAATCGGTCAGCGTCGCCTTCCATTCCGGCGTGTTGAACTGCGGCTGCCACTTCTCGTCGAACCAGCGGGCGCCGTAGGAATTGGCCATGGCGGTCAGGAACGCCATGTTCTCGCCCCAGCCGGCCTTGCCGCGCAGGCAGATGCCGTAGACGCCGGCGGACTTGTCGGTGAGCTTGCGGGCGGCGTCGAAGACGAAGTCCCAGCTCGGGCTCTCCGGCATCTTCAGACCGGCCTTCTCGAACAGGTCGGTGCGGTACATCATCATCGAGCTCTCGCCGTAGAACGGCGCGGCGTAGAGCGTGCCGCCGACCGACACGGCGTCGGCGATCTTCGGCAGGATGTCCTTGGCGTCATAGGCCGCGCCGAGGTCGTCGAGCGGCAGCAGCCATTTCTGCTTGGCCCAGATCGGCACTTCGTAGGTGCCGATGGTCAGCACGTCGAACTGGCCGCCCTTGGTGGCGATGTCGGTGGTGACGCGCTGGCGCAGCACGTTCTCCTCGAGCGTCACCCATTTGACGTTGATGCCGGGGTTCTTGGCGGTGAAGTCGCTGGTCAGACCCTGCATGCGGATCATGTCGCCATTGTTCACCGTGGCGATGGTCAGCGTGGTCTGTGCGAGCGACGGGGCGGCAGCAAGAAGCGCGGACGCGCCCACAAGGGCGCCGATGGCCTTCCTCATTCTCTCCTCCCAGAATTATTGAGCATATCTTCGTATGCTGAGCATATGCTCACACCGACCCGCGGGCTTGTCAACGCCCTTGGGTGAGGTGGCGCGATGAAGTGGTGACATGAGTGGCGTCATCCCGCCTCAATTCCTGTCACCACTGTCAAAGCATCGCCCGACAAGACAATCGTCATCCCGGCCGCAGCGAAGCGGAGAGCCGGGATCGTGCGAAAGAAGAGCGGCACGCGATCCCGGATACGGCCTCGCGGCCGTTTCGGGATGACGACGACATTGAAAAAGTCAGAGCGCCAGCAGCGCCTTGGCCGTGGCCTCGTCGGTGATGAAGCCGTTCAGCGCGCCGCCGGCGAGCGCGGCACGGATGGCCGCCACCTTGGCCTCGCCTATGGCGACGCCGACCGCGAGGGCGCTCGCGGGGATGGCATGCGGCACGCTGGTGACGCGCTCGTTCGAGCCACCCTCGATGATGCGTCCCTCGACGTCATAGGCCCAGCCGGTGAGCTCGCCCACCGCGCCGAGGCGCATCAATTCAAGCAGCTCCTCGCGGCTGATGAAGCCGTCGACATGCAGCGGCGCCCCCTGCCCGATCTGGCCGACGCCCATCAGCCGCAGATCCGCCTTCTCGGCGATGGCGCGGATGCGGGTGACGGCGTGGATGCGCAGGAGCTGCGCGCGCTCCTGCGCCGAGGAGACGAAGACCGGCAGCGGCATCGGGTAGTGCCGGGCCTTGGTTATGTCGGCGAGCCGCGCCACCGAATCGAAGAAGCTCGCCGAGCCGTCCGGCGAGATGTTGCC
The DNA here is from genome assembly GCF_000092925.1 of Ancylobacter novellus DSM 506. Classification (NCBI taxonomy): domain Bacteria; kingdom Pseudomonadati; phylum Pseudomonadota; class Alphaproteobacteria; order Hyphomicrobiales; family Xanthobacteraceae; genus Ancylobacter; species Ancylobacter novellus. The sequence continues at coordinate 866,597 of NC_014217.1, read as the reverse complement.
GACCAGCGAGACCAGCTGGTGGTTCGGCCGGTCCATGGAGCGCACCTGCTCCACCGTCGCGCGCATCACGCGCCCGGTGCCGATGGCGACGATGGCCGGCGTGTCGGCGGCGAGCACGGATTCCAGCAACGCCGCCGCGCGCTCGGCCACCCCCGCCAGCGACTGCGGCGCCGCCGGATCGGTCGGCACCACCTCGCAATGGGTGAGGCCGAAGGCGTCCTTCATCCGCGCCGCCAGCTCCATGCAGGCGGCGATGGGATGCTCCAGCCGGAAGGTGATCAGCCGCTCGGACAGGCACAGCGAGACCAGCCGCTGCGCCGTGGCACGCGAGACGCCGAGCTTGCGGGCGATCTCGTCCTGGGTGTTGCCGGCGATGAAATAGAGCCAGCCCGCGCGCGCGGCGGCGTCGAGGCGCGAGGGCTCGGAATCCGAGGCGGCCATCAGCCCGCCGCGCGGACGGCGCCGCTTGCCAACCCGAAATCGGTCATCCGCTCGAACACCCGATCCGCCCCCGCCCGCTTGAGCAAGTCACGTCCGTCACGCGCCGCATAATGGCTGCCGCCGACGAATCCCCACGCCGTCATACCAGCGGCCTTGGCCGCTTGCACGCCGCTGACGCTGTCCTCGATGACGAGCGTGCGCGCCGGCGACACCTCCATGCGCTCGGCGGCCAGAAGGAACAGGTCCGGCGCCGGCTTGCCGTGCTTCACCATCTGGGCGGTGAAGATGCGGCCGTCGAACAGTTCGGCGAGGCCGGTGAGGCCGAGCGAGAACTCGACACGGTCGAGGTCGCTGGAGGAAGCGACGCAGTATTTGCGCGCCAGCCGGCGGACGACATCGACGATGTTCTCGATCGGCTTCAGCTCGGCGGCGAAGGCATTGCGAATGTCGCGGCGGAGCACCTGCGGGAAGTCGTCGGGAATGGCATGGCCGGCGGCGCGCAGCTCGGAGACGATGGAGACGGTGCTGCGGCCGAGGAAGCGACGGAACACCTCGTCGACGCCGACCTCGACGCCATAGCGCCCGAGGACCTCGCTCAGGCAGCGGCAGCTGAGGATCTCGCTGTCCACCAGCACGCCGTCACAGTCGAAGATGACGAGGTCGAAACTCATGGGCGCCGGCGTTGTCCGCTCTCCAGATCGGTCACATGCTCACCATGTGAGCGGACGCTCATATTACGTCGACCAGCGGGACTAGCAAGAGAGACGTGTCGACAGATCGCCGGAAGGGTCTGCCCACAATGCACCCTCATCCTGAGGTGCGAGCGCAGCGAGCCTCGAAGGATGGTGGGTTGAGCGCGCCCGGATGAGCATCCTTCGAGGCCCGGCTGACGCCGGGCACCTCAGGATGAGGGCCATCAAGGACGGGAATTCCGGAGCACCTTCAGTAATCCCACTGCGCGCCGATGCCGACCTCGGCGGAGCCGTCGGCGCCGGTGGCGCCCTGCAGGCGGATGTTCTTGGTGACGTCGACATCGACCGTCACCCGGCTCGAACCCGGCGTCGTGCCCTGGCGCACGCCGAGATAGATGTTGTCGTTGAGCCGTCGCCCGATGCCGACCTGCCCGCCCGTGCCCTCGGCATTGGTGCCGACCTCCAGGCTGTCGACGCCGAGCGAGCGGCGCATGTTCTCCAGCACGCCGGCGCCGCCGGAAAACTGGGCGACGACCTGGGCGAGCTGGATCGCCTGGCCGGCGCTGAGCGAGCCGGCGGCGCGGCCGAACAGCAGCCGCGACAGCACCTCGTCCTGCGGCAGGGTCGGCGTGGAATCGAAGCTCACGACCGGCCGCGACGCCGGGCCGGAGACCAGCACACGCGCGGTGATATCGGCGCTGGTGGTCTCGGCGACGAAGTCGAGCTCGGGATCGGTAGTGCCGGTGAAGGTGATGCGGCCGCGGGTGAAGGTGAGCCGCCGTCCGCCGAAATCGAAGGTGCCGCGGCGCAGCTCGAAGGCGCCGAGCGTCACCGGCGCGCGGCTGGTGCCCGAGAGCTTCAATTCGCCGCCGAGCTGCGCCTCGATGCCGAGGCCGCGCACGAAGACGTTGTTGTTCGGCGCCGACACGACGAGGTCGAGCGGAAGCCCGCTGCCGCGCGCCTGCTGTGCCGAGGGTCGGGGCGGCGCGGTGGCACGCGGGCGCCGGCCGCCATCATTGACGTGGCGTACATTGAGGTTCTGCACGCCACCGGGGAAGCGGTCGGGGATGTTGATGTCGAGCGCACGCAAAGTGAGGCGCCCGGTGAGGCGGGGATCGCGCAGGAAGGCGCCCTCCACGCCGAGCCGACCTTCGGCGACCAAGCGCATCAGGTCGCTGTTGACCAGCGCCGCATTGGTCAGGTCGAGGTCGACGCGGCCCGGATAGAAGGCGGCGGGATCGAGGGCGACATTGCCGCGGCCGGTGACGCTGCCGCCATTGGTGGTGCGGGCGCGCAAGCTCGTGAGGGTCACCGAGCGGTCGGTGCCGGTCAGCACCGCCTCGATCTGGTCGAGGGAGACGCCGTTCACCGCGTCGTCGAAGCGCCCGCCGGAAACGCGCACCGTGCCGCCCGCACGGGGAGCCGCCGCAGTGCCGCGGATGGTGGCGTCGACATTGGCGATGCCGGTGACGCGGGCACCGGTGGTGGCGAGCAGCGGGTTGGCGATGGCGAGGTTGATGGCGCCGCGCAGCGCCAGATCGAGTTCGCCGGCGCCCAGCGGCACCGAGCCGTTCACCGTGAAGCCTTGAAGATGCTGGCCCGAGACCGTCGCGCGCAGATTGGCGCGGCCGCCCGCAAGCGTGCCGTTGGCGGTGATGTCGAACGGGCCGGCGCCAGAACTGGCGAGGTCGGGATTGCTCAGCCGGGCGACGCGCAAATCGTAATTGCCGGTCGGTGCCGCCGCCGTGCCGCCGATACGGGCGGTTCCCGCCAGCGTGCCGGAGAGGTTGGCGCTGGGCGCGGCGAGGTTGGCCAGCGACAGCGGCAGCGCGCGCAAGTCGACCGACAGGTCGAGCGTCTCGCCGGCCGTGCCCGAGACGGTGGCCGTGCCGCCACTGGCGGAGAGCGCGAAGCGGTCGATGGTCACCGCGCCGTTGGCGAGGGTGAAGGTCGCCGGCGCCGTCATCGCCGCATTGAGAGTGCCGCGCGCGGCGGTGAGGCGGTCGAGCCGCAGCCGGGCGCCGCCCTCGCGCGGCTCCAGCCGGCCGGCGGTGCGCAGCGTCGTCCCTTGCGCGACGGCGTCGAGGGTGAGGTCGGTGCCGGTGGCGTTGCCGTTCGCGCGCAGCGAGGCGGTCTCGATGACCACGCCGGACAGGTCGACAGCGCGCAAATCCGCCGTGCCGTTGACCAGCGGAATGCCGGTGGGATCGACGACGGTCGCGTCGATAGTGGCCGAACCGACCGAGCGGCCCATGGCCTGCAGCCGCTCGGCGCTCGCCTTCACCGCCGCGCGCTGGCGGCCGTCGGCGGCGTCGAGGCGGACATCGGCGTTCAGCTGGCCGGCCACCTGCGTCAAGGCGAGGGCGGCGACATCGGCGAGGTCGCCGGCGGCGATGGTCAGGCTGCCCTCGGCCAGATTGTCGGTGCGCAGGGCGACGTCGCCCTTCGCCGTTACCGAGCCGATGGAAAGATCGAGGCCGGAGAGGCGCCGCGTGCCGTTTCCTTCGGTCGTCAGCGCCGCCGTGCCGCGCGCGGGCTTGCCGGCGACCTCGCCGGTGAGGTTCAGCGTGCCGGCGACCGCGCCGGTGATGTCGGTCGCGGTCACGTCCAGCGCGAGGTCGCGGATCGGCCGGCCCTCGGCGGAGCCCTGCGGCACCAGCACCTTCGCCTTGACGCCGAGATCCTCCAGCGAGCCGGAGAACGCCGCCTCCGCCTGCGCCGCGCCGGCGAGGCGCGGGTCGAGCCGGGCGAGGTTGTCGAGCGTCGCCTTGGCGGTGAGGTCGGCGACATCGGTGGCGATGCGCCCGTCCACCGTCGCGCTAATGCCTTCGGTATCGATCTTGAGATTGCTGACGGAGATGGCGTTCGCGCCGTCGCGGGCGAGCGCGCCGTCGACGTTCAGGCTCTTGCCGACGAGGCCGTCGAGCTGGGCGATGCCGGTCGCGAGCCCGCTCGCGGAGCCGCGCAGGTTGAGGCTGGCGCGGGAGAGGTCGGCGGCGGCCGACACATTCGCGTCGAAGGCAGCGGTGCCGGCCAGCGGACGCCCGGCGAGCGGCGCGAAGGCGGCGAGGTCGAGCCGCTCGACCTTCACCTCGCCGTCGATGGCGTCGGCGCCGGCGCGGCCGGTGAACTGGCTGGTGAGCGCCGCGAGGCGGATGGCGGCGCCGGTCAGCGTGGCGCGCAGCGGATCGCCGCCGGCGGGCAGAGTGCCCGCGGCACTGAAATTCCCCACCGTACCCAGCGCCGCCGCGACCTGCGGATCGATCGCGGTGAGCCCTTCCGCCGTGCCTTCGACCGACAGAGCAAGATTACCCACCGCATCCGGCACGGTGCGCAGCGTCGCCGCCAGCGTGCCGGCGCCATAGCCCATGCCGTCGAGCCCCTCGGCGTCGAGCCGCGCCTCGACGGCGGGCGCCGCGAGCGCGCCCTTGGCCGTGCCGGCGAGGCGCAGGCTGCGCCAGGTCGCGCCCCGCGCCAGCGCGGCAAAGCGGGCGGCATCGCCGAGCGTGACGTCGAAGGTCAGATCGGCAGTGTTCGCCGCGTCGAGCGTGCCGCCGGCGGAAGCGTTGAAGCCGGCGGCGCGGGCGGTGAAATTCTCGATGGCGATGTCGCGCTCGTTGCTCAGCGTCGCCGCGCCGGCAAGCTCGGTGCGGCCCTCGAACAGCGGCGCAAGATCGGCCGGCAGCAGACGGGCGATATCGGCGTCGAGGCCGAAGGTCAGGCGGCGGCCCTGCGGGGTGGCGCGAATGCCGGCGGCACCGCTCACCGCGGCGACGTCGCCGGCGGAAAGCGCCAGCTGCCCGTTCCAGGCATCGAGCGGGCCGGAACCCTTCAGCGTCGCTTCGAGCGCGGGCAGCCCTTCCATGCCGGCGGCACGGGCGATCAGCCCGCCGGCCGGCTCGCGCGCAGCGATGTCGAGGTCGAGCCGCTCGCCCTCCGGCGCATAGGCGGCGGAACCCGAGACGCTCCCCGGCTCATCCCGGCGCTCCAGCGCGAAGGTGAGCGACAGCCCTTGCGCCAGCGAGGCGAGATCGGCGGAGCCGGTGAGCGACAATTGCGCGGCATGGCCGAGTACCGGCTCGTCCAGCACGATGTCGGGAATGGTGAGGGTCTCGACCCGCACCGGCAGGGCGAAGGACGAGCCGCCGCTGCTGGTGGAAGGCTCGGAGGGCGGCAGCTCGGGCCGGCGCTGGAGCTCGACGCGCTGGGCGGCGAGCGTCGTCACGTCGAGCCGGCCGGAGAGCAGCGCCAGCGGCCGCCAGTCGAGCCGCGCGCCGTCGATGCGGGCGAACGGTCCCTTGGCGTCGGCGAGCTCGATGGCGCCGACGCCCATGTCGAAGGGGACAAAGCCACTGATGTCGCGGATGTCGACCTGCATCCCACCGGACGAGGCCAGCGAAGAAGCGGTGCGCGCCAGCAGCGCCTTGCCCGGCGTCGTCTGCAACACGCCGAAGGCGGCGGCGACCAGCGCCACAAGCAGCAGCAGAGCGAACAGGACGGATCGGAGCGCGCGTTTCATCAGAAGGCCTGCCCCAGGCTGACATAGACGCCGAAGTCGCCGTCGTCCGGCCCCGGATTGAGCGGGAAGGCGAGATCGAGGCGCAGCGGGCCGATAGCCGTGTAGTAGCGCAGGCCCACACCGGCCGAATATTTCATGCTGTCGAAGTCCGGCCATTCGGAGGCGAAGGCCGAGCCCATGTCGAGGAAGGGCACGATGCCGATCGTTTCGGTGACGCGCCAGCGCGCCTCGATCGAGGCCTCGAAGAAGCTGCGGCCGCCTATGATGATGCCGTCCTCGTTGCGCGGGCTGGCGGACTGGTACTCGTAGCCGCGCAGCGAGCCGCCGCCGCCGACGTAGAAGCGGCGCTGCGGCGGGATGTCGAACAGGCTGGCGCCGAAGACGCTGCCCGCCGCCATGCGCCCGGCGATGATGAGGCGCTTGTCCTCGTCGACCGCGTGATAGGCGGCAAGCGAGGCCTTGATCATGGTCGGGCCGGCGCCGGCATCGCCGAGATAGGCGAAGGGCTCGACGATGCCGGAGGCGCGGATGCCGCGCGAGGGATCGAGCTCGTTGTCGGTCGAATCGTATTTCAGCTCGATGGGGATCCCGACGATGGAATAGTCGCCGGTGCCGTAGCTGTCCTCGACGGTGGAGGCTTCGAGATCGACGCTGACCTGGAGGCTGAGCTCGTCGCTGTAGCGGTGGCGCACGCCGGCGAGCAGCGTGGCCGCCTCGCGCACATAGGCGTTGGTGACTTCGCGCAGCACGGCCGCCTCGGCGACGAGATCGTCCTGCGCCGTATAGATGCCCGGCTTCATGAAGGTGGCGGCGAAGCGATAGCCGAAGGGATCGGCGTCCGGCACGGCTTCCGACTTCTCGCCGAACCAGGAGGCCTTGGCGTCGAGGCGCAGCGTCTCGCCGCCGCCGAACAGGTTGCGATGGCCCCAATAAACGTTCACCGCCGAGCCGTCGGTGGAGGAATAGGAAGCGCCGAAGCCGAAATAGCGCGGCTTGCGGGCGGACACTTCGATATGGATCGGCAGGCTGCCGTCGGGGTCGAGCTTCTCCGCTTCGCGGATGCGTACGCTGGCGATGGACTCGTATTTCAGCAGGCGCCGGCGCAGGCGATCCAGCGTGTCCGGCGAATAGAGCGTGCCCGGCGGGATCTCGATGCGCTCCTCGACGAAGCCGGGGGTGAGGAAATCGGCACCCGACACGGTGAAGCGGCCGAAGGTAGCGACCGGACCGGGCGCGACATAGAGCGTGACGTCGAGCTGCTTGCTCGCATGGTCGGCCACCACGTCCTTGTCGGCGACGCGGGCGAAGGGGTGGCCGGCGCGGCGCCAATGATCGACGAGCACGCCCTCCGCCCGCACGATGGCGTCGGCGCGGGCCGGCTCGCCCGGCACGAGGCGCAGGCGGCTGAGCGTCGGTGCGTCGTTGAGCGGGCGACGCGTGCCGGCCTCTAGGATGGAGATGCGGCCGAAATGGAACAGCGGCCCGGCCGTCACCTCGACCCGCACCGGCACGGGGCCGCGCGCACGAGCGGCATCGACGACGTCGAAGATGTTCGGCGCATCCGGCGGGCTGCCGGCCAGCGTGATGGCGATGGTGCCGGCATAGTAGCCGGCCGAATAGAGCGCGGCGTTGATAGAGCGCTCATCCGCCAGTGCGCGACGCACCAGCCCGGCGGCGCCGGCGGGCGCGCGCGTCTTCAGGCTTTCGAGGCTGGAGGCGCCTTCGACCGCGGTGCGCAGCGCGCTGTCGCCGCCCTTCACCTCGATCGCCACGGTATAGCGCACGGCATCGGGCACCGGCGGGCCGGCATCGGCCGTGCGCTGCGGATTGAACAGGTTGAAGAACGAGCCGAACAGGCCGGGGTTCTCCTGCCCGTCTTCCGACTGGTTCTGCGGGCCACCGAAAATCTGCGCGCGCGCCGGTCCCGCCGACGGGCCGAGCGCCATCGTCACGATGAGGATCGCGGGAAAGAAATGCCAGGGGCGCGGTTTGCGTCGACCCGCCAATATCATCTCCCGACTGGGGTTCCGGGACCATGAAAGGAGGCCGCGCCAAGACGACGACCCTTCGATGAAGCCGCGAACCCTAAGTCACGGCTATGAATTTTAGCTTGCCAAAACCAGGCACCCCTCCTGATTGCCGCTCCGAGAGACGAGCGTCAACCCCGCCGGAGAAGCATGCAAAGTTTTGCCCCGCGACTTGGGGAAGCCGCGGGGCGATGCCGTCGGTACGATGAGATGGAGCGGCGCGTCCGCTCACTGCGTGGCGGGCTTGCCCATATCCGCCACCAGCACCGGCTTGTCGCGGTAACGGTCGGCGAAGAGGCGCTTCAGGTTCTCTATCTTCGGCAGGTCGTTGATGACGATGTAGGGATAGGTCGGATTCCGCGTCAGGAAATCCTGGTGATAGGCCTCGGCCGGGAAGAAGGGCTTGCCCGGCTCGATCTTCGTCACGATGGCCGCGCTGAACACCCGCGCCTGGTTGAGCTGGGCGATATAGGCCTTGGCGATCTTCGCCTGCTCGTCGCTCAAGGCGAAGATCGCCGAGCGGTACTGCGTGCCGCGATCCGGCCCCTGCCGGTTGAGCTGGGTCGGGTCGTGCGCCACCGAGAAATAGATCTGCAGGATCTTGCCGTAGCTGACCTTGCGCGGATCGAAGGTGACCTTCACCGCTTCCGCATGGCCGGTCGAGCCGGTGCCGACCAGCTCGTACTGCGCCATGGACTGGTCGCCGCCGGCATAGCCGGAGACGGCACTGGTGACGCCCTCGACATGCTGGAACACGCCCTGCACGCCCCAGAAGCAGCCGCCGGCGAGGACCGCGACTTCCTGATCCTTGGGCGCTGTCTCGTCGAGCGTCGGCGCGGGAATGGCGATGCCTTCCTCGGCCGAGGCGGGGATGATGCGGGCGGCGCCGGCGAGCGCCAGCAGGGCGGCGCCGACAAAGAGGAAAGAGGACGCTTTCATCAGGTCTCTCCGAAGTTAGCCGGCTTACTCAGCCGAAGGTGAAGGCGTAGGCCTCGACGCCGGGGTCGAGGAAACGGATCTCGAAGGTGCGGTCGCCGATCTCGCCGGGTTGGCGGATGAGCTGGTAGAGGCGCTGGCCGGTAACCACGCCCTCCCCCTGCGCATCGACATCCATGCCGTGGGCGTCGCCCGGCGGCTTGCCGTCGATGGTGACGCGGAAGCGCACGGGCTTGCCGTTCGCGCCGGGGCCGAGCACGAGGTGCAGGTCGCGGGCGTGGAAGCGGTAGACGATGGCCCCGTCCGGCGCGTCGAGGCTGGCCTGCTCGGTGCCGATGGTCCATTTGCCGACGAGACCCCATTCGTTGAGGCGCGGGTCGCCGGCGGCGTAGTCCTTCGGCTCGCCCTGCGCCGCGCCGCCCGGCGAGACGAAGTTCTCCGCGCGCTCGAAGCCGACATAGGTCTCGGGCGACATCACGTCCTTCATGTCGGAGGCGGCCTCGGCGCCGGTGGCCTTCACATCGACCGTGCCGGATGTGACGTCCCTACGGCCGGCCTCCGCCAGCAGCTGCTGGATGACGCGCTCGGATTCCTCGTAGCCGCCCTCGCCGAAATGGTGGTAGCGGATGCGGCCCTGCGCATCGATGAAGTAGTGCGCCGGCCAGTACTGGTTCTTGAAGGCGCGCCAGATGGCATAGTCGTTGTCGATGGCGACCGGATAGGTGATCTTCAGGTCGGCAACGGCCTTCTTCACATTGTCGACGTCGCGCTCGAAGGCGAATTCGGGCGAATGCACGCCGATCACCACGAGGCCCTGGTCCTTGTACTTCTCCGCCCAGGCCCGGACATAGGGAATGGTCCGCAGGCAGTTGATGCAGGAATAGGTCCAGAAGTCGATCAGCACGACCTTGCCCTTGAGGCTCTCGGCGGTCAGCGGGGCTGAGTTAAGCCAGCCCGTGGCGCCTTTGAGCGAGGGCAGCATGCCCTCGACCGGCAGGGAAGGCGCGCCATTGGTGCCGGCGGCAGCGTCGGACTTGGCCATCATCGCCGGGTTGGCGCTCATCATGGCGGCGTTGCTGCTCGCCATCATCGCCGGATTGCTGCCCGTCATCGCCGGGGCGCCCGTCATGGCGGGATTGGCGCTCATCATCGCCGGCGCGTCGCTGCTCATCGCCGGGTTGGCGCTCATCATGGCGTCGCCGCTCGCCATCATGGCGGGGCCACCGGCAGGCGGCGGATTGAGGCGGTCGATCAGCCCCTGCTCCAGCGCATTGGTGCCGGCGAGCGAGACGCGGGTGAGGAAGCCGGTGTCGAGGCCGAGCGCGATGGCGCCGACCGCCACCAGCACCAACGCCCCGAGACCGCGCCGCATCCATTCGCCAACGCCGAGCGAGCGCTTCATCGCCGCAAAGACCTGTCCGCCGACCAGCAGCGCCAGCGCCAGCGAGGTGGCGGCGCCGGCGGCATAGGCGAGTAGGAGTAGGCTGGTGCCGACATTGGCGCCGTTGAGCGCCGCGCCGGTAAGGATGAGGCCGAGCACCGGCCCGGCGCAGGGCGCCCAGAGCAGGCCCGTCGCCACGCCGAGCAGCACCGAGGGGAAAATCCCGCCTGCGCTGCCATCCGCCGACTGCGACAGCCGCCCGCCCAGCGCCACCAGCGGCGCCGTCGCCTTTTCGGCGAGGCTCGGGATCAGCAAGGCGAGGCCGAACAGCGCCAGCAGCACCAGCGCCGCCAACCGCCCATACTGGTTCGCCGCCACCGCCCAGCCGCCGGCCACCGCCGCGAGGCTCGCCACGAGCGCGAAGCTCACCGCCATGCCGAGCAGCATGGGCAGGCCGGAGCGCAGGAAGGGCTGCCCGGCGCGGGCGAAGACGAAGGGCAGCACGGGCAGGATGCACGGGCTGACGATGGTCAGCACGCCGCCGAGATAGGCGAGGACGAACAGCAGCATGATGCGTCTCGGATCTGTCGCGTAACTCTATGTCCCTCATCCCCGGCTTGACCGGGGACCCGGCTTGCGTGCCGCGAGGTTTCACGCTGAGCCCTAGGTGGCCGGGTCAAGCCCGGCCATGAGGGAAATCGCGGGTCACGGCCCTCACGCCGCGACCGGCTTGAAGGTCATCGCCACGCCGTTCATGCAGTAGCGCAGCCCGGTCGGCTTCGGCCCGTCGTCAAAGACATGGCCGAGATGGCCGCCGCAGCGGGCGCAGTGGACGGCGGTGCGCACCATGCCGAAGGAGACGTCGCGCGTCTCGCCCACCGCCTTCTCCAGCGGCGCCCAGAAGCTCGGCCAGCCGGTGCCGCTGTCGAACTTGGTGGCGGAGGAGAACAGCTCGTTGTCGCAGCCGGCGCAGGCGAAGGTGCCGCGGCGGTGCTCGTCGTTCAGCGGGCTGGAATAGGGCCGCTCCGTGCCGTCCTTGCGCAGCACGGTGTATTGCTGCGGCGTCAGGCGCTGGCGCCATTCGGCATCGGTGTAAGTGACCGGATAGGTCTCCGCCGCCCTTGCATCCCGCCCCGGCCGGAGCCAGGCGGCGGTAAGGCCCGCGGCACCCGTCAGCATCAGAAAGCGTCGCGTCAGCATCTCGTGCTCCCGTCGGCGGTTCATCCGCCTTCCCCGGCTAATACGGAGCGGGACGTTATAAGGTTACAGCCGGGCTGTGCATCACAGCTCGGTGTTGGCCGCGAGCGGCCCGGCGACCCCGAAAAGCCTTGCAATCTCACGCACGCGTGAACAGGCGCCGGAGAAGCGCCGGTAACGGCCTGCAGCGGTGGACAGGCCGATGGCACGGGGCTAGGACGCCTGAATGACCGAACGCCACGTCCCCCGACGCCACGACGTCCTTCTGGTCGTCGACATCCAGAACGATTTCTGTCCCGGCGGACGTCTCGGCGTGCCGCGCGGCGACCAGGTCGTGCCGGTGGTCAACCGGATGGCGAAGCGCTTCGCCCATGTGGTGCTGACGCAGGACTGGCACCCGCCGGGCCACCTCTCCTTCGCCTCCTCGCACGCCGGCGCGCAGCCCTACCAGACCATCGACGTCGAGTACGGCGCGCAGATCCTGTGGCCGGACCATTGCGTTCAGGGCACGCGCGGCGCCGCCTTCCGCGACGACCTCGACGTGCCCCATGCCGAGCTCATCCTGCGCAAGGGCTACCACCCGGGGATCGATTCCTACTCCGCCTTCTACGAGAACGACCGGCGCACCCCGACCGGCCTCGCCAGCTATCTGCGCGAGCGCGGCTTCCGCCGGGTGTTCCTCGCCGGCCTCGCCTTCGACTTCTGCGTGCGCTATTCGGCCGAGGACGCGCGGCGGATCGGTTTCGAGACGGTGGTGGTCGAGGACGCCTGCCGCGCCATCGACGTCGACGGCTCGGCCGCCGCCACGCGCCGGCAGTTCGACGCGCTCGGCATCGCCTGCATCACCGCAGCCGCGGTGGAGGGAGCGGCCGCGAAGGGCTGAGGGTCGACGATCCCGATGACGCGGCGAGGTGCGCGTCGCCGCGCTCAGACGCGGTATCGAGCGGCGGGCGTGGAGTTGCGGAAGCCCGGTAACATGGCGTGCCGTGCGGCTTCGAACGCTTCCCACGACGCGGCATCCGGCAGCGGGGGGATCGTCACCGCCTCGCGGCGATCGAATCCCACCAGCGCTGCATCGACAAGGTCATCGACCTCCATGACTCCTGGAATTTGGTTCACGTCGCGCCCGGAGCGCTCCCAGATTTCCGTGCGGGTGGCAGCGGGCAGCACAGCCTGCACATAGATTCCCTTCTCGCCGAACTCGGCGGTGAGCGCATGCGAGAAGGTGAGCATATAGGCCTTGGTCGCCCCATAGATGCCGGTCGATATCTCCGGCGCCAGCCCGATGACCGAACTGAGGTTGACGATCGCGCCGGCGCCGCGCGCCAGCATGCCGGGAATCACCGCATGGGCGAGAAGCGTCGGCGCGGTCACGTTGAGGCGGATCAGCCATTCGAGCCGTGCGCCGTCGACGCCGTCGAAGCCGTCCGACAAGGTCGCCCCTGCATTGTTGATCAGCAGATCGACCGGGCTGCCACCGCGCAGTCGATCCTGAACACCAGCCAGTTGTGCGGGGTCGGTCAGGTCGGCGGTGATCACCTGGGTCTTCACGCCATGTTCGGCCGCGAGCCGAGCCGCGAGCGCGTCGAGCCGGCCGGTGTCGCGCGCCACCAGCACGAGGTCATGGCCGCGTGCCGCCAGCCTGTCGGCATAGACAGCACCAATGCCGGTCGAGGCGCCAGTTACCAGAGCGGTCGTCATCGAATGTCTCCTGCAATGTGGACGCCGGCTCGGCGTCGCGTGTGGATCGCATGGAGTTATGATGGCGATCGCAATTAAAAAGTCAAAGCACGCCCGCCCCTCGGAGGCGGACATGGGCTGCAAGCGGGAAATTTCGACTTCGCCATCGTGCGATCTTGAAGGCGGCAGCGGACGGGGGAGCCGCTTCCAGTCGCCGGAAGCGGCATCCGAAGCTTCCGCGAAGACGCCGTGCCGGCGCGATATCGGCCGGGCGCTTTCGCAGGACGGCCCCGGACGGGTCGGCAATAGTCGCCGCGCCATCACGGAGATCGACCGATGAACATCCTCTATTCGACCCGCGTCGCAGCGACCGGCGGGCGCAAGGGCACCATCCGCAGCGAGGACGGCATCCTCGCGCTGGACCTCGCCATCCCGAAGGAACTCGGCGGCATGGGCGGGGCGACCAATCCCGAGCAGCTCTTCGCCGGCGGCTACGCGGCCTGCTTCGAGAACGCGCTGCTGCGCATCGGCCGGCAGGCTGGCCACCGCTTTGCCGACGGCAATGTCGAGGTGGTCGCGCAGATCGGGCTGAGCCGCAACGAGGCGGACGCCTTCATGCTCTCCGCGACGCTGTTCGTCACCATCGCCGGCGTCGACCAGGCGACCGCCGAGGAGCTAGTGCGCGGCGCCGACGGCATCTGCCCCTATTCCAACGCCATCCGCGGCAATGTCGCGGTCGCCAAGTCGGTGACGGTGCGCTGATCGCGCAAAGGGGCGGCGCTACTGCGCCGCCTCCAGCTTGTCCTGCGTCCTCGTTTCGAAGTCACGCGCGTCGTGGCGCTCGCGCAGTTGCTCGGAAAGTTCACCCGACGCGCGGTTGACCATGCGCCCGCGCTTCACCGCCGGCCGGGCGGCGATGGTGTCGGCCCAGCGCAGCACGTTCTTGTAATCCTGCGCCGAAAGGAATTCGGCGGCGCCGTAGCTCCAGCCCTTCACCAGGCCGCCATACCAGGGGAAGGCGGCAATGTCGGCGATGGTGTAGTCGCGACCGGCGAGATACTCACTCTCGGCGAGGCGCCGGTCGAGCACGTCGAGCAGGCGCTTGGTCTCCATGGTGAAACGGTCGATGGCGTATTCGATCTTCACCGGCGCATAGGCGTAGAAATGCCCGAAGCCGCCACCGACATAGGGCGTCGAGCCCATCTGCCAGAACAGCCAGGACAGGCACTCGGCGCGCGCCGCCGGCTCGGTCGGCAGGAACTCGCCGAACTTCTCCGCCAGATAGACGAGGATGGCGCCGGATTCGAACACGCGGACCGGCTTCCCGCCGGAGCGGTCCATCAGCGCCGGGATCTTGGAGTTGGGGTTCACCTCGACGAAGCCGCTGGAGAACTGGTCGCCCTGGCCGATGCGGATCAGCCAGGCGTCATATTCGGCGCCGCTATGGCCACGCGCCAGCAGCTCCTCCAGCATGATGGTGACCTTCTGCCCGTTCGGCGTCGCCAGCGAATAGAGCTGGAGCGGATGCTTGCCGACGGGGAGCTCCTTCTCATGCGTCGGCCCGGCGATGGGGCGGTTGATGCTGGCGAACTCGCCGCCATTCGGCTTGTTCCAGGTCCACACCTTCGGCGGCGTGTAGTCGGTCGTGTCGGCCATCGTCAGGCACTCCTTGGCTGCGCCGGGACGGCCGCGCTCGCACAGGCCGCCCCGAATCCGAGAAATGGTTCCAACTGAAAGGTAAGCATGTCGCGCGCGAGATGGTCGATGCCGCCCATCATATCCCGGTGACGTAAGCTGCCGTGGCGGCATGGCCGCCTTGCCGGTTGCGCATGGCGCGGGCATTGCCTAGTGAGGCAGCGACAGTGCGAGACGGGGCGAGCGTGACCTCCGATCCAACCTCCGGCAGCGAGACCATCCCGCAGCGCCTGCGCCGGCTGATGCGGGCGAGCGAGCTGAGCGTCGTCGCCCTCGCGGCGGTGGTCGGCGTGCTGGCGGGGCTCGTGGTCATCGCCATGAATGCCGGCTGGCAGATGCTGCACGAGCTCATCTTCCGCATTCCCGCCGGCGCCCATCTGTCGGTCACGACCGGCATCCCGCCCGCGCTGGTGCTGCTCGGCCCGACGCTCGGCGGCCTTCTCTTCGGCCTCGCCTCCTGGTGGGTGCTGCGCGGCTCGGCCGCGCCGGTCGACCCGATCGAGGCCAATGCGCTGCATGGCGGGCGCATGTCGCTGAAGGACAGCTTCATCGTCACGGTGCAGACGCTGTTCTCCAGCGGCGTGGGCGCCTCGGTCGGCATGGAGGCGGGCTACACCCAGGCGGGCAGTGGCCTCGCCTCCTTCCTCGGCCGCATCTTCCGCGTCCGCCGCGCGGACCTGCGGCTGCTGGTCTCCTGCGGCGCCGGCGCGGCCATCGGCGCCGCCTTCAACGCGCCGCTGATGGGCGCCTTCTACGGCTTCGAGCTTATCCTCGGCACCTATGCCATCCCCGCCTTCGTGCCGATGATGACGGCGAGCTTCACCGCCGCTCTCACCCGGCAGGTGCTGGCCCCGGAAGGCCATCCACCCCTGCCCGCGCTCGACGCACCGAGCCTCTCCGACCTGCCGGCGGTGCTGCTGCTCGGCGTCGCCTGCGCGCTGGTCGGCATCGTGGTGATGCGCGGGGCGACGCTGGTGGAGGCCGGCTTCCGCCGCTCGGCCCTCCCCGCCTTCCTGCGTCCGGCGGTGGGCGGGCTGATCGTCGGCATGCTGGCGTTGTGGAGCCCGGCCGTGCTCTCGGCAGGGCACGGCGCGGTCTACTATTATGTCGCCGCCGACGGCACGCTGGCGCTGGCCGGGCTGCTGCTGGTCGCCAAGGTGGCGGCCTCCTCCGTCTCCATCGGCTCGGGCTTCCGCGGCGGCCTGTTCTTCGCCTCGCTGCTGATGGGCGTGCTCGCCGGTCGGGTCTACGCCGCCGGGCTGGAGATGCTCCTGCCCGGCATGGTATTCTCGCACGCCTTCTACGCACTCATCGGCATGAGCGCGCTCGCCGTCGCCGTGGTCGGCGGGCCGATGACCATGACGCTGCTGGCGCTGGAGATGACGGGCGACCTCAGCCTCACCCTCGCCGTGCTGGCGGGGGCGGCCGCCGCCTCGCTGGTCACGCGCCGGCTGTTCGGCTTCTCCTTCACGACGTGGCGCTTCCACCTGCGCGGCGAGAACATACGCGGCGCGCACGACATAGGCTGGCTGCGCGAGCTCACCGTCGGCTCGCTGATGCGCCGCGAGGTGCCGCAGCTCGACATCGACACGCCGCTCGCCGAAGCGCGCCGGCGCTACCCGCCCGGCTCCACTTCCTATCTCGTTGCCACCGAGCACGACCTCTATGCCGGCATGGTCTCGCCTGCCGCGCTCTACGACGCCGGCGAGGCCGAGGCGCCGCCGCCGAACCTGCGGGGGCTGCTTCGCCTCACCCAGACCAGCCTGCACCCGGAGATGACCATCCGCGAGGCGCTCGACCGCTTCGGCAATGCCGAGGCGGATGCGCTCGCGGTAACTACGCGCCAGGGCCAGCTCGTCGGCGTGCTCAGCGAGGCGCACGCGGTCAAGCGCTACAGCGACGAGATGGGCCGCCGGCTCGGCGAACTGACCGGCGAGAAGCTGGACTGACCGTCGCCGATGAACCTCATCCTGAGGTGCCCGGCCATGGGCCGGGCCTCGAAGGATGCTCGTCCGGGCGCACGGTGCCGACCATCCTTCGAGGCTCGCTGCGCTCGCACCTCAGGATGAGGATCGATTGGAGTGGTTGGGTGCTTTTTTCGAGACCTCGCCGCCGGCCATCCCAAGGTATGCTGGTCCGCACCGCGCGGAAGGCGCATGGTGACGGCTGCCGGCGCCCGCGGAACCAGCAAGGCGTGCCGGATGTTGGCGTGAAGGGGCGCGCTCCGCCCCTCACGGAGGATCCGAGCATGGCCGCGCGTGCCGTCTGGAAGGGCTATCTGAAGGTGGACGAGCTGATCTGCCCGGTCGCCCTCTACACCGCCGTCTCCGCCTCCGAGCGCGTGTCGTTCCACACCATTAACCGCAAGACCGGCAACCGGGTGAAGCGGCAATTCGTCGACCGCGAGACCGGCGAGGAGGTCGAGCGCGACGAGCAGGTGAAGGGCTACGAGACCGGACCCGACCAGTATGTGGTGTTCGAGCCGGAGGAGATCGCCGCCGCCGTGCCGCAGGGCGACAAGACGCTGTCGGTCGAGGCCTTCGTGCCGTGCGATCAGGTGGACGACCTCTATTTCGACCGGCCCTATTACCTCGCGCCGGCAGACAAGGAGGCGACGGAAGCCTATGCGCTGATCCGCGACGGGCTGCAGAAGAAGAGCGTCGCCGCCCTTGCCCATGCCGTGCTGTTCCGGCGCGCCCGCTCCCTGCTGATCCGCGCGCTTGACGATGGGCTGACCGCGACGACGCTGAACTACGACTACGAGGTGCGCTCGGCCGACGAGGCGTTCGAGGACGTCGAGAAGATCAAGGTCGACAAGGAGATGCTCGACCTCGCCCGCCACATCATCGAGACCAAGCGCGGGAAGTTCGATCCGCAGGAGTTCGACGACCGCTACGAGGCGGCGGTGGTGGAGCTGGTGCGCGCCAAGGCGGCGGGACGCGAGATCAAGGCGCCGAAGCGCCGCGTGCCGGAGAAGGTGGTCGACCTGATGGAGGCGCTGCGCCGCAGCGCCGGCATGGGCGGCTCGGAGAAGCCGCCTGCCAAATCCGGTAGGCGGCGGACGACCGCCAAGGCCAAGCCGGCGGCCCCGCCACGGCGCAAGGCGGGGTAATCCGCCATGGGCCTGGAGACCTACCGCCGCAAGCGCGACTTCAACACCACTTCGGAGCCGAAAGGGCGCACTTCCCGCCGCGCGGGCAACCTCTACCTGATCCAGAAGCACGACGCCCGCCGCCTGCATTACGACTTCCGGCTGGAGATGGACGGCGTGCTGAAGAGCTGGGCGGTGACGCGCGGGCCGAGCCTGGTGCCCGGCGAGAAGCGCCTCGCCGTGCATGTCGAGGACCACCCGCTCGATTACGGCAGCTTCGAGGGCACCATCCCCAAGGGCGAATATGGCGGCGGCACGGTGATGCTGTGGGACACCGGCACCTGGACGCCGATCGGCGATGCCCATGTCGCCTACAAGAAGGGCCATCTCGAATTCGAGCTCGACGGCGAGAAGCTGCACGGGCGCTGGCATCTCGTGCGCATGCATCCGCGGCCGCGCGAGAAAAAGGAGAACTGGCTGCTGATCAAGGGCGAGGACGAGTTCGCCCGTACCGAGGAGCAGTCCGACATCCTCGAGGAGCTGCCGGATTCGGTGAAGACCGGCCGCGACCTCGACGCCATCGCCAAGGACGCGCCGGGCTGGTCGTCCAAGACCGGCAGGCTGCGGCCGGCCCCGAAGCCCAAGGCCACGCCCGCCAAGGCGAAGGCGGCAAGCGGCGGCGCGGCGAAGCGCAAAACCGTCGCCGGCGCCCCACTTCCCGACTTCATCGAGCCGCAGCTCGCCACCCTCGTCGACAAGGCGCCGAGCGGCACGCGCTGGGTGCATGAGATCAAGTTCGACGGCTACCGGCTGGAGGTGCGGATCGAGGATGGCGAGGTGCGCCTGCTAACCCGCACCGGGCTCGACTGGACAGCGCGCTTCGGCTCTCGGCTGGTCGAGGCGTTCAAGGCGCTGCCCCTCTCGAACGCGCTGATCGACGGCGAACTGGTGGTCGAAGGCGGCAACGGCGCGTCGCATTTCTCGACGCTGCAGGCCGACCTTTCCGAGGAGCGCACCGACCGCTTCCTGTTCTACGCCTTCGACCTCCTGTTCCTCGACGGCGAGGACCTGCGCAGCAAGCCGCTCGTCGAGCGCAAGGCGGCGCTCGCGAAGCTGCTCGCCGGCGTCCCCGACCCGCTGCGCTACAGCGAGCATTTCGACGAGGATGGCGACGTCATGCTGCGGCATGCCTGCCGCCTGAGCCTCGAAGGCCTCGTCTCCAAGCTCGCCGACGCGCCCTACCGCTCCGGCCGGTCCAAGGACTGGCGCAAGTCGAAATGCACCGAGCGGCAGGAATTCGTCATTGGCGGCTATGTGCCCTCCACCGTCTCCAACCACGCCATCGGCTCGCTGGTTCTGGGCGTTTACGAGGCCGGCAAATTGGGCGGCAAACTGCGCCATGTCGGGCGCGTCGGCACCGGCTACACGGCCCGCGTCGCCGCCGACCTGTGGAAGCAGCTCCAGCCTTTGGCACGCGACAAGAGCCCCTTCGCCGGCAAGCTCGCCGCCGAGGCCGCGCGCGGCGTGCATTTCGTTGAGCCGACGCTGGTGGCGGAGATCGAGTTCCGGGGCTGGACGGGCGAGCGCAATCTGCGCCACGCTTCCTATCGCGGCCTGCGCGAGGACAAGCCGGCCGCCGAGGTGGTTCAGGAAGGGGCACCGGAGATGAACGCAGATCGCCCGCCCGGCTCAAGCGTCAAGCTCACCCATCCCGACCGCATCTACTGGCCGGAGGACGGCGTCACCAAGCAGGGGCTGGTGGATTACTACACGCAGGTCTGGCCGAAGATCGCTCCCTTCATCGTCGCCCGCCCGCTCGCGCTGCTGCGCTGCCCGGACGGCATCGCGGAAGCCTGCTTCTTCCAGAAGCACGCCTGGCGCGGCATCAACAAGGCGGTGAAGCTGGTCCCCGACCCCAAGGACAAGGGCGGCGAGCCGCTGCTCACCATCTCCGATTTCGACGGGCTGATCGCGCTGGTGCAGGCCGGCACGCTGGAGATCCACCCCTGGGGCGCGCCGCTCGCCGGGCTGGAGAAGCCGGACATGCTGATCTTCGACCTCGACCCCGGCCCCGGCGTCGGCTGGCCGGAGGTGATCGCCGCCGCCAAGGAAGTACGCGCCCGGCTGGAGGCGGACGAGATGGCGGCCTTCGTGAAGACCTCCGGCGGCAAGGGCCTGCACGTCGTCACGCCGCTCAGCTCCAAGGCCGGCTGGGCGCCGGCCAAGGAGTACGCGAAGGCCGTTGCCGACGCCATGGCGGCCGACGATCCCGACCGCTTCATCTCGGTGGCGACCAAGGCCAAGCGCGGCGGGCGCATCTTCGTCGACTATCTGCGCAATGCGCGCGGGGCAACGGCGGTAGCGCCCTATTCCAGCCGTGCCCGCGCCGGCGCGGCGGTGTCGATGCCGGTGACCTGGGCGGAGCTCGACCAGCTCGCCAGCGCCGCGCAATACACCGTCGACAACGCCCCGACGCGGCTCGCCAGCCTCGATGCCGACCCGTGGGAGGATTTCCGCGCGGCGGCGAAGCCCCTGCCGGCGGGGAAGAAGAGGTAGGGCGGGCACTTCGTCTCTCCTCGGGGAGAGGGATCGACGTCATGCCCGGGCTTGGCCCGGGCATCCACGACTTGCCGCTCGCACCAGGTCCCAAGACGTGGATGGCCGGAACAAGTCCGGCCATGACGTGCATCTTGTGGCGGCGGCATACGGATCAAAGCGGGGCCCCTTACTTCCGCGCCGCCCTCTCGGCGGCGAGGCTGCGCTTCAGCGCCTCGGTGATGGAGATGACGTTGCCGGCCGTGGGCTCCGGCTCGGCCTCCTTCACCTTCTTCGCCGGCGGGCGCTTGCGCTTCCTTGCGGCGATCAGCTTCTGCAGGTTCTCCTGCACGGGATCGTGCACCATGGACGGGTCCCAGTCGCGCACGCGCCGCTCGATCAGCGTGGTGATCAGGCCGAGCGAATCCTTGTCGACCTTCTGCGTACCGACCGCCTCGAAATATTCCTTCGGCTGGCGCACCTCGTCGCCATAGCGCAGGGTCCAGAGGACTATGCCCTTGCCGCGCGGCTCCAGCATCACCGCGCGCTCGCGGCGGTAGAGCACCAGCCGGGCGATGCCGTTCATGCCGGTCGCCTGCATCGCCTCGCGGATGACGGAGAACGCCTCCTCGCCCACCTCGTCGTCGGGCACGAGGAAGTGCGGCGTGTCGTACCAGAGCGACGCGATGGATTCCTTCGGCACGAACATGTCGATGTCGATGGTGCGGGTGCTCTCCAACGCCACCGCGTCGAGCTCGTCATCCTCCAAGAGGACGCTGCGGCCGGGCTCGATCTCGTAGCCCTTAACCTCGTCCTCGTCCTTCACCGGCCGGCGGGTCTCGGCGTCGACATAGCGCGCCTCGACCCGGTGGCCGGTGGCGCGGTTGAGCGTGTGGAAGCGCACCTTTTCCGATTCCGAGGTCGCCGGCGACATCGTCACCGGGCAGGTGACGAGCGAGAGCTTGAGATAGCCCTTCCAGAAGCTGCGCCGCGCCATGGTGACCTCCGATACCGTCACGGATCAACGGCCGAGCGTGGCCGGTGTTCCCGTGCGCCACTTCCGAAGCGTTGCCGATAGTACACCCTCATCCTGAGGTGCGAGTGCAGCGAGCCTCGAAGGATGCTCGTCCGGGTGCACGGTGGCGACCATCCTTCGAGGCCGCCTGCGGCGGCACCTCAGGATGAGGTTCATCGGTGGGAAAACGCTAGGTCGGCCCCCTCACGACAACCCCCGCCGCGCCGAGGCGTAGAAGGCTTCCGCCATGTCGGTCTCGTTCAGCGTGAAGCGGTGGTCGGTCGGCGGCTGGGCGCGCTGCTCGCAATCCATGCGCGGGCAGATGCGGCAGCCCACCCCGATCGGCACCGCCTGCGAGGGATCGTCGAGGTTCATGCCGTCGGAATAGACCATCTGCCGGGCATGGCCGATGTGGCAGCCGAGCCCGATGGAGAGGTGCCGGCGCGGCGCGCTGTGGCGGTGGCCGCCCTTGGTGATCGAGCGGGCGATGCAGAAATAGCGCTGGCCCTCCGGCATCTGGCTGATCTGCACGTTGATCCGCTCGGGATGCAGGAAGGCGGCATAGACGTTCCAGCGCGGGCAAGCGCCGGAATGGCGGGAGATGTGGATGCCCGACAGCGAGAAGCGCTTGGAGATGTTGCCGGCGATGTCGGTGCGCACGAGATGCAGCGGGATGCCGCTCATGCCCGGCCGCTGCAGCGTGGTCATGCGGTGGCAGACCTGCTCGAAGCTGGTGCGGAAGCGGCGCTGGATGCGCTCGACGTCGTAGCGCGTCTCCTGGCAGGCCTTGAAGAACGGCTCGTAGGGCATGACCAGCGCGCTCGCGAAATAGCTTGCCAGCGCGTTGCGGGTGAGCACCGGCGCGTCGGCGGCGAGGTTGCCGGCCTCGATCAGTTCGTCGATCTGCCGCGAGGCCGCGAGCAGGCCGAGCTGGTGGGCAACGGCGAACAGCGCGGATTCAGGTGGCAAAACCTCGGCGGTGATGAGCTCATGCGCCGCGGCATCGTAGCGCCGGGCGATGCCGGCCGGCAGCGAGGCCGAGCGCCAGTTCAGCCCGAACACGTTGAACAGATAGGTCTTCAGCCCGTACTCGAAGGAATCCGACGAGAAGTCGATGTCGTGGCGGATGCGCTCGGCGGCGGCCTCAAGCGTCGGGAAATAATTGGCGTTCTCCTGGATGAAGTCGGAGACCGCGTCGGTGGCGGGGTGATAGCCGACCTCGTCCTCGACCACTCCCTGCCGGCGGCTGGTCTCGCGCAGCGTCTTGTACTGGTCGTAAAGCCGCACCACCGCACGCCCGACGGAGGGGTTGGAGGCGGCGAGGTCGCGTATGTCCTGGTTGGTCAGCGCGTTCTCGGCGAACACGTCGTCGCTGAAAAGCTCCATCAGGTCGCCGACGAGGCGGGACTCGTCATTCTCCACCAATTCGCCCGGCTCGATGCCGAAATAGCCGGCGAGCTTCATCAGCAGCGGCACGGTTATGCGCCGGCGATTGTGCTCTATCAGGTTGAGATAACTCGCGGAAATGCCGAGCGCGACCGCGAGGTCGGCCTGCGAGACGCGCTTGGCGCGGCGCAGCCGCTGCACCCGGCTGCCTATGCGTGGCTCGGTGGCGAGCATGGCCCGATCCTTTGCTCGGTTTACAAAATCAGCCTGTCAACTTTACAAGCCTTATCAGCTTAACACACTGATATAGCTATATCTATTGCCTTTTCGTGTCGAGTGTTAAATCTTTACATGACAAACCTCGAAAGGAGGAATTGACATGATCGGCACCGAACGCACCGCCCCGCCTCCCGGCGAGGAAGAATTCGTCACCCTCATTGGCGGCGACGCCGAGGAGATCGGCCGCGCCTTCAAGGCGGAGGGCCTCGCCGCGCAGGACTTCACCGTGGTCCACCGCATCGGCCGCCATCGGCTGGCGGCGGCGCCGGGCCAGGACCTCGTGGCGCTGATCAGCGCGCTGCTCGACGGGCGGCTCGTCGCCGCCACCTATGCGCGCCGCTCCCGCTAGGCCGCGGACATGCCCGCAAGGCCGCGTTTCCGGCCGATCCGCTTCGAGGACGCCGCCGCGCGCCCCTCTCGCGCATCGGCTGGCGCGGGCGCCGTAACCTCCACGGCGCCCGCGCCCTCTTCCGCCCTTACCGACACACAAGCAGCAGGGAAGAACCATGCTGGACACGCTTCGCACCTCCACCCCCGACAGCTTCCCTGCTCCGGCCTGGGCGCCGGACCGCTGGAGCGGCATCCGCCGCAGCTACGGGCCCGCTGACGTCCGGCGCCTCTCTGGCTCGCTGCGCATCGAGCACACGCTCGCCCAGAACGGCGCCCGCCGCCTGTGGGAACTGCTGCAGACGCAGGACTTCGTGCCGACGCTCGGCACCTACACCGGCGCGCAGGCGATCCAGCAGGTGAAGGCGGGGCTGGAGGCGATCTACCTCTCCGGCTGGCAGGTCGCGGCCGATGCCAACTCGGCGGGCGACATGTATCCCGACCAGAGCCTCTACCCGGTCGACAGCGTCCCGGCGGTGGTCAAGCGCATCAACAAGGCGCTGATGCGCGCCGACCAGATCCAGACCATGGAGAAGGCGGACGGCGTCACCGGCCCGGAACTCGACTATTTCGTGCCGATCATCGCCGATGCCGAGGCCGGCTTCGGCGGCCAGCTCAACGCCTATGAGCTGACCAAGGCGCTGATCGACGCCGGAGCGGCGGCGGTCCATTTCGAGGACCAGCTGGCGTCGGAGAAGAAGTGCGGCCATCTCGGCGGCAAGGTTCTGGTGCCGACGCGCCAGTTCATCCGCACGCTCAACGCCGCGCGCCTCGCCGCGGATGTGGCCGGCGTGCCGACCGTCATCATGGCGCGCACCGATGCGGAATCGGCCCGGCTCATCACCTCGGACATCGATGAGACGGACCGGCCCTTCATCACCGGCGAGCGCACGGCCGAAGGCTTCTATCGCTACAATGGCGGCTTCGAAGCCGGCATCGCCCGCGCCGTCGCCTATGCGCCCTATGCCGACCTTCTGTGGTGCGAGACCTCGACCCCGAGCCTCGACGATGCCCGCCGCTTCGCCGAAGGCGTCCACAAGGCGCATCCGGGCAAGATGCTGGCCTATAACTGCTCGCCGTCCTTCAACTGGGCCAAGCATATGGACAAGGCGCAGATGAAGATCTTCCAGCGCGAGCTGGGGGCGATGGGCTACCGTTACCAGTTCATCACGCTGGCCGGCTTCCACAACCTCAACTACACGACCTTCGACCTCGCCCGCCGCTACCGCGAAGACGGCATGGCCGCCTATTCGCAGCTGCAGGAGGCGGAGTTCGCGGCGGAAAGCCGGGGCTTCACCGGCACCCGCCACCAGCGCGAGGTCGGCACCTCCTATTTCGACGCCATCGCCACCGTGCTCAGCGAAGGCACCAGCGCGACGACGGCGATGAAGGAATCGACCGAGACCGCACAGTTCTGAACGGCCTCCCGCGTCATCCCGGGCGGGATGAGGCGGGAGGAGAGCTTTGCCATCCCGGGGCGAAAGCTAGGCGCGCCGCACGACGGGTTGGGGTCAGACCCGGCCGCGCGGCCCCGGCGATCGCCGGGCGTCTCGGGGTGGCACCTTCATCAAGCGAGCCGGCGAAGTCGAAACATCCGGCTCTCTCGACGAGAAACCGGCGATTTTCCTGGGTGTTTTTGCAATGCGGCATGCCGCGGAGCTGGCAGGATACGGTCAACGTATCTGGTATTCTGTCGACCTGGAAAAACCGGATTAAGCCTGCGATATCATGCAGTTCTGCCATGCCGCAGACGCAGATGTCGGCCCTTGCTGAGGGGACGCGATCCGACTAAGTGCGGTATTGCGCCGCACCCATGTACGCCGCATAGCACAATCAGCCGGAGTCCGTTCGGGGCGGCCGGCCGCCAGTCGAAAAAAGGGAACGCCATGAGCCATACCGACGTCGCCGGCCTGAAGGTGGACACCGCGCTGTATGACTTCATCAATAATGAAGTCATACCAGACACGGGGGTCGTGGCCGCCGCCTTCTGGAATGGCTTTGCCGGGGTGGTCGGCACCTTCGCGCCGCGCAACGCCGAGCTGCTCGCGCGCCGCGACGAGTTGCAGGCGCAGATCGACGCCTGGCACCGCGCCCACCGCAACAAGCCGGTCGATCCCGTCGCCTACGAGGTGTTCCTGGCCGAGATCGGCTACCTGCTGCCGGAGCCCGAGCCCTTCGAGGTCGTCACCGCGAAGGTGGACGACGAGCTCGCCCGCATTCCCGGCCCGCAGCTCGTGGTGCCCGTCACCAATGCCCGCTACGCGCTGAACGCGGCGAATGCCCGCTGGGGCAGCCTCTATGACGCGCTCTATGGCACCGACGCCCTGCCCGAGGCCAATGGCGCCAGCCGCTCCAACGGCTTCAACCCCGTGCGCGCCCAGCGCGTGATCGAGCGCGCCCGCGCCTTCCTCGACGAGAGCGTGCCGCTCGCCGCCGGCAGTCATGCCGATGTCGCCGCCTATCGCGTCAACGAGGGCAAGCTGGTCGCCGAGCTGAAGAACGGCCGCACCATCGGCCTGAAGGACGCCAGCCAGTTCGCCGGCTCCAGCGGCGAGGCGGGCGCGCCCTCCTCCATCCTGCTGGTCAATAACGGCTTGCACATCGACGTGCTGATCGACCGCCACCACCGCATCGGCAAGACCGACCCGGCGGGCATCGCCGACATCGTCATCGAGGCGGCGGTCACCACCATCGTCGACTGCGAGGACAGCGTCGCGGCGGTCGATGCCGAGGACAAGGTGCTGGTCTATCGCAACTGGCTCGGCCTGATGAAGGGCACGCTCAGCGCCAGCTTCGCCAAGGGCCGCGAGACGGTGGAGCGTAGCCTCGCCGCCGACCGCCACTACACCGCCGCCGACGGCTCCACGCTCACCCTGCACGGGCGCAGCCTGATGCTGGTGCGCAATGTCGGCCAGCACATGATGACCGACGCGGTGCTGGACGCCGACGGCAACGAGATCCCCGAGACCGTTCTCGACGCGGCGGTCACCTCGCTGATCGCGCTGCACGACCTCAAGGGCACCGGCCGGCTGCGCAACAGCCGCACCGGCTCGGTCTACATCGTCAAGCCGAAGATGCACGGCCCGGACGAGGTCGCCTTCGCCTGCGAGCTGTTCGCCGCGGTCGAGAAGGTGCTCGGCCTCGAGACCAACACGCTGAAGATCGGCATCATGGACGAGGAGCGCCGCACCAGCGCCAACCTCTCCGCCGCCATCCGCGCCGCCCGCGAGCGCGTCGTCTTCATCAACACCGGCTTCCTCGACCGCACCGGCGACGAGATCCACACCTCGATCGAGGTGGGCCCGATGGTGCGCAAGAACGAGATGAAGGCGCAGGCCTGGATCAAGGCCTATGAGGACAACAACGTCGATGCGGGCCTCGAAGCCCATCTCGACGGCCACGGCCAGATCGGCAAGGGCATGTGGGCGATGCCCGACCGCATGGCCGACATGCTCCAGCAGAAGATCGCCCACCCGCTGGCCGGCGCCAACACCGCCTGGGTGCCCTCGCCGACCGCCGCCACGCTGCACGCGCTGCACTACCACAAGGTGGACGTGTTCAAGCGCCAGGAGGAGTTGCGTTTGCGTCCCCGCGCCTCGAAGCACGACCTGCTGACCATCCCGGTCGTCGACCGCGGCAATTGGGAGCCGGCGGCGGTGCAGGAGGAGCTCGACAACAACATCCAGGGCATCCTCGGCTATGTCGTGCGCTGGATCGACCAGGGCGTCGGCTGCTCCAAGGTGCCGGACATCCACGATGTCGGGCTGATGGAAGACCGCGCCACGCTGCGCATCTCCTCCCAGCACGTCGCCAACTGGCTGCTGCACGGCGTGGTCACCGAGGCGCAGGTCGAGGAGACGCTGCGCCGCATGGCCAAGGTCGTCGATGCGCAGAACGAGGGCGATCCGCTCTACGAGCCGATGGCCCCCGCCTATGACGGCGTCGCCTTCCGTGCCGCGCGCGACCTGGTCTTCGAGGGCCGCACGCAGCCCAACGGCTACACCGAGTTCATCCTGACCGCCCGCCGCCGCGAGGCCAAGCAGGCCCAGGCCGCGGCGGCCTGATCGCCCCTTCGAGGAAGCGCCAGAAGAGAGGCCGTCCCGGGCAGCCGGGGCGGCCTTCTGCTTTGAAGCTCACCCCGGCTTCGCCCAGCGCGTGACCAGTGCCTCCACCTCCGGGCGTGGGCGCTCCGCGGGCGGCTCTTTCGCCGTGCCGATATGGACGATGCCGGCGACGCGCTCGCCCTCGCCTACCCCGAGGATGCGCTGCGCCTCGTCGTTGGTCGCCGCCCAGCCCGTCACCCAGATGCCGGAAAAGCCGAGCGCCTGCGCGCCGTGCAGCAAATTGAGGCACACGGCGCCGGCCGACATCTCCTGCTCGACCACGGGGATCATCGTCTCGCGGTTCGGCCGGCTCACCACGACGATGGCCAGCGGCGCGGGGAAAAGCCGCGACATGATGCCGGCGAACTTCTCGCGCTTCTCCGGCGGCATCTGCGGGTTGCCAGCGCGATAGGCGTCGGCGAGAAGCGCGCCGATCTCGCCCCGTGCCTCGCGCTCGATCAGGATGAAGCGCCACGGCACCAGCATGGCATGGTCCGGAACGCGGGCGGCGATGGCGAGCAGCCGCCGCACCTCGTCGGCAGACGGACCGGGCTCGCACAGGCCCGCGGCGGGCACCGAACGGCGGGTCTCCAGCGCCGCGAGCAGATCGGCGTGCGGCAGGCGGCGTGTGTGTGCGGACATCGACGAGCCTTCCGGATGGATCCCCGCGCCCTATATCGGAGGCAGCCGATAAATTCACCCCACGCAATGAAGGGGGGCGACGCGGCGGCCGTTTTGGTCGACAATATCCCAATCGCGCCCGATACGATTTCACTCATAAACGCGGCGCACCCAAGGAGCAGATCATGAGCATGAACGGCGAAGTCCCGGTCCGCGACAACCGCGGAGCCGACCGCTTCGAGATCGAGCAGGATGGCCACCTCGCCGTCGCGCAGTACATACTCGCACCGGACCACATCATCTTCACCCACACGGAAGTCCCGCCCGAGCTCGGCGGCAAGGGCCTTGCCACCCGCCTCGTCGAGGCCGGGCTCGCCAGCGCCCGCCAGCGCGGCCTGTCGGTGATCCCGCGTTGCTCGGTGTTCGGCCGCTACATGATGAAGCACCCCGAGACGCACGACCTGATGGCGCCGGAAATCCGCGCCACGCTCGGCCTGCCGGTCTGAGAGCTCTCGCATCCGAACAACCTCATCCTGAGGTGCCCGGCCGGAAGGCCGGGCCTCGAAGGATGCTCGTTCGGGTGCGCTCAGACGACCATCCTTCGAGGCTCGCTGCGCTCGCACCTCAGGATGAGGACGCTTTGCTGGATAAGGGGTCGGACGGCGGCCGAAGGTTCCCGTAGCAACGACGCCACAGGCCGGGGAAAACCCGCTGCTCCATACCCTTCATTAACGCTGTGCTCCTAACCATGGAGCACGGCACGACGGCGCCCCCGAGGCACCGCGGGCCATAGGCCCAACGGCAGCAGCGGCAAAGGTTCTGGCGTCCATGCGTAATCCGGCGCGTCCCTCCGATCCCAAGGCGGACAAGGCTTCCACTACCGGGGAGCCGCCCCGCACGACGCACCAGTTCTCGCGGGCCAACCCACAGGTCACGCACGCCCCGCCGGCGCCCAAGGGTAAGAAGCCGGCGGTGGCGCCGACGATGGGTACGATGGTGCCGAGCTGGCTGCAGCCCTTCAGCATGCCGCCGAACACCCGCTTCACCCGCACGCCGGACTATCTGCTGCGCCAGCCGGCGCCGGAACCCGTGCCGGCGCTGCCCGAGCCCACAACCGCGACCGCGATCCCGCCGCGTCCCTCGCAGACGCCGGTGCTGCGCGTGCCGCCGCGCAAGCCGCCGCTCGGCGCCGTGCCGAAGGCGCTGATCGCCGCCCATGCCCGCCGTGCGCTCTCGGCCCAGCCGACCCCGGCCGATTTGAGCCCGGCCGACGTGACACCGTTCGACCCGCCGGCGGCGGAGATGCCCGCCGAGGCGCCGCGCTCGATCCGCCAGATCGCCGGCATGATCCAGCTCGGCTGGGACGTGCCGCCGGTGATGCCCGCGCCGCAGGACGAGCCGCCGGCCTGGATGCCGGAGGAGTTCGCCGCTGCCAACGATCCCGCCGAGGCGATGGAGGAGGCCGAGGAGGCCTATCTCGCCGAACAGGCTGGGAACGACCGCTTCGTCTCCTATGACGAGGACGAGGAGGCGGATTTCGCCGAGGCCTTCGGCGACGATTTCCCGGAGGAGGACGAGGAAGAAACCGACGTCGCCTTCGTCGCGCAGGCGATCGAGGCCGCGTCCGCGCCGCAGATCCCCGTCGTCGAGGCGCCCGCCGCCGTGCCGCCGGCCGCTTCCCTGCCCGGTTTCGGCTACAGCGTGACCCCGGCTGAGGTCTCCTTCTCCTGGCCGATGGTCGGCATGGTGCCCGCCCCGGCGCCCGAACCCGCGTCGGCTCCGGTTCCCGGCGTCGCGCCGGCACCCGTCCGCGCGCCCGAGCCCCCGAAGGCGGCGGCGCCGGTCGTCGCGCCTCGCCCGGCGCCTGCGCCGCGTCCCGCTCCCGTCGAGACCGCCGAATATGAGCTGCCGCCGCTGGAGCTTCTCACCGAAGTGCCGGCGAACGAGCCGGATTACGAGCTCTCGGCCGAGTTCCTCGACCGCAACTCGGTGAAGCTGCAGCAGGTGCTGCACGATTTCGGCGTGCGCGGCGAGATCATCGACGCCAATCCCGGCCCCGTCGTCACGCTCTACGAGCTGGAGCCGGCGCCCGGCATCAAGTCGAGCCGCGTCATCGGCCTCTCGGCCGACATCTCCCGCTCCATGAGCGCGCTCTCCGCCCGCGTCGCGGTGGTGGAAGGGCGCAACGTCATCGGCATCGAATTGCCCAACCAGCGCCGCGAGACGGTGTGGCTGCGCGAGATGCTGGCGAGCCACGAATTCGAGGGCGCCAAGGCCAAGCTCGGCATCGCGCTCGGCAAGACCATCGGCGGCGAGCCGGTGATCGTCGACCTCGCCCGCATGCCGCACCTCTTGGTCGCCGGCACCACCGGCTCGGGCAAGTCGGTCGCCATCAACACCATGATCCTGAGCCTGCTCTACCGGCACCGCCCGGATCAGTGCCGGCTGATCATGATCGACCCGAAGATGCTGGAACTCTCGGTCTATGAGGGCATCCCGCACCTCCTCACCCCCGTTGTCACCGACCCCAAGAAGGCGATCGTCGCCCTCAAATGGGCGGTGCGCGAGATGGAGGACCGCTACCGCAAGATGAGCCGCCTCGGCGTGCGCAACATCGACGGCTTCAACGCCCGCGTGGCGGAGGCCGCCGCCAAGGGTGAGATCATCACCCGCACGGTGCAGAAGGGCTTCGACCGCGAGACCGGCGAGGTCATCGAGGAGGAGGAGATCATGGATCTCGCTCCCCTGCCCTACATCGTGATCGTGGTCGACGAGATGGCCGACCTGATGATGGTCGCCGGCAAGGAGATCGAGGGCGCGATCCAGCGCCTCGCGCAGATGGCCCGCGCCGCCGGCATCCACCTGATCATGGCCACCCAGCGCCCCTCGGTCGACGTCATCACCGGCACCATCAAGGCCAACTTCCCGACCCGCATCTCCTTCCAGGTGACGTCGAAGATCGATTCACGCACGATTTTGGGCGAGATGGGCGCCGAGCAGCTGCTCGGCCAGGGCGACATGCTCTACATGGCCGGCGGCGGGCGCATCTCGCGCGTCCACGGTCCCTTCGTCTCGGACCAGGAAGTCGAGCGCGTCGTCGAGCACCTGAAATGCCAGGCGCGGCCGGAATATCTCGACGAGGTCACCGCCGAGGACGACGAGGAGCCGATCACTGAAGACGCAGCCGTCTTCGACAAGACCGAGATGGGCGCCGAGCCCGGCGACCTCTACGACCAGGCGGTCGCCGTGGTCATGCGCGACAAGAAGGCATCGACCTCCTACATCCAGCGCCGGCTGCAGATCGGCTACAACCGGGCCGCCTCGATCATGGAGCGGATGGAGAACGAGGGCATCGTCGGCCCCGCCAATCATGCCGGCAAGCGCGAGATCCTGCGGGACACGCGCTGAGCGCGCCGCCTGATTCCATCCTCCCCCATCCCCGGGCTTGACCCGGGGAACCAGCCTTTCGGCTTGCCCCGCAATGCACCGTCATCCTGAGGTGCGAGCGGAGCGAGCCTCGAAGGATGGTCGCTCAAGCGCACCCGGACGAGCATCCTTCGAGGCCCGGCCTCTGGCCGGGTACCTCAGGATGACGGTCATCAGTAGGAGTGCCTGACGACACGGCCCGCCGCTACAGCGACTGCTGGAAGTGGAAGACATTGTTCGGATCGACCGCGAGCTTCACCTGCATGAGGCGGTCGAGATTGGTGCCGTAATAGCGCCGGCGCCAGTCGCCGAGCGCCGGGTCGGGGAAGTTCACGAAGGCGCCTCGCCCGCCATGGCTGCCAAGCGTGGCAAAGAGCTCGTCCTGCCACTCGAAAGCCCGGCCCGTCACCTCGGGCCGCAGATTGTCGTCCTCGCTCCAGTTCGCCCCGACCACCGCCAGCCAGCGGGTCTGGCGATGCACGAAAGCGGTCTCGTCCGGCGCCTTCTCGTTGATCCGACCGCCCGTCTGGAAGAAGAATAGCGAGCTCTGTGCGCCGGTGCCGGGCCATTGCTGCAGGCGCTGGAATGAAGCCTCCAGGAAGGCGGCCGTGGGCGCCGCGGCCAGGAAAGCGGAGCGCTCGCGGTACCAGCCCGGCTCGCCGGCCTCGACGAGGAAGTCCTGCCCCTCCCAATAGGGCAGCTGCTTGATGTCGGTGAAGTCGGGCGCGGCGACGGCATAGACGGGGGCGAGCAGGCGCATCAGCTCGTCCTGGCTGCCGGCGAACTGGCCGAGCAGGGTCACCGGCACCTGCCGTCCCTGCTGCACCAGCGCCGGTGTCACCCCGCCAGGGCGATGCGCGAGCCGAAGGAGAGCGGCGCCATCTCGGCGGTGGTGAACAGCGCCTTGGCGACATCGAGCGTCTTGTCGCGCCAGACGATGCGGAAGACGGTGAGGCGCTCGTCGGCCGGCACGGTGCGTAGCGTAAAGGCGGTGCTGACCCCGAAAATACCGCCCCCGCCGCCGCGCAGCGCCCAGAACAGATCCGGCTCCCTGTCCGCCGAGACGTCACGCACCCGGCCGTCGGCGGTGACGATCTGGGCGCCCGTTAGCAGGTCGCAGCCGACGCCGAGCCGGCGCATGTTGAAGCCGATGCCGCCGCCGAGCAGGAAGCCGGCGACGCCCACGCTCGGGCAGCGGCCATGGGTGATCATCCGCCCCGCCTCGCGCAGCGCCGCGTAGACCTCGTGGTTCAGTGCGCCCGCCTCGACCCGCACCTGGCCGGTGGCGGCGTCGTAGTCGATGCCGTTCATCGGCGAGAGGTCGATCACCAGCCCGCGGCTGGAGGAATAACCGCCATAGGAATGCCCGCCGCC
Organism: Ancylobacter novellus DSM 506; assembly: GCF_000092925.1. NCBI lineage: Bacteria > Pseudomonadati > Pseudomonadota > Alphaproteobacteria > Hyphomicrobiales > Xanthobacteraceae > Ancylobacter > Ancylobacter novellus. Next base: position 833,812 of record NC_014217.1, on the reverse strand, counting down.
ACGCAGCGCGAAGGGCACGTCGTAGTCGCGGCAGCAGCGCAGCACATCCGCCACCATCTGCGGCGAGGCGCAGGGCGCGATGCCCTCGGGCCGTATGTGGCGGTAGCGCAGATTGTTGGGCAGCGCCTCGTTGGCGAAGCGGGCGTCGGTCGGCCGCAGCAGTGCACCATTGGTGAGGCGGTTCAGGCTGTCCCAGCGGTCGGGCGCCGGGGGCAGCGGTGAGGAGGTCGTCGCCTCCTCGGCAAGGCCCGGACCGACCAGCGCGACGCCGGCGCTCGCCGCGCCGCCGACCAGCAAGGCACGACGGCTGAACGCCCCCGAACGATTCATCCTTCCCCCCCAATGCGAACAGGCCGGTACCGGCCTGCCGCATCTTCCCGTTTCATCGGCGCGGGGACAATGGGGATCAGGACATCAGCGCCGCCCAGACCGACAGCAGCGCGCCCATGGCGATGACCGCGCCCAGCAGCATGAAGGCGGCCCGCCGGTTGCGGCGGCGCCCGCCGGGCCAGGGGGTGGGTACCCTGCCGGGCAGGGTGTCGGGCGCCTGCCCGTCATAGGAGCGCGAACGCTCATCCGTCACCGCCGGGCCGCGGCGCGCATCGCCGCCGATCTCGGCGGCATGCGCCGTCGCGACGTCCTCGGGCGTCGGCGGCGTGCCGGCGGCCTCGTCATCGGTGCCAAGCGGCGCGGCGGCGGGATCATGGAACGGCACCTTGTCACCGGTGCGGCCCCGGTTGATGTCCTCGCGCAGGCGATCAACGGTCGGCATGCGTCGTCCCTCTTCCTTCCGGCTGCGGATGCCGGTTCTCGTCCGAGACCCGCGACCTCGGCTTCCGAGCCCGGCGCTCGATCACCCGCTCCAGCGGGTTCACCACCACCAGCAGCACCAGCGTGATGACCACGCCGAGCGCGATCAGGTGCCAGTCGCCGAGCGCGCAGGCGATGCCCAGCGCCGCCGTCACCCACACGGTGGCGGCCGTCGTCAGGCCGTGCACCTCCAGCGCCTCCGGGTCGCGCAGCACGACCCCGGCGCCGATGAAGCCGACCCCGGTGAGCACGCCCTGCAGGATGCCCTGCACCACGCGGCTCATGGCGTCGGGGTGCTGGGCGAGGTCGGTGACCCGGATCGCCGCGAGCGACACCAAAGTCGCGCCCATGCAGACCAGTCCGAGCGTGCGCATGCCCGTCGGCTTGCCCTTCAGGTCGCGGTTGATGCCGATCACCATGCCGATGACGGCGGCGGCGGCCAGGCGCAGCAGCGCGTCCACATCGGCATCGGTCAGGGTCATCGTCACCCTCGCACTCCGGCGCCGGATACCGGCGGCCTTCCCTCGTGAACGAGCGAGCCGGGCTCAGGTTCCCGCGTGGCAGGCCCCGACTGCCCCTTTTCGCGGCGCGCCGGCGGTATTAGGTATGGCCCACCCCCACGCCCGAAAGGTCCGGCCATGCAGTCCACCGTCTCCTATCCCGACGTCCTCCTCTTCATCGACGGCCAGTGGCGCGAGGGGCACGGGCATGACGGCGGCGCCGCCAGCCAGCCGATCGTCAACCCGGCGACCGAGGAGGTCATCGGCACGCTGGCGCATGCGAGCCGCGCCGACCTCGACGCCGCGCTCGTGGCCGCCGGGAAGGGCTTTTCCACCTGGCGCCACGTCGCCCCGCACGAGCGCTACAAGCTGATGCGCAAGGCGGCCGAGATCCTGCGCGAGCGGACCGAGGACATCGCCCGCATCATGACCATGGAGCAGGGCAAGCCGCTCCCCGAGGCGCGGCTGGAGACCCAGGCCGCCGCCGACATCATCGACTGGTTCGCCGAGGAAGGCCGCCGCCAATATGGCCGGCTGATCCCCGCCCGCGCGGCGGGCGTGCAGCAGATCGTCCACCGCGAGCCGGTCGGCGTGGTCGCCGCCTTCACGCCGTGGAACTTCCCGATCAACCAGGCGGTGCGCAAGATTTCCGCCGCGCTTGCCGCCGGCTGCTCGATCATCCTCAAGGGGCCGGAGGAGACCCCGGCGAGCTGCGCCGCGCTGGTGAAGGCCTATGAGGATGCCGGTCTGCCCAAGGGCGTGATCAACCTCGTCTTCGGCGTGCCGGCGGAAATCTCCAGCTACCTGATCCCGCACCCGATCGTGAAGAAGATCACCTTCACCGGCTCGACCGTGGTGGGCAAGCAGCTCGCCGCGCTCGCCGGTGCGCATATGAAGCGTGTCACCATGGAGCTCGGCGGCCATGCCCCGGCCGTGGTGTTCGAGGACGCCGACGTCGAGGTGGCGGTGAAGCTGCTCTCTGGCGCCAAGTTCCGCAATGCCGGGCAGGTCTGCGTCTCGCCGACGCGCTTCCTCGTGCATGAGGACATCTATTCGCGCTTCGTCGATGGCTTCACCGAGGCCGTGCAGGGCGTGAAGGTCGGCAACGGCCTCGAGGACGGCGTGCGCATGGGCCCGCTCGCCAATGCCCGCCGCGTCGAGGCGATGGAGGCGCTCACCGCCGACGCCGTCGCCAAGGGCGCGACCCTGCGCACCGGCGGCGCCCGCATCGGCAACAAGGGCTATTTCTTCCAGCCCACCGTGCTGACCGACCTGCCGGCCGACGCCCGCATCCTCAACGAGGAGCCCTTCGGGCCGATCGTGCCGATCATGCCGTTCTCCTCCACCGAGGCGGTGATCGAGGAGGCGAACCGCCTGCCCTACGGCCTCGCCGCCTATGCCTACACCACCTCCGGCACCCGCGCCGACGAGTTCGCCCGCCGGGTCGAGAGCGGCATGGTGTCGATCAACCATCACGGCCTCGCCCTGCCCGAGGTGCCGTTCGGCGGCATCAAGGATTCCGGCTACGGCTCGGAAGGCGGCACCGAGGCGATGGAAGCCTATGTGAACACCAAGTTCGTCACCCAGCTCGGCGTGTGAGGCGGGGCCGCCCCTCGAAGGCGGCCGCTCCCTCGTCGAACGTCATGCCCGGGCTCGGCCCGGGCATCCACGCCTTGATCAGCGCATGCGAAAAGTCGCGGATTCCCGGGCCAAGCCCGGGGATGACGGCGTGCCGGATCGTCCGGGGCGACGCAGGAAATAAGCGGCGCGCCGCGACCTTCTCCGGCTAAGCTTCCAACGAACGTAGCGATTCACGAATCGCCCCCTCAAGCCTATCCCGCATCCATGGAACCCCACGTCTTCATGGCGGTGATCGCCGGCGCCGCCATGCATGCGGGCTGGAACGCCGTCCTCAAGATCAGGCTCGATCCCTTCCTCGCGGTGGTGCTGGTCAACGCCGCCTGCGGCGTCATCGCCCTGCCGATCGCGCTCTATCTTGGCCTGCCGGAGCTGCATGTCTGGCCGTGGATCATCGCCGCCCTGCTGCTCCACGTCGTCTACTACCTGACGCTGACCGGCGCCTACCGGCGCGCCGACATGGGGCTTGTCTACCCCATCGCCCGCGGCAGCGCACCGCTGCTCACCACCATCCTGTCGGTGACGCTGATCGGCGAGGCGATCGACCTGCAGGCCTTCCTCGGCGTGGTGCTGCTGGCCTTCGGCATCCTCACCATCGCCTGGCGCCGGCGCGGCGCCGCCGCCTTCGACCGCACGGCGCTACGCCTCGCGCTGATCTGCGGCCTCACCATCACCGGCTTCACGCTGGTGGACGGCATGGGCGCGCGCGCCGCCGCCAGCCCGCACCTCTACGCCGCCTGGCTGTTCGTGCTGGACGGCGTCACCGTCACCGCCCTCGGCCTCGCCTGGAAGGGGCGGCGGGCGATCGCCTCGACGCTATCCTTCGTCGGCCCGGGCGTCGCGGGCGCGGCAATGTCGCTCACCTCCTACTGGATCGCCGTCTGGGCGATGACCAAGGCGCCGATCGGCCTTGTCGCCGCCGTGCGCGAATCCAGCGTGCTGTTCGGCGCGGCGATCGCGGTGATCGTGCTGCACGAGCCGCTGAGGCGCGAGCGCATCGTCGCCGCCGTGCTGATCGTCATCGGGCTGGTGCTGATCAAGACGCATTGAATATCGTCAAGAGGATTGGTCGGACGCGATCCGCTCGCACGCCGTCATGGCCGGGCTTGACCCGGCCATCCACGTCTTCGGAAACGCCGCGCGACCGGCCCAAGTCGTGGATCCCCGGGCCAAGCCCGGGGATGACGGTCCACGGAAGCCCTCCCAACATTCGCCCTGCCCTCCCTCCTGTGCTCCATTGCGCCGATGAACGCCAAGCCGAGCCTGCCGATTCGACCCGCCGTGCCCGACGATGCCTTCGCCGGGCCGCTGGCGAAGGTGCGCGAGGGCGCGCCCATCGTCATGGTTCTGGGCGGCGCCGGCACGGGGAAGACCACCTTCCTGCACGCGCTTCGGCGCCACGGCGGCGGGCGGCAGGCCTTCCTGGCGCCGACCGGCGTCGCGGCGCTGCAGCTCGGCGGGCAGACCATCCATTCCTTCTTCGGCCTGCCGCCGCGCCTCGTCGATCCCGACCAGGTCAAGCCGCGCTCGCCGAAGCGCACTCTGATGAAGAAGCTGGAGCGCCTCGTCATCGACGAGGTGTCGATGGTGCGCGCCGACGTGCTGGACGCGGTCGACCGCTGCCTGCGTATCGCCCGCGGCGATCCGGCGCCCTTCGGCGGGGTGCAGGTGGTGCTCGTCGGCGACTTCCTGCAATTGCCGCCCGTCGTGCCGCAAACCGAGCGCGAGATCCTCGGCCATCTCGGCTATGAGGGTCCCTTCGCCTTCGATGCCCGCGTGCTGCGGGAAGTGGAGCCGGCCCGGCTGCCGTTCCTGCAGGTGCACCGCCAGACCGACAGCTATTTCGTCTCCCACCTCGCGTCGCTGCGGTCGGGCCGCTACGTCCACGAGGCCGTCGCGGCGATCAACGAAGCCTCCTTCGGCGAGCACCGGCCGGGCCGCATCCCGGTGGTGCTGGCGCCGACGAACATGCGTGTCGACGCCTACAACCAACGCGGCCTCTCGGCGCTGGCCGACGACGGGCGCGTCTATGAGGGCAAGAGCGAGGGCGAGTTCGACCTCGCCAATGACCGGCTGCCCGTCCCCGAGACGCTGGTGCTGAAGGTAGGCGCCCGCGTCATGACGGTGCGCAACGATCCCGAGAAGCAGTGGGTCAACGGCTCGGTCGGCACCATCACCGGGCTGGCGCATGACCGCGCCTATGTGCGGCTCGACGGCGCCGGCCTCGTCGAGATCGAGCGCACCAGTTGGGAGCGCATCCGCTACGACTGGGACGAGACGACTGGAAAGGTCGCCGCCAAGGTGGTCGGCACCTATACCCAGCTTCCCCTCGTCCCGGCTTGGGCGGTGACGGTGCACAAGGCGCAGGGCCTGACGCTGGACGACGTGCGCATCGATTTCGACAGCGGCGCCTTCGCGGCGGGTCAGGCCTATGTCGCGCTCTCCCGCGCCCGCTCGCTGGAGGGGCTGTCGCTGGTGCGGCCGCTGCGCACCTCCGACATCCGCATCGACCGCCGCGTCGCCGCCTTTACCGCCGCCTTCGAGGCCGCGGCGCTGAGCTGAGCGCGCCTTCCTTTACAAAATCCCACATTGTTTATAGATTATCCTCTTCACTCGGAGAGGAACCGATGAGAGAGGCCGGCGCCCGCCGCTATCGTGACAAGCTGTTGTTCGCGCTCGCTTATGCCGCGATCATCGGCGCGGTCCTCTTTGCCCATCCGTTCGGCCAAGGGCCGTCCGCACCGCAGGTCGCCGCCGTGGAGGCCGCACGCTGAGATTCGCCTTCTGGTGAAAATCCGGCTGATCTACCATCTATATGGCATGCTGCCGGCGGGAGATTCGCTTCCGCCGCGCGCCGGGATTTTTGAACGGACATGCTGACCAACAAGGGCAAGTACGGCCTGAAGGCGATGCTTTATCTGGCGCGGATCGAGCCGGGCTCGAGCGCCATGGGCCAGGAGATCGCCACCGCGAACAACATCCCCAAGAAGTTCCTCGACGCCATCCTGCTCGAACTGCGCAATGCCGGCATGCTGCGCTCGAAGAAGGGGCCGGGCGGCGGCTATGCGCTGGCCAAGACCCCGCGCGAGATTCGCATCGGCCACATCATCCGCACCCTCGACGGCCCCCTCGCCCCGATCAGTTGCGCGAGCAAGAGCGCCTATGTGCCGTGCCAGGACTGCGAGGACCTCGCCACCTGCTCGGTGCGCATCACCATGAGCAAGGTGCGCGACGCCATGTCGGAGATCCTCGACGGCATGTCGCTGCAGGACATGATCGTGTTCGCCGACACACCCGACGCCGACCTGATGTACAACATCTGACGCATGACGAGCCGCGCATGACCCTTGGCGAATCCCTCGGGCCGGGCCTGCTCGGCCTCGTCGCCCATGACAGCAAGAAGGACGAGATGGTGGCGTGGGCGATCGCCCACCGCCATGTCCTCGCCCGCTTCCAGATCGTCGCCACCGGCACCACCGGCGGGCGCATCCTCGAAGCCTGTCCCGAATTGCGGCTCACCCGGCTGAAGAGCGGCCCGCTCGGCGGCGACCAGCAGATCGGCGCGCTGATCGCCGAGAACCGCGTGCGGGCGCTGGTGTTCTTCGTCGACCCGCTCACCGCCCAGCCGCACGATGTCGACGTCAAGGCGCTGATGCGGGTGGCGCTGGTCTACGACATCCCCCTCGCCATGAACCCCGCCACCGCGCAGATGCTGATCGCTGCGCTGGCGGCGGAGGGTTAGGCGACCTCCCGCACTCACACCGTCATGGCCGGGATCGACCCGGCCATCCACGTCTTTCCGGTGCGCGAAGAAGCGTGGATCCCCGGGTCAAGCCCAGGGATGACAACCCTGTTCGAGCCCCCTCAGAAGAACGCCTGGTGCCCGGTGATCGCGCGGCCGAGGATCAGCGCGTGGATGTCGTGCGTGCCCTCATAGGTGTTGACCGTCTCGAGGTTCACCATGTGGCGCATCACCGGGAACTCGGCGGAGATGCCGTTGCCGCCGTGCATGTCGCGGGCGAGGCGGGCGATGTCGAGCGCCTTGCCGCAATTGTTGCGCTTCAGCATGGAGATGGCCTCGACGGGGAGTTGCCCCTCGTCGAACAGCCGCCCGGCGCGCAAAGCGAGCTGGAGCCCGAGCGCAATCTCGGTCGCCATGTCGGCGAGCTTCTTCTGGATGAGCTGCGTCGCCGCCAGCGGCTTGCCGAACTGCTTGCGGTCGAGCGTGTACTGCCGCGCCGAGGCGTAGCAGGCTTCCGCCGCGCCGATCGTGCCCCAGCCGATGCCGAAGCGCGCGCGGTTGAGGCAGCCGAACGGCCCCTTCAGCCCCGAGGCGCCCGGCAGCAGGCTCTCCTCCGGCACCTCGACGCCGTCGAGCACGATCTCGCCGGTGATGGAGGCGCGAAGCGACAGCTTGTTCTCGATCTTCGGCGTCGAGAAGCCCTTGGCGCCGCGCTCGACCAGGAAGCCGCGAATGTCGTTGTCATGCGCCGCGGACTTCGCCCACACCACCGCCACGTCGGCGATGGGCGAGTTGGTGATCCACATCTTCGAGCCGGTCAGCCTGTAGCCGCCGTCGATCTTCTCGGCGCGGGTGCGCATGCCGGCGGGGTCGGAGCCGGCATCCGGCTCGGTCAGGCCGAAGCAGCCGATCCATTCGCCGGTGGCGAGTTTCGGCAGAAACCTCTTTTTCTGCGCCTCGGTGCCATAGGCGTTGATCGGGTGCATGACGAGCGAGGACTGCACGCTCATCGCCGAGCGGTAACCCGAATCGACCCGTTCCACCTCGCGCGCCACCAGCCCGTAGGACACGTAGCCGAGGCCGGCGCCGCCATATTCCTCGGGAATGGTGGGGCCGAGCAGGCCGAGCTCGCCCATCTCGTTCATGATCTCGCGGTCGAAGCGCTCCTCCATGAAGGCGGAGGTTACGCGCGGCGCCAGCTTCTCCTGCGCATAGTCGCGCGCGGTGTCGCGCACCAGCCGCTCCTCCTCGGTAAGCTGCCCGTCGAGATGGAACGGATCGCTCCAGTCGAAGCTGGCCCGGACGGATTTGGCGGAAGCCGCCGGGGCGGCGGCGAGAGCTGTGGACGGCGCGGCACTCATGAGACGTCTCCCGAACGGCACGGCGACATGACCCGACGATGGCGCCGGCCCGACGGTCTTACAACTTCGCACGACGGCGTGCATCCCGGCGCGTGAAACAACCCGCCGTAGCGCCCCTACTCCCGTACGTCATGCGACTTAGGTCGGGGGGGTAAGTGTCATTGCGCAATTTTCTGAACCGTGTTTGAGTGCGTCACAGGACCGCGGCGATCAAACAATAGGCCGGCCCACGCAATGGGCACGCCACGCCCGCGCTGTCCGTTAGAGGGGACTTTTCATGTCGGTCATCACTACCAAAGTGGCCTTGGCGGCTGCCATGCTCACGGCATTCGCCGCGCCCGCCTTCGCCGCCAAAACGCTCGTCTACTGCTCGGAAGGCAGCCCGGAGAACTTCACTCCGGCACTCAATACCACCGGCACCAGCTTCGATGCCGCCCGCCCTGTCTACAATCAGCTCGTCGAGTTCGAGCGCGGCTCCACCAAGGTGGTGCCCGGCCTCGCCGAGAGCTGGACGGTGAGCGACGACGGCAAGGAAATCACCTTCAAGCTGCGCAAGGGGGTGAAGTTCCACTCCGGCGTCAACGGCTTCACGCCGACCCGCGACTTCAACGCCGACGACGTTATCTTCACCTTCGACCGCATGTGGAAGCCGGACAATCCGTACCACAAGGTCACCGGCGGCGCTTACGACTACTTCAACGACATGGGCATGCCCGACCTGCTCGCCAGCATCGACAAGGTCGACGACCACACGGTGAAGTTCGTGCTCAAGGGGCCGAACGCGCCCATGCTGGCGAACCTCGCCATGGACTTCGCCACCGTCCATTCGAAGGAATATGCCGACTTCCTGCTGAAGAAGGGCACCCCCGAGCAGTTCGACCAGATTCCGGTCGGCACCGGCCCGTTCTCCTTCGTCGCCTACCAGAAGGACGCGGTGATCCGCTACAAGGCCAACCCGGCCTATTTCGAGGGCAAGCCGGCGCTCGACAACCTCGTCTACGCCATCACCCCCGACCCGACCGCGCGCTACGCCAAGCTGAAGAAGGGCGAGTGCCATGTGATGATCGCGCCGAACCCGGCCGACATCGCCGGCATGAAGACCGATCCCGCGGTCAACCTGCTCTCGCAGCCGGGCCTCAACATCGCCTACTGGGCGTTCAACGTCGAGAAGCCCCCCTTCGACAAGAAGGAGGTCCGCCAGGCCTTCAACATGGCGATCGACAAGGGTGCGATCATCAAGGACGTCTACCAGGGCGCCGGCCAGGCGGCGATCAACCCGATCCCGCCGACCATCTGGTCCTACAACAAGGACGTGAAGGACTACCCCTACGATCCCGAGAAGGCCAAGAAGATGCTGGCCGACGCGGGCGTGAAGACCCCGCTCGACATCGACCTGTGGTGGATGCCGGTGCAGCGCCCCTACAACCCGAACGCCAAGCGCATCGCCGAGATGATGCAGGCCGACCTCGCCAAGCTCGGCATCAATGCCAAGCTCGTCTCCTATGAGTGGGGCGAGTACCGCAAGCGCATGCAGGAAGGCGAGCACATGACCGGCCAGCTCGGCTGGACCGGCGACAATGGCGACCCGGACAACTTCTTCTTCCTGCTCGGCTGCCCCGCCGCGCGCAAGGGCGGCCAGAACCTCGCCAAGTGGTGCAACAAGGACTTCGACGCGCTGATCGAGAAGGCCAAGACCATCTCCGACACCGCCGAGCGCACCAAGCTCTATGAGCAGGCGCAGGTGATCTTCAAGGAAGATGCGCCCTGGTTCACCATCGCCCACTCGGTGGTCTACGAGCCGACCCGCAAGGAAGTGGTCGACTACAAGGTCAGCCCCTTCGGCCGCCACGAGTTCTACGGCGTCGATCTGAAGTGAGCCAGCCGGTGCCGGCGGAGGGAGCGCTCCGCCGGCACCGTGCGTTTTGGAAACTGCCGCCGGGCCGCTGCCTTTGAGCAGGACGGCCCGTGCCGCACACGGGAGCGCGGCTTGTGCCGCCTCCGACCGACACCCTTCCCCACCGCCGTGCAGAGCCGTGTTCCGTCGGAACCGTCCGCGCGCGGGGGAGGCTGTCCGAGCCCGGGATCTCGATGCTCCGATTCTTTTTCCGCCGCGTCGCGCTGACGCTGCCGACCTTCGTGGCGCTGATGTTCGTCACCTTCGTCGCCGTCCGCCTCGTGCCCGGCGACCCCATCGAGGCGCGCACCGGCGAGCGCGGCATCGCGCCCGAGCGCCTCGCCCAGCTGCGCCACGAGCTCGGCCTCGACCAGCCGGTGTGGCAGCAGTTCCTCGACTACGCCAACGGCCTGCTGCACGGCGATTTCGGCGTCTCCATCGTCACCAAGACGCCGGTGCTGCACGAGTTCCTCGTGCTGTTCCCGGCGACGCTGGAACTGTCCATCTGCGCGCTGCTCTTCGCCGTGGTGCTCGGCATCCCGGCGGGCGTGCTGGCGGCGGTGAAGCGCGGCAGCATCTTCGACCACACGGTGATGACGGCGGCGCTGGCCGGCTATTCCATGCCGATCTTCTGGTGGGGCCTGCTGCTCATCATGTTCATGTCGGAATATCTCGGGCTGACGCCGGTCTCCGGCCGCATGGACCTGATCAACTACTATTTCGAGCCGGTCACCGGCTTCATGCTGATCGACAGCCTGCTCTCCGACCAGGAAGGCGCCTTCGGCGCGGCGGTGGCGCATCTCATCCTGCCCTCCATCGTGCTCGGCACGATTCCCCTCGCGGTGATCGCCCGCATGACCCGCTCCTCCATGCTGGAGGTGCTGGGCGAGGACTATGTGCGCACCGCCCGCGCCAAGGGCCTCGCGCCGCTGCGGGTCGTCGGCCTGCACGCGCTGCGCAATGCGCTGATCCCGGTCGTCACGGTGATCGGCCTGCAGACCGGCACGCTGCTCGCCGGCGCCGTGCTCACCGAGACCATCTTCGCCTGGCCGGGCGTCGGCAAATGGCTGATCGAATCGATCGCCCGCCGCGACTACCCGGCGCTGCAGGGCGGCATCATGCTGATCTCCGCCATCGTCATCCTCGTCAATCTCATCGTCGACCTGCTCTACGTCGCGATCAATCCGAGGATCCGTCATGGCTGAGGAGACCGCGATCGACGATCCGATGCCGACCGGCCCGGCGCAACTGGTGCTCGACCCCGACACCGAAGGCACGATTTCGGCTACCGCGGTCATCGCCGCCGCCGAGACGGTGCCGCCGGAGATCACGCCGCTGCGGGCCTTCTGGTCCGCCTTCAGCGAGAACCGCGGCGCGGTGCTCGGCCTGATGGTGGTGGTCTTCATCGCCCTGCTGGCGATCTTCGCGCCCCTCATCGCCCCGCATGCGCCGGCCGAGCAGTTCCGGCAATTCGTGCGGCAGCCGCCGGTCTGGGCCGGCGGCACATGGGCGTTCCCCTTCGGCACCGATGCGCTTGGACGCGACGTGCTCTCGCGCCTGATCTACGGCGCGCGCATCTCGCTCGGCATCGGCCTCTCCGTGATGCTGGTGTCGGTGGCGCTCGGCATCGTGCTCGGTCTCGCCGCCGCCTTCATGCGCGGCATCGTCGAGGTGGTGGTGATGCGCATCATGGACCTCGTGGTGGCGATCCCGAGCCTGGTGCTCGCCATCCTCGTCGTCGCCGTGCTCGGCCCGAGCCTGCTCAACACCATCGTGGCGGTGACCGTCGTCTACCTGCCCCGCTATGTGCGCCTCGTGCGCGCCGCCGCCATCGCCGAACTGTCGAAGGAATATGTCGTCGCCGCGCAGGTGGCGGGCGTCGGCAAGATCCGGCTGATGTTCGTCACCGTGCTGCCGAACTGCCTGGCGCCGCTGATCGTGCAGGCGGCGCTCGGTATCTCCGACGCGATCCTCGAGGCCGCCGCGCTCGGCTTCCTCGGCCTCGGCGCCCAGCCGCCGACGCCGGAATGGGGCGCGATGCTGGCGGATTCGCGCGAGTTCATCCGCTCGGCGCCGTGGATCGTCACCCTGCCCGGCCTCGCCATCCTCGTCACCGTGGTCGCCATCAACCTGATGGGCGACGGCCTGCGCGACGCGCTCGACCCGAAGCTGCGGAGGAGCTGAGCCATGTCCGCCCCCCTCCTCTCCATCCGCAACCTCTCCGTCACCTTCGCCACCGGCCGCGGGCCGTTCAAGGCGGTGGACGGGGTCGACCTCGACGTCGATCCCGGCGAGCTGGTCGCCATCGTCGGCGAATCCGGTTCCGGCAAGTCGGTCGCCATGCTGGCGGTGATGGGCCTGCTGCCCTGGACCGCCAAGGTCACCGCCGACCGATTGACGTTCGACGGCCGCGACCTGCTGGCGCTTTCCCCGCGCGAGCGGAGGAAGATCATCGGCCGCGACCTCGCCATGATCTTCCAGGAGCCGATGTCGAGCCTCAACCCGTGCTTCACGGTCGGCTTCCAGATCCGCGAGGCGATGGCGGCGCATCTCGACCTCTCGCGCGCGCAGCGGCAGGCGCGGGCAGTGGAGCTGCTCGAGCTCGTCGGCATCCCCGAGCCGGAGCGGCGGCTGCGCGCCTTCCCGCACCAGCTCTCCGGCGGCATGAGCCAGCGCGTGATGATCGCCATGGCGCTCGCCTGCAAGCCGAAGCTGATCATCGCCGACGAGCCGACCACCGCGCTCGACGTGACGATACAGGCGCAGATCCTCGACCTGCTGCTGCGGCTGCAGCGGGAGAGCGGCGTGGGGCTGGTGCTGATCACCCACGACATGGGCGTGGTGGCGGAGACCGCGCAGCGCGTCTGCGTCCACTATGCCGGCCAGCAGGTGGAAATGCAGGCGACGGCCGGCCTGTTCCGCGACCCGCACCACCCCTACACCGCCGCGCTGCTGGCGGCGCTGCCCGAGCGCGCCCATGGGCGCCTGCTGCCCTCCATTCCCGGCGTGGTGCCGGGACTGGCGGACCGGCCGAAGGGCTGCCTGTTCTCGCCGCGCTGCCGCTTCGCCACCGAGAGATGCCGCACCGTGCCGCCGCCCCGCCAGGGCGCCGAGCTCGGCTTCGCGCTGTGCCACACGCCACTCGTCGACGGTGCGCCGCAGCGCAAGGAAATAGCTGCTTGAACGAGATTGCCGCATGAACCAGCCTCACGAGCATCTCCCGCACGAATCCGCCGCCGCGCAGGCGGTGATGGAAGCGGTCGACCTCGCCCAGAGCTACGAGGTCTCGCGCGGCCTTATGGCCAAGTCCGCGACGGTGAAGGCGGTGGCCGGCATCAGCTTCCGCCTCGCCCCGCGCTCGACGCTCGCCATCGTCGGCGAATCCGGTTCCGGCAAGTCGACGCTGGCCCGCATGCTCACCATGATCGAGCGTCCCGGCTCGGGCTCGCTGCGGCTCGACGATGTCGACGTCGCCGAGGCCGACGCCCGCACCCTGCGCCGCTACCGCGGCGAGGTGCAGATGGTGTTCCAGAACCCCTATGGGTCGCTCAATCCGCGCCAGACGGTGGGCAAGGCGATCGAGGAACCGCTGCTGGTCAACACCACCCTCTCCGCCACTGAACGGCGCGAGCGCGCGCTCGACATGATGAAGCGCGTCGGCCTGCGCCCGGAGCATCACGGGCGCTACCCGCACATGTTCTCCGGCGGCCAGCGCCAGCGCATCGCCATCGCCCGCGCGCTGGTGCTGCGCCCGAAGATACTCGTGCTCGACGAGCCGGTCTCCGCGCTCGACGTCTCCGTGCGGGCGCAGGTGCTGAACCTTCTCGTCGAGCTGCAGGAGAGCCTCGGCGTCGCCTATGTGTTCGTCAGCCATGACCTCGGCGTGGTCAGGCACATGGCCGACGAGGTGCTGGTGATGTATCTCGGCCGCGCCGTCGAGCACGGCCCACGCGAGGCCATCTTCGAGGCGCCCAAGCACCCCTATACGCGCGCCTTGCTCTCGGCGACGCCGGTGGCCGACCCGGAGGCGAAGAAGGACCGCATCGTGCTGGAGGGCGAACTGCCCTCGCCCTTCAACCCGCCCAAGGGTTGCCCCTTCAACCCGCGCTGCCCGCTGGTGATGGACCGCTGCCGGGTGGAGATGCCGCCGCTGGAGCCGAAGGGCAGCCAGCTCGTCGCCTGCTGGGCCGCGCAGGACACGCCCGGCCCGACGCCGATGCGGCGCGCGGCGGACGCGTGAGGGGGCGGCCTACCCCATCCACCCGAACGACCTCATCCTGAGATGCCCGGCGCCAGCCGGGCCTCGAAGGATGCTCGTCCGGGCGTGCTCAAGTGAGCATCCTTCGAGGCTCGCGGAGCCTGTCCTCGGGCTTGCCGAAGGCAAGACCCGTGGGCTCGCACCTCAGCGTCTGACTCTTAATGGCTTTTCGAGGTGGTGGTGGCCGCCTTTGGGCCGTCATCCCCGGGCACGTCTCAACCGATTCCGACACGCGCTCATGAGCAAGATTTGAAATTATCGAATCCGCCCAACTGAAAGGTACAGCTAGTTCGTATCGCCTTTGGCGCGCCACCTTTTCTTCCGTGGAATCAAAGCACTGTAGCCGACCGCCATTTCCGTAAAAGGTCCGCTGCGGGCGTTGTGTCGCCACCGTGTCGCCACGGCGAGGGAAAATAGCCGGGATTTGGCGGGAGGGCGCGGGATCTGCCGGGACAAGAAGCGATGGTGCGACTTCGTCCAGAAGCCGTGCACCGTTGAGCACTCATAGGCTCGCTTCCTTCGCATCCATTTCATCCATCTCGAAGGTGTAGTGGTGATATCGGCTGCCCGGGGATTAGCCTTCCGGCCTTGGAGTGTGAGGTAGCGGATACGCTCCGCCGCGAACATCGTGAGGAGGCTGGGCAACGTCGGCCGGAATCGATAGGCCGCCTTCCATGAGCCCGCGACCAGAATACAGTGTGCCGACGCTGATGGGCTTGAGCTGATCGCGGTTGCCTTCCCTGAGGCGCATCGAGGGGATGAGCATAATCTGGACTCGCCGACCCTCCATTTTCGGAGGGTAGGTCATTCTGCCCGCGGAGGCTTAAGTGCCGATGATCGGAATAAGGTTCCCGCTCTTCCGTCCTGAAGTTGACGCCGAAGCTGAAGCTCCATTCCCAGCTTTTGATAGCGACGGTGTAGAAGACAGCGTCGCTCCAGGCCGACTTCCGCACTCGCTTGAGTTTGGTCGATTTCGCGGTGCTCTTCACCATTTTCTCACCGTGCGCTGCAGCGGCTGATTTTAGTCCGGAATCCGCTCTACAGCGTCCGCCTTCTTGTAAGTGTTGGCGTTCATTTTCTCCGTGACGCGCCAGCGCTGAAAGTCGCAGCCGGATTCGCGAGAGCTCGGCGGTGAGACCTCATGACACAACCCATCGCGATTCCCCGCGTTAGTCTACCTTCTCGTCCAGGAGCGGGCATGAGTCGCGAGAGGATTGCAGCAGACCTCCGGCAGGCCGAACGCCAGGTGGAGCTTCGCGTCATGGAGCAGGCGCTCAGGGAGCCGTCATGCCCTGCCTGTGATCGGTTCCGGAAAATCCGAAACCTGCTGCTCTTTAGCGGGCAGCCATCGGTTCAACAGAGCTCGATATTCCTTGCTCAGGTTCTGGATTTCGGGCTCTGAGAAAGGCCACTCGCCGACTACGATGCCCTGGCGAATCTCGTTGGCGAGCACCGGCCAAAAGCGACCGACGAGAGGGCGCACTTCCTCTTCCGGCAACCCAATCCTGAGCAGATCTAGCCGGCACAGCTCGCGAGCCGTTTCTTCCGTCTTTTTCATTTTCGGGGCTCCAGCGGCGTCAGCGCCGTGAATTAGGAGACATAGGGCGGTAGCGCCCACCGGCAAGGGAGCGTGGAAGCCGGCCAGAGCATCGTTCCGGCTGCGGAACGCTGTTTGTTCTCATTTTGCTCTCACGGAATCCAATTGGCCTCACAGGGAGGTCAACGTGCTCCAGCGAACGATATGCGGCCTATCGCCGGTTGATGCAGCGCATGCCGAAGGAACTGCGCGCGTTTCACAGCAGCGCCAGGACCTGGTGCAGCAAAGGCGCCCGTCGGCGAGACGGTTTACGTTGCGCTCGACAGCCTCAACAGTGCCCTCATTCTTACGGACCGCGAGCTGCAAGGTGCGATCGATGGCGAGCGCAAGGCACGCTACGCGCCAGAACGACCCCGGAGGCCGAGCAGGTGCACCAGACCCAGAAGCAGCGCGAGGTTGACCAGCATGCCCAACATGAGTGCGGCAACGCCGTTGAACGCGCCAAACAGCTCCAGGTCGGGCATGAGCAGCACCCATGGCAGGCTGAGGGTCACGGCATAGATCGCCACAAACGGGTCCGGTTCTAGGCCAAACCAGCTTCGCACCGTCGCTAGGATCAGCAGCAGTGATATCACGCACGCGAGCACGTAGATGACGACGGCCCCTTTCAGGAGCCTCATTCCGGCTCTCAACAGGAGGCTGCGGTTCATCGGGAGAGCGGGCATGAGCGTCATTTCCTACGTCGTCCTGCCATTTATCGAAAATGACGATGGCGAGCTTCAGCTGGGAGAGGCGCAGGAGGCGCAAACCGCTTTGGCTGCCATTGGCCGCGCTGCGGTGCTGGCGCAGAAGCATGCCGGCGCCATAGCGTTCTCGCGCGCCGGCAATCCCGACTTAGGCTAGTTTGAGCCGGCGGTCACCCTGGCGCGCTATGGCCACGCCGGATGAGTAGACGCCAGAAAAGGGGGCGCCGATGAACGACAATGACTTGCTGCGGGAGCGACAGCGCAACCCATTCGAAAGCGTGTCACAACGCCCTTAGCATCCGACGCACCCCGCCGCGGCGGTTAACGATCCAAACCAACACGGGCAGAAGGACGGCCTGGATCGCCATAACCGGCAGAAGTAAGCCAAAGTTGTTCGGCGCGAAGTCATGCGCCACGACCGCGTCGCGGACATGGCCGACGGCGAGACCGGCGCAGAACAACGCCGCGCACCAGGCGATAGCCGCTTGGAAAGAACGGCTGCGCCAGAAGGCGGCAACAGCGACAACTCCGAGTGCGAGGTTGGCTATTCCGATCTCGAACTGGAACGGCGAAACCTGCCAGCCGATCGATTCCGCAGCGATCTGAGGAAAGAAGAGGTGATAGATACCGGCCAAAAGGGAGGCCGCCCCCACTGGCAGCAGCAGCAACCAGCGCAGCAACCGCTCCGCCAAGGACCCTTCGCTTCGAACTGCAACGGCGGCCACGGCTGAAATGCCGAAAAAAACAGCCGGCAGGTTCGTGAGCACAACGCGGGTTAGCTCAGCCATTCCATCGACGGCCCTCGCCTCGACGATGTCCGTAATCGCCTGGCCATTCGGCGGCGAACGGCACCGATTGCTCTGCCATCATCCTCTGCCGCCCGGACGAGATCAAGAAGCGGATCCTGCCCAACTGCTGTAGGGCGGGCTTTCAGCGGCCCTTGACTCTTGCACGTACACCCCACCGCTGTGGTGGAGCAATGTTCAAGTCATAAGGCCCCTGATTCCCAGCGCCGGCCTCCCATGCGGAGGCAAGCGGATGCAGATCTCCCGGCGGAGCGAAGCCACTCGATCCCGCATTGGTGTATCGCGTGCTGGTGTCGCTCGCTCGGGTGCAAGAGCTGAGGGGGCTTCATCGGCTCCGACGACAAAGCGTTTTAGCGGGAATGGGTCCCTATGCAGCCGGTGGAGCGTTGGGTTGGCCATCGGAGGGCCCCCGGTGACTGATTATCACCGCGGTACCTGGGGCTGCATCACTCAGTTGGATTTCACTTCGCAGATTCCTGGCGAGCGCCTCGACAATCCCGGTGCCAAGGCCCGCCTTGGTGGCGTCGCTCCCTGTCGGCATGCCGATGCCGTTGTCGGTCACGGAAAGAGTCCAATCGCCACCTGTCGAGCGATAGCCGATCTCAATCCTGCCCATCGGCTGATCCGGGAAGGCATGCTTGAGTGCGTTGATGACGAGTTCGGTCACGATCAGCCCCAAGCTGATAGAAACGTCCGCCTCCACCGCGCTGTCGTCCACCGTCACCTCTATCGAAAGTCGGTCTGGGTCCGAGATCATCGAAGCGCCGAGGCTTTGGCAGAGTTGCGTCAGATAGGTGCGCAGCTCGACATTTCCTCCCGCGGATGTCGAGAGATGCCTCTGCACAGTGGCGATCGACATGACCCGGTGATGGGCATTGTGCAGGTGTCCGCGCGCTTCCTCGGACTGAACCCGACGCGCGCTCTGCATCAGGACGCTCGCAATAATCTGCAGACTATTCGCGACCCGGTGCTGGACCTCTTTCATGAGAATGGCCTTTTCTCTAATGAGGTCGTCTTTCAGCCGGGCTTCGGCGCGCATGGCCGTGACGTCGGTCACCGCCATCAGCAGTCGAACACGATCCTTATCGCCGTCATCAATGGTCCGCGCGTTGATAACCAGTTGCCGTGTGTTCCGGTTTGGGCGCCTGAGGTCAATTTCATAGGCTTCGATCTGCGCGCTTCCCGATGCGGTCGCCCGCAGCAGCGAGGCGAGCTGGGGCATTGCCCACTCGCCGTCACCAAGCTCGCGGAGCCGTTTGCCGGGGATCGTCGCGGGATCTATTTCGAAGGTCCGGCAGAACGATGTGCTCGCGGCGATGACCGTCTGGTCCTCCGACAGGAAGAGCAGAGGCTCGTTTGATGAGACCACGACGGCAAGCGTGCTCGCCGCTTCGAAATGGACGATAGGTGCTTTGGACATGAAAAGGCCCTCAAGGGCCGGAGACTCGCGAAGCAAGCCATTGCTCGGCAGGAACGCCCGTCAACACAGACCTTAAGGCCGACGCTCCGATGGACCTTATCATGTCGCCTCTGTACCGGCGTCACACTTAATCGGCATAGCCAATGGATTCGCGAGACGGGGCATCTGCCGCTCTAGGCCCGCCCGCCGCCAGCAACGTCGTGAATGCCGGATCGCGGTCGCCGCCGTATCTTTGGTCCAGACAGCATGAAGGTAGTCGCGCCGTCGTCGTCGACGATGCACACGGTGGTAGCGCTCTGAGAGACATCAAGCCCAGCAACGAGCGACATTCATCCCTCCTGTCCTGTCGTACGCTGCGCAGCTCGGTCCGCCGTCGCTACATTCCTTATTGCGTGCGGCTAGGGCCGGGACGATGGTGAGGCTTGTTGTGATAGCCGGCATGGCCAAAGCTGCGGCGGACCCGGTGTTAGCCTCAGGTCTGGCCGCCGTCGCCGCTTCTGCCGCACGCGCTGGAACCGGTGGGGCAGCCCCTACCGGAGGTGCTATTGGCGCAGGTGGTGAGGGGTATAGCTGAAGCTATCCGGGCTCCAGCGCCCCCTCTGGCACCTCGCCATAGCTGGCGATCAGGACCGGAGGCTCAGCATCGCCGCTCTCGGTTTCCACCTCGGTTGAAAAGGCGATGGCGCCGGCCTTCACCAGGCTGAAGCGCTTGGCCTTCCGGTCAGCATCTTCGGCACTGCGGGCCTCCATCGGAATGCCCGCTTTGATCCGACCACGCTTTCCAGCCTCGAACGGCTGGACGACGTAGAACGTCTTCTTGGTCATTGGAGCCCCAGCTTCTGCGTGGCTGCGGGTCTACGCCACGGCGGCGACTTGTCGATAGCGCTCTCGAACTATCTGCAAACGAATCGCTAGCCCTCTAGGAACGGGCTTTCCAAAGGCTCGTCCATACACGTTTACGGCTCCCCTCATCCGGCGCGTCGGGCCGCGCATCGCGGAACGGCCGCATTCCCCGCGCTATTGTGCAGGATGAAAAACACCGTTGAAGTGCGTGCCAGGGCCATATGCGAGCTCGATCTGATGGAGACCACGGAGCTGCGGCAGGCGGCCCTGGCTGCCGCCGTGGATCGCTATTGGCATGTCATTGCCGCTGAGATCGAAGCGGGGCTGATCGATGCCGCTGGCGTCCGCGTCGACTATGACCATGAAACCGGGATGAAGGCGTATCAGGCTTGGTGCGCGCGGCATCCCGTCTGCTAGACGGCGGCGAACAGACGTCTCGCCCTATGTCTTCATCGCTGCCGGCCTCTCTGCCTCCCGGTTTCGACACCGCGTGCGGCATCGAAGACCATACGTCCCCCGCCCGTAGTGATTTCGAAGTTTGCGGAACCGAAAGTGGGTCTGGTCGTTTGCCGCTGCGTCAGGGGCGACGCGTAGCGCGTGGGGACAGTGGTGGAAATTCTCCGCAGACTGACAGGCGCGGGCATGTTGCGCCCGCCAGGCATGGCCGCTGCACGAGCTGAATACTGGCTTTCCGTGAGGCGGCGAAAGACCGGTCCGAAGGCCGGCGAGGTGATCATCAGCGGGCAGGTTCAGACCGATATGGCCGCGCTTCTTGGCGCCCGCGAGGGTCGCGCTTGGCTGACGCTGGAGACTGGCGCGATCTACGAGGTCGAACTGCACCCTCTCACCACAACTACGGCCGAGTTCCGTGTGCTGCCTCCCTTCGACGGGCTCCTGGCGTAAGGTGCACTTGTGCACCTTGGGGCTCACGCATGGACCTGATGGGGTATGATCCTCTGCCAGGAGGCCACCGCCATGCCCCATAGATTGCAGCAGCCGCTTGCCCGGCCTATCGTGCTGTTGGGTGATCCTCCGCGCACGATTGATACCTTCTTGGCAGCCGTGGAGTTTCTGGCTTCGAACGACGAGATGCGCACGCCGGAAGTCGAAGCTACTATCGATCAGCTCATCGCCGCCGGACAGAGCGGTGACCCCTCCGCTGTAGACGATGTTACCGACCGGCTCGTGCGACTGCTACGTCAGCGCGGGCAAATCTGAGCCGCCGATCCCTATATTGATTGTCTAGGCCCGCTGCATTAATCCGCCGCCATGACCGAAAAACTGGAAGCCCTTCGCGCCCGTCTGATGTCGGCGCAGCGCGAACTCATCAAGGCCGCCGCTGAGGCCGGCACCATCCCCTCTGACAACGCACTGCGCAAGATTGCAGACTTGGAGGTCACCATTGGCGCCGTCGAGACGATGATCGACGAGCGGACGAGATAAATCGCGGACGCTGTGCAGCAAGCGACGGGCAGCGTTATGCGTCGAGCCCGCCGATGACCGGAGGCGGCCGGATCGGACCATGTGCGATTGGCATTCGCCGGGTCGAAACGGCTCTCAGCATATTCCTCGGCAACGTCGGGAAGCGGTCGGAGGCGGCCGTGGCGAGCTTGGTCAGACGCCCATAGTCTTCGTCGCTGACGATTATTGGCGGCTTGCCGGCAGTGGTGTTGAACTTGGTCATGGTTGTACGGCTCCATGCCACGGGACCCATCTTCGGGGTCTCATGGCGCTGAAACGAATTGGGATGTGATGGCAGACGCGCGGGTGAGCTGATCCACCCATGGCCCAGCGCCCCGAAGTCCGGCGCGTCCAGGCCGAACTTCGGGCTACGATTCCGCGATCGGATGCAGTCGCAAAACGATGGGCTGTGCCGTGCTCATGCGCTTGAACTTGAGGGCTGGTGGCGCATTGTCAAGTCGACGCCCGTGTCGGAGCAGCAGCGCCGCTGCGAGCCGGTCAGCCGACAGGCTGTATCTCGGGCGCTTCAACGTAGGCGAGGTGCGCTGGTTTCCAGGCGACGAACAGCATCCACGGAAATGGATGCCACGAGCGTGCCGTCCTCAGCGAAGACGTCGAGCGTCAGCAGGCCGAGAGGTGACAGGTTCCCTCCCACGTCCCGCAGAAGCTGCCCGATCGATGATACGGCTTCCGACCAAGCCATATTGTCATCTCGAAGATCAGCTTCGGTCACAAAGGGGCGGTCGGACCAACGGAAGACATAATACGGCACCTGGCATCTCTGGTCGGTTGCCTTGACTGTCTCATGGGCAAACACCTCTCTTTTGAAGAGGTTGCACGCGTGCCGACGGCTACTCGGCCAAGGTTTCTCTTTGGTGGATGAGATTGTCTAAGAGAGCTTGCTGATCCGCGATGCGTTCGGCGGTGCGCTCTTCGTCTGCGCCGCCGGAGAGGGCGGCGGCCTGTTCAGTCAGCTCGGACAGATTCTGACGCGCGATGGCGATGCGCTCATCCAATTCGATCAACGTCGAAGAATGGGACATGTACCTCGCTCCTCCATAAGCAGAGATCCAGGCAGCGCGCATCGATTTGGGCTGGGCTCGGTGCGTCAGTCGGATGATGATTGCAGTGACTCAGTCAATCCCGCCTCTTTGTCCGGCTTGCTTCCTCGAACGCTACCAGGCGCCCCTGCTCTTCATCCCAGAGCGTCAACCGGACACATTTGAAGCTTTGCCAAAGCGTCAACCGGCCAATGTCGGCAAGGTCGGGATGGTCGCGCAGCACTTCCGGCAAGCGATAGTAGGGAATCCGACTGCAGAGGTGGTGCACATGGTGCATTCCGATATTTGCCGTGAACCATCTGAGCACCCTTGGCAGATCATAGTGCGAGCTGCCATGCAGCGCCGCTTCATGGAAGCTCCAGCTGTCGTCCCTCGCCCAGTTGGCCCCGTCGAACTGGTGCTGGACGTAAAAGAGCCAGACGCCAGCCGCTGCACCAAGGAAGACAATGGGCATATGGATGATGATGAAGGGCCAGAAGCCCGCCGCCCAGGCAAGCAGCGCACCAAGAACGCCTATGCCCAAATTGGTCGCCATTGTGCTTACCCATGGCGACCAGCCCCTTCGAAGCGCGCCATACGGTAAGCGACTCTGGAGAGCAAAGATGTAGATTGGGCCGAGGCCGAACATCACCAAGGGATGTCGATATAGGCGGTAACGCGCTCGTCCCCACCGCGAAAGATCGAGGAATTCGCGGACCGTCAATGTATCGATGTCGCCTATGCCCCTATGGTCAAGATTGCCGGAGCTCGCATGATGGATGGCATGGCTGGCTTTCCAATAGTCATATGGCGTCAGGGTCAGGACACCTATGATCCGCCCGGTCCAGTCATTCCAGTGCCTGCTTCGAAAGAAGGATCCGTGTCCGCAATCGTGCTGGATCATGAACAGCCGCACCAGAAGGCCAGCGGCGGGGAGCACGAGCAAGCCATAGAGCCAGAATTGTTCGAGCTTCAATGCCAGCAGCATCGCGCTCCACGCGATGGCGAATGGAAATGCCGTGATCACCAGTTCAATCATGCTTCGACGCGCGCTCGACTGCCGATAGGCTTGCAGTTTTCTCAGCCACGCAAGTGCCTCCGGATCAGGTGATTTCACTTCACGAGCAGTGACCATGGGACTCTCGAAGCCTGTTTTCTGGCCGCCGACGAAACACTGGGTCTCGTGAGGCGTTGTTGAAGGTGCTTAATGGGGCCCGACCGCCATGCCGCTCTATCGCTTTAGGCTTACGGGCCAGGATCAGGAAACGCCGGTCGACCTGCCTGATGATGACGCCGCTTGGGCCCAGGTCCGGGCTTTGTGCGGTGAAATTCTGACGGACGTGAACGCCAATCTTCCAAGCGGCGCGGATTGGCAGATCACCGCGACGGACCACCGCGGGCAAGACGTCGGTTCAATTCGGATCGTGGCTTCGCGACGCCAGCGGCCCTTATCCTAGCTTTATCTCGCCGCGTCCTTCCGGTATGTCGCTGGCGCCTCCCTCATTTTCCCAGCGAGCAACAGCACGGCCATCTGAGCCGATGGCTTGACCATCAGCCTCCACCGGAGATCCGCCATCTTTATGCCTATGCAGGAACCGCGCTATCTGTCCTCTTAACATGGCGGTGTTCTGCAGTTCACCCATGGTTCCTGCGCTGTCAAACAGCTCACGCTGTATCATCGCAGGAAGGCGGGGCCACTGCATGAGAAGCGCAGCTCCCAGACAACGAAGGACATGTTCCTCTTCTGCCGCGAAGGTAGTGTTGTCGTGTTGCGCAGCGTTATCGGAATGCAGTGTGTGCTCGTAATTGTTCTTGAGCCATTCTTCGTTGTCGGCTAGATCTTGTGAGCTTTTCTGTAGCTTGCGAAATCGTGAAATCTCGGATGAATTATCGGTCATATTGGCCATGCTTTCGTAATCATCTGACATTTTTGAGTATTTATTCGGATCAAACATCGATGGTCCTGCATCGTTCACATGTGTGAATTGTATATTGTCGATTTCGGAAATTGTTCCGGTCGTAACGTCAACCCATCCCCGAGGCACTGTCCGGTCGGACCCGCAGTCCATACAGTCAACGGAAATCGAGTCGGGCCCATTTGCGGTCACAATGACATTCGATGACTCACAGGCATAACAACGCATCTCGCATCCCTGCGCGATTTGTCGATTGTCCATTTTGGATGCCAATCTCGGCGGTGGCCGGGGTTCGAGATTTGCGGACGGGCGATACGGCCGCCGTCCGAACATTTCTCGGCGCGCGCCTTTTATAGCGGCGATTACCTACCCTATCACTTCGCGATTAAGTCGTAATCACACAGGTTCGTGTCTCGAAGGGAGTATTTCGCGGTCGGCAGGATGGCGGCAATGCGCCGCCCTTCCCCTTTCTGCCGGTGCACTCTTCAAATCCTAACGCTGCTTCGAACGCGGGGCCTCTGCGCCGTCGGCAGCGGCTCTCCCATGGGCCTTCGCAATGTCGTCGCCGATCCGGTTCGCCGCTTTGCGAAGCGGGTCGTTGTCGAGATGAGCATAGCGCTCTGTCGTGGCTGTGTTGGCGTGGCCTAGCAGCTTTCCGATGATGGGAAGGCCAAGGCCTGCACCGGCGCCGAAGCTGGCGTTGGTATGGCGAAGGTCATGGAGGCGGACACCTGATAGCCCAGCCCGCGTCGAAACCGCTGCCCAGGGACGTTTTAGATCCGAGCGTGGCTTTTCTTCCTTCGTCCCGGCATTGGCGCCAGCAATGACATAGGCGCCTATCCGGGGGCAGTTCCGACAGGACGGCTAGGGCATCCCCGTCTTCTTCTTGTCCGCGATCTGCTCCGCTGCCTCGTCGCCAAGGGCATCGCGCACGGCGGCAAGGATGTGGGCCTTGGTGACGCGCCCGAAATAGCTGCGCGCGGTCGCGGTCCAGTGCGCGGTCATGTCGAGCGTCACCGCCGTCGCCAGCTTGTCTTCCGTCTCATGGGCGCGGCGCTTGCTGGTATCCCATGGCAGCTTCACGGCATTGACGGTGAGCGAGGCGCAATACGCAAGCAAGGCCATGAGGCTCGCATGGTCGAGACCTGCGACGAAGCCCCAGAGGCGCGCAAGCTGGCGATCATCCTCCACCGTCTGTGGATCGACGGAACCGAGTTCAACTATGGCGCCGGAGCGGTGGTCACGCGGGCGATGCGCACCACTCTGAAGGCACAACGTGCGGTGTGACGCGCATCGAACGGCAATCTGACGGAGGCACGACGGTCAGTATTCTGCAGCTCCCGCGCGCGGAGAGACGCCCTTGGCGGGGCGTTGAACGAGGATGAGTCCGCTATCTTGCCGGCATCCGCCCCTCTTGGGGATGAGTGCGAGTGATAGCTAGGACCGTCTCGTCACGGGTCTGAACAGGCCCGAAGGAGAGCATGCGACAACCCTTGCGCTGAGCGCGTAGTAACGCAGGGACCCCGCCACAAGGTGCGCCTGTTCGGCTTGCGGATTGATGACGTTCAGCCAAAGATCTGAGAGGCAGGAAAGTGCGAAGTTGCTCTTGACGTTAAGGACCCGATTAGGACGGCAAGATAAAGCGGATTTACAATCCGCGCGGGCGACGCCCGCAAAATGTTGTCTGCACGTTGTTTTCCGTTCCGGAAAACGGACCTAAGTGGCGTTTTGGAACGTGCGGTTTTTCGCGGCGACCTTTCAAGCGTTTGATAGGTTTATCGTTTTCTTGCGCGCGCGCAATGTGCGATCTGCCGTGCGCGCGCCATAGCCGACGTTTCAACGCTATACTTTGACCGAGTGATTTTCGACTTGTGGGTCGGACTTTGGTAGCCAAACCTGCGGTCATGACACGCCACGACGAGAACGATTTCCGCATCAAGCCGGGCCGGCCGCGAAGCCGGCAGACGCGGCTGAAGACGCACGAGTTGCCCTTCGTCCAGCAGGCGCTGATCGCCGCGCGCCATGCCGGTGGCGGCGCGCGGCGATCAGCGACTTTCTCCGCCAGCGGCTCGATGCCCCGGACGACGACGCCCTCCCCTCCAACCCTCTCAAAGGAGCTTGATCACGACACGCGTATTGTTTGTCGGGCAGACGCCGGAAACCGTCGACTTTACCGATCCGTCCCTGCCGCCCGGGTTCAATGCTGAAAAGATCCAGGCGGGCATCGACATCGCAGGGACGACCATGACCGAGCGCGGTTGGCTGGCGATATCTGCATGATCGCTCCCGATGACAGCGGCATCGCCGTACTGGCCACGCAGTTGGTGGAGACGGACTACGATTGCGTCGTGATCGGTGGCGGCCTTCGCATCCCGCCAAAAGGGTTGCTGTTTTTCGAGAGGGTCGTGAACGCCATCCACCAGGGCGCGCCGAAGGCGGCGATCGCCTTCAATACCCGTCCCCAGGATACGGCAGAGGCCGCGGCGCGGTGGATCGGCGCAGATTGACCGCAAGGCGGGGTGTCCGGCCGCGGCGGGGTGCGGGACCCACCGACGTGGCGGGCCGCCCCACTCTTCGGGCGGCCGAGCTCTTGCTATGGCACCGAGGACGTAGGGTTCAAGAGCGTGTTGCTGGTCATGATGCTTAGCCGTGTTGCTTCTGCAGGGTCCGGGTTTCGCTGACGGAGGATGCTCAGCCGAGCCGGCGATAGCGTTCCGCGGGAAGCGCATTGACGAGCTTGCCGAGCATGGCTTTGCGAGCGCCGTCGAAAGCGTCCCACAGGCCGGCATCGTGCAGCGGCGGGATGGTCACCAATTCGCGCCGGTCGAACCCGACGAGGGCAGCGTCCACCAGATCGCCCACTTCCATGACATTGCTCATGGCATCGAGGTCGGCACCGACATGATCCCAGATCTCGGTCCGGGTTGTGGCGGGCAGCACGGCCTGGATGTAGACGCCCTTCGGTCCGAGTTCGTGCGCCAGCCCCTGCGACAGGAACAGCACGAAGGCCTTGGTCGCGCCGTAGACGGTCATGCCGAATTCCGGCACCAGGCCAACGACTGAACCGATATTGACGATGGCGCCTTCGCCGGCCTCGGCAAGCCGCGGAGCAATCGCGCCGGCAAGGCGGACGAGCGCCGTTGCGTTGAGCGCAACAAGTCTCGTCATCTCATCGACGCTCTGCTCGACAAAGGTTCGACCGATCGCTGTGCCGGCATTGTTGACGAGAATACCAATGCGCGCGTCATCCCGCAGCCGCGCCTCGACCTTGGCAAGATCCGACGCCTGGGTGAGATCGGCTGGCAGGATATCGATCGTCACGCCGGTTTCCTGGCGCAGACGGCCGGCAAGAGCCTCCATACGCGTCACGTCCCGGGCGACCAGCACGAGGTCGTGTCCGCGTCGAGCAAACCGCTCGGCATAAATGGCGCCAATGCCCGTCGAGGCGCCGGTGATCAGTACAGCAGGATTCTGGCTCATCGGATTGCCCTTTTGCGTGGTCGACCTTATATTCATGATGCTCATCATGATTGAGCGTAAATATGATGACCATCATGTAAATGTCAACAGCCGTCGCGGAGAATATTGAAAATGAAGGTCAGCCGAGAACAGATGGCGGAAAACCGTCGCCGGATCCTGGATGTCGCCAGCCGGTTGTTCAAAGATAAGGGGGTTGAGGCGGTGAGCGTCGCAGAGGTGATGAAGGCTGCGGGCCTGACCCATGGCGGCTTCTACGGACACTTCAGCTCAAAGGACGATCTGGTGGCTCAGACGCTGGCGCATGCGCTTGCGGTAGACAGTTTTGGAGACGGCGAGTTCAGTGATTTCGTTCGGTCTTATCTGGCGCCTCGTCACCGGGATAATCCGGGCAACGGATGTCCGACGGCAGGTCTGGTCGCCGCTATTCGTCACCAGACGCCCGCGGCGAAAGCAGTGATGACCGAAGGTCTACGCGCCCAGATCGCGCGTATTGAGCAGGCGCTTCCAGACCAGGGTTCATCCGATACCCACCGCGCAGCGATAGCAAGCTGGGCAGCTATGGTGGGGGCAGTCATCCTGGCGAGAGCAGTCGACGATCCTCAATTGTCAGACGAGGTTCTTGAGCAGACGCGTGCATGGATCGATACCCGTGTTGGATAATTCGCGGGCAATCATGGAGTGCGCATTCAGAGCATCTGATCCGGTAGGTTGCGATAGGCCAGTTCAATGGGTCTAAACTGAGGTATCTGATCCATTGTCGGGCTATGCCAGACGATCTAGGCGCTCGCAGAGCTCAGCCGAGAGAAACAATTGATTTTAGAGCCATGAGATAAACGTCCGTTTTGAGGAAACGGTTCATCCCGCTGTAATGTCCGGGATGGCGGCGCAGAGCGGACCTTCGCGAGGGCGTGTCGAAAAGGCCGCATTAGGTCATAAACCTGCCGGGCTCCCTAAGCTCTCATCTCAAGGTCTGGAGGCCTGTACGCAGCGATCTGCGATCGCGACTGGCAACTTGAACGCATTGCGAGGCCATCGCGGTTGAGGGTCTCAGAGACGACACCACAGATGGGCACCGAGAGGCTTTGCCTCTTCTCTGCCCCAACCAGGCTTCCGCCCACCTTCCTCGCTTGGCTTGTGCAGGCGGTTCCCCGCGAAGCCTGTTTTCCCCCTCCATCTCCACCGCTCGCGCGACCCGGGGAAGCAGCAGGAGCTGCTTCGGCTTCGATGAGGAAGGTGGCCTGAGCATGTTGATCCGCCTTTGTGCAAGCCGTTGCACGCCAAGGTGCGACGGCCGTTCGAAGGGACTTTCTGGTGGCCTCTGTAGCCCGTTGAGTGTCGCCCATTCCTGGAACGGATGGGCACATGCGCGACTATCGCAAGCGTGGCGATCGGGTGGCAGCCGAGAAGATCGGCGGCATGGACCGGCACGCGACAATGGAAGGCCGGATCGATATGTCCGTGACCAGGCTCGCCCGGCTGATCGGCCGGCGCATGGCGCGCGAGATGTTCGAGGCGGATGAAGCAGATGATAGGACGGCGGCACCACTGACGGGCCGGAAGCGGTCCGGCGGGCCTTGAACGCCTGAATCAGCTGTGGCCAGATCATCATGACCGATGGGTTCGCAGGAGGCTTCCATGACACGCGTTGCGCTCTATGCCCGCTACTCCTCCGATAACCAGCGTGACGCCTCCATCGAAGACCAGCTTCGCCAGAGCCGGGATTATGCCGAGCGGCAGGGCTGGAGCGTGGTCGAGAGCTTCACCGACCGCGCCATCTCCGGCGCCTCGCTGATCCGCCCCGGCATCCAGAAGCTCATGGCCGATGTGCAGGGCGGCCGCTTCGATATCGTGCTGTCGGAAGCACTCGACCGCATCAGCCGGGACCAAGAGGATGTCGCCGCCGTCTATAAGCGCCTGCGCTTTGCCGGGGTGCAGCTGATCACCCTCTCCGAAGGCGAGATCAGCGAACTGCATGTCGGCCTAAAGGGCACGATGAATGCGCTGTTCCTGAAGGACCTGGCGCTGAAGACCCACCGGGGCATCCGCGGCCGGGTGGAAGCGGGCAAGCTCGGTGGCGGCAATGCCTATGGCTATCGCGTGATGAAGCAGCTCGATGCGAGGGGCGAGCCGATCCGCGGCGAGCGCGAGATCGTCGAAGACGAGGCCGAGATCGTCCGCCGCATCTTTCGTGAGTATGCGGCCGGCAAGGGCCCGCAGCGCATCGCCGCCGACTTGAACCGGAAGGGCATACCCGGCCCCACCGGCGGGCGCTGGTCCGACACCACCATCCGCGGCAATCGCGCCGTCGGCTCCGGCATCCTCAACTGCGAGCTCTATATCGGGATCATCCGCTGGAACCGGCAGCGTCGCCTCAAGGATCCCGCCACCGGATCACGGGTGATGCGAATGAACCCGCAGAGCTCCTGGGTGCGCAAGGAGGTCCCGGAGCTTCGCATCATCGACGACGCGTTGTGGGAAGCCGTCAAAGCCCGACAGACCGAACTGGGCGAGGTCTATAGGAAGAACATCGAGGGCGGCTTGAAGGCACTGGAACAAAGAGCCACCGCCAATGCGCTGAACGCCACCCACCGCCCGCGCACCATGCTGTCCGGCCTGATGTTCTGCGGGTGCTGTGAGCAACCCTATGTCCGCCGGGGTCAGGACCGCTATTGCTGCACCAGCCATCTGATGGGCACCGGCTGTACCAACAGCCGGACCGTCACAAGGGACAAGCTCGAGGAACGGGTGGTCAACGGCCTGAAGCACCGACTCATGGCACCTGACAAGGCGGCAGAAGCGATGCGGGCCTTTGCCGAGGAGACCAACCGGCTCAACCGGGAACGCCGAGCATCCAGCGAATCCGACCGGCAGGAGCTCGCCCAGGTCGAGACTGCTATCCGCGAGATCGTCGCCGTCATTGAGCAAGGCGGCTTCCACCGGGCGCTACTGGATCGGCTGACGGTTCTGGAAGCTAAGCAGGCCGAACTCCAGGAGAGCCTCGCCAGGGCTCCCGTTGACGTCCCCGATCTACACCCCAACATCGCCGAGCTCTATCGCCGCAAGGTCGAGAGGCTATCCGAGGCCCTCGATCATCCTGAGGATCGCTATGAGGCGATCGACGCCATTCGGCAACTCGTCACCCGCGTGGTGCTCACCCCCGGCGCCAAGCGTGGCGAGGTTCATGCCGTGCTGCATGGTGACATCGTCGCCATCGCCGACTGGGTATTGAAGGAAACAGAGCGGCCCCGCAAAGCTGGTCACCCCACCCACCGCGCCCACGCCCTCGCGCGAGTGTCGGAACCGGTTGAGGCACGGGCTTGGCCCGGGGATCCACGACTTGCCGGGCGCTCCAAGCGGTACTGAAGGCGTGGATGGCCGGGCCAAGCCCGGGGATGACGAAACTCCAGGCGTCCCGGTCGCGAATTACGGGTCCGACCCTCAGGATGAGGGCGCTCCAGTGGCTCCCCTACCGCCGTGTGAAATCCACCGGCACGGTGAAGTTGATCGTCCCGCCCGGCACTTCCGGCGGGGGCGGCGGCACGGGGGAGGCGCGGCGCACCATGGCGACCGCTTCCTGGTCGAAGCTGGCATTGCCCGACGAGCCGACCAGCCGCACGCCCAGCACCTGGCCCGAGCGGTTGATGGCGAAGGCCACCCGCGCCTTGCCGGTGCCGTTCTCGCCGGCCGGGAAACGCTTGAAGCGGTTGAGGTGCCCCATCAGCCGCGAGCGCCAGTTGGCCGGCGACCGGCTGCTCGACGAGGTCGCCCCGGCGCTCGGCGCGGCGATGCGGTCGGAGCGCGCGGCATCGAGCGCGGGCGCGGCGGCGGTGCGCGGCGCCGGCGGCTTGTCGCTCTTCTCCCGCTGCTTCGGCTTGGGCTTCGGCTTCGGGCGCTCCTTCGGCGGATCGGGCTTCTTCTCCGGCGGGGTGAGCTCGGCGGCGAGCGGCGGCGGGGGCGGCAGCGGCACCTCGATGTCGGGCGCCGGGCTCTCCGCCACCTCCGGCAGGGGGTCCTCCTGCTCGGGCATGGGCTCGGGCGGCGGCACGTCCTCGGCCTCGGCGAGCGGGTCCGGCGGCACCTCCTCCTCGATCTTCTCGGGGGCCTCCATCATCTCGGGGCCGGGTGGCGCCTCGGTGGGCTCGGCCTCCGGCGCCACCGGCATCTCCGCCAGCTCGATCATGATCGCCGCCGGCTCCTCCGCCGCGACGATGGGCGGCTCGCGCAGCATGTAGGCGAGCGCGCCGCCATGCACGACGAGCACGAGCGCGCCGCAGACGAGCCAGCCCCCGCCCTCGCGCAGCCGGTCGCGCGGGCCGCCTTTAAGCAGCAGCAGGCTCATGGAGCCGGAGCCGGCGCGGGAGAGGCGGCAGGAGCAGGAACGACGGGAGCGGCGGTTCCGGGCGTCGCGGCGGGCGGCGTAGCACGAGACGCGGTTCCCGGCGCGGGCGCCGGCTGCCCGGCCATCTCCAGCCCGACCAGCGCGATCTTGAGATAGCCGGCGGCGCGCAGGAGGTTCATCACCTCCATCAGCTCGCCATAGGCGACCATCTTGTCGGCGCGCAGGAAGATGCGGGTGTCGCGCTTGGTCTCGGTGGCACGGTCGAGCGTCACGCCCAGCATCTCGCGCACCACGTCCTCATTGCCGAGCGCGAGGCCGAGATCGCTCTTCACCGTGAGATAGACCGGCTTGTCCGGCCGCTGCTGCATCTGCGCATTGGAGGCCGGCAGGTCGACGGCGACGTCGACGGTCGAGAGCGGCGCCGCCACCATGAAGATGATCAGCAGCACCAGGATCACGTCGATGAACGGCGTGACGTTGATCTCGTGGTTCTCGACGAGATCGTCGCTGTCGCCGCTCTGCAGCTTCGCCGCCATGGCGCGCTACTCCGCCGCCGCCGTGGCGCGCAGCCGCGCCGCCTCGGCACGGTTGCCGCTGGCCCGCGCCGCGTCGCGCCGGTCGAGATCGCGCGAGAGCAGGCGTAGCACCTCGGCCGAGGCGTCGCCCAGCAGCAGGCGATAGCCCGACACCTGGCGCGAGAAGTGGTTGTAGATGACCACCGCCGGAATGGCGGCGACGAGGCCGATGGCGGTGGCGAGCAGCGCCTCGGCGATGCCCGGCGCCACCACGGCGAGGTTGGTGGTCTGCGCCTTCGAGATGCCGATGAAGGAATTCATGATGCCCCACACCGTGCCGAACAGGCCGACGAAGGGCGCGGTGGCGCCGATGGTGGCGAGCAGGCCGGTGCCGCGGGTGATGGCGCGTCCCGCCGCCACCTCGATGCGCGACAGCGAGATCGAGACCCGCTCCTTGATGCCGTCGGCCGGCAGGTCTCCCGAGCGCTTCACCTCGAGGAAGGTCGTCCTCAGCATGGCGCCGGCGGGGCCGGCGGGGCCGACGTCGCGCGCCTCCTCCAGCGAAGCCGCGCCGAGATAGCCCTTCAGCGCGCGGCGCAGCCGGCCCTTGGCGAAGGTCAGTTCGACCGACTTGGCGAGCCACACCGTCCAGGTCACCACCGAGGCGAAGGCGAGGCCGATCATCACCGCCTTCACGACCCAGTCGGCGGCCATGAACATGCCCCACGGCGACAGGTCATGCGGCAGCTGGGCGGAAACGGACGGGTCTTCGCCCTCGGCATGGACCTGCGTCGGGTCGGCGGGCACCGTGCCGTCGGCCGGGGCGGAGGAAGGATTGGCGGCATCCGGGGCAGCGCCCGTGGAGGGCATGACCGGCGGCACTAGCGGATCGGTGGCCTGCGGCACGCCCGGCGTCGACGGCGCGGCCTGCATCGGCGCCGGCTGGGTGGCCGTCGCGGGCGGGGGCGCCGAGGGCGTCGGCGCCGGCTGCTGCGCGAAGGCCGGCATCGCCGCCGGTACCAGCGCGGCACACAAGAGCGTGGCGGCGATCAGCGCGCTTAAGCTCCGGCGGTGCGGCAGGATTCGGCGAAATGTCAGCATGGCGGCTTTCCGATGTTCCGGTCGGCGGCCCGCCGCACGCGTCATGCGCAGACGTATCGGAGAGCCGGCCCGTCAATTACCGGCTTCCATAAACCCGCAAAGGCGCGGTCGACAATATCAAAAAGCCCGAATTCGCAAATGTAGAACGCTTCGAAACAGCGAATACACTCGCGAATTCTAGTTTGTGATCATTCTAGACTGGTAGATATTGTCGACTACGAACCGATCACCTTGCCCGGATTGAGCAGCCCCGCCGGATCGAGCGCCGCCTTCAGCCGGTGCATCAGGTCGAGCCCGACAGCATCTGCGTAATGCGCCAGCTCCTCGCGCTTGAGGATGCCGATGCCGTGCTCGGCGGCGATGGAGCCGTCCATCGCGACCACGATGTCGTGGACGATGCGGTTGAAGGTCTCCCACTCCGCGAGGAAGGCGGCCTTCTCCATGCCGACCGGCTGGCTGAGGTTGAAGTGGATGTTGCCGTCGCCGACATGGCCGAACGGACAGGGCCGCAGCCCCGGCATGGCCGCGAGGCAGGCGGCCAGCGCCTGCTCCATGAATTCCGGCACGCGCGAGACCGGCACCGAGACGTCGTGCTTGATCGAGCCGCCCTCGTGCTTCTGCGCCTCCGACATGTCCTCGCGCAGCCGCCACATGTTCGCCGCCTGTGCTTCCGAGGTAGCGATCACCCCGTCGAGCACCTCGCCCGCCTCCATGGCGGCGCCGAGCGTCGTCTCCATCAGCGTGCCGAGGTCGAAGGCGCGAGTCGGGGCGGAAAGCTCGGCCAGCACATACCAGTCATAGGTGTCGCGCAGCGGGCGCACCGTGCCGGGCATGTGCTTCAGCACGGTCTCGACGCCGAAGGAGGCCATCAATTCGAAGGTGGTCAGCGCGTCCCCCGCCTCGCCGCGCAGCCGCTTGAGCAAGGCGAGCGCCGACGCCGGATCCGGCACGGCGAGGAAGGCGGTCGAGCGCTGGGCGGGCTTGGGGAACAGCTTCAGCACGGCGGCAGTGATGATCCCGAGCGTGCCCTCGGTGCCGAGGAAGAGCGGCTTCAGGTCGTAGCCCGCATTGTTCTTGCGCAGGCGCTTCAGCCCGTTCCACACCCGGCCGTCGGCCAGCACCACCTCCAGCCCGAGCACCAGCTCGCGCGCATTGCCGTAGCGCAGCACGGCGGTGCCGCCGGCATTGGTCGAGAGGTTGCCGCCGATGCGGCAGGAACCCTGCGAGGCGATGTGCAGGGGAAACAGGCAGTCCACCGCCTCCGCCGCGTGGTGGATGGTGTCGAGGATCACGCCCGCCTCGACCGTCATCGTCATGTCGACGGGATCGACATTTCGGATGCGGTCGAGCCGCTGCAGCGACATCAGCACCTGCCCGAACGGCATCTGCCCGCCGACCAGCCCGGTATTGCCGCCCTGCGGCACGATGGGAACGCCGGCGCGGGCGCAGGCCTCGACGATGAAGGCGACTTCCTCGGTCGAGCCCGGCCGCAGCACGGCGGGCGCCTGCCCGTGATAGAGCCCGCGCTCCTCGTTGAGATAGGGCGCCATGTCGGCGGACCCGGTGAGCACATGCTGCGCGCCGATGCGCTGGGCGATGGAGGCGAGGAGGGCGTCGAGGGAGGAAGATGCGAGATTCATTGAGGTCATGACCGTTCCGCGGTATGAATAATTCATACCGATATCGCGCCGGAGGAAATCCATGGCAACCGCCGAGAAGCGCACCTTCAGTCTGCCACGCGAGCAGGCGGAATTCATAGACAGGCTCGTCTCGACCGGCACCTATGCCAGCGGCAGCGAAGTCATCCGCGCCGGCCTGCGCGCCCTGCAGGAGCGCGACGCGGCGGTCGAGCGCTGGCTGCGCGAAGAGGTGGTGCCGGTGGTCGACGAGATGCGTGCTCACCCGGAACGGGGCCTGACCGCGGACGAGGTGTTCGACAAGATTCGCGCCCTCCACGCCGCGGACATTGCCGGTGACCTATAGGATTATCTTCTCGCCGGAAGCGGAAGAA
The DNA here is from genome assembly GCF_000092925.1 of Ancylobacter novellus DSM 506. Lineage (NCBI taxonomy): Bacteria > Pseudomonadati > Pseudomonadota > Alphaproteobacteria > Hyphomicrobiales > Xanthobacteraceae > Ancylobacter > Ancylobacter novellus. Next base: position 798,394 of record NC_014217.1, on the reverse strand, counting down.
GATCTGATCGGCATATATCGTTTTGTCTCCCAGCGCTCAGGCAGGGATCTGGCGCTTGGCTATGTTCAACGCATCGAAGCCTATTGCCGTGGATTTGCCACCTTTCCGAAGAGAGGCACCTGCCGGGACGACCTCGCCCCCAATACCCGTCTCGTCGGCTTCGAACGGCGGGTGATGATCGCCTTCCACATCGACGGCGATCTCGTCGTTTTCGACCGGATCCTCTATGGCGGGCGCTCGCTCGACCGGCTGAGCGACGACGAGGACTGACCATCCTCCCCTTGCCCGCCGCCCGCGCATCCCCTATCCCCGCGCCATGGCGCCACCTCTTCTCCTTTTGCAGGACACACGGCTCACCTTCGGCGGCACGCCGCTGCTGGAGGGGGCGGAGCTTTCCGTCTCCCAGGGCGAGCGCGTCGGCCTCGTCGGCCGCAACGGCTCGGGCAAGTCGACGCTGCTGAAGATCGCTGCCGGCCTCGTGCAGGCGGATGGCGGCACGCGCTTCGTGCAGCCCAGCGCGACGGTGCGCTACCTGCCGCAGGAGCCGGACCTGTCGGGCTTTCCCACCACCCTCGCCTATGTCGAGGCCGGCATGGGGCCGGGCGATCAGGACTATCGCGCGCGCTATCTGCTGGAGCAGCTCGGCCTCACCGGCGAGGAGAGCCCCGCCAGCCTCTCCGGCGGCGAGGCCCGCCGCGCCGCGCTCGCCCGTGTGCTGGCGCCCGAGCCGGACATCCTTCTGCTCGACGAGCCGACCAACCATCTCGACCTGCCGGCCATCGAATGGCTGGAGAGCGAGATCGCCTCCACCCGCTCGGCGCTGGTGCTGATCAGCCACGACCGGCGCTTCCTCGAAGACCTCACCCGCGCCACGGTCTGGCTCGACCGCGGCCGCACGCGGCGCATGGAGCGCGGCTTCAGGTTCTTCGAGGAATGGCGCGACCAGGTCTTGGAGGAGGAGGAGCGCGAGCACCACAAGCTCGCCCGGCAGATCGTCGCCGAGGAGCACTGGATGCGCTACGGCGTCACCGCCCGGCGCAAGCGCAACATGCGCCGCGTCGGCGAGCTGGCCGAGATGCGCAAGCAGTACCGCGAGCACCGCCGGGCGCTCGGCACCGTCACGCTGTCCTCCACGGACGCCGAGACCTCCGGCAAGCTGGTGATCGAGGCCGAGCGCATCGCCAAGGCTTATGACGGCCGCGCGATCGTCCGCGACTTCTCCATCCGCATCCAGCGCGGCGATTGCATCGGCATCGTCGGCCCGAACGGCGCCGGCAAGACCACGCTGCTGAAGATGCTCACCGGCGAGCTGGCGCCCGACAGCGGCACGATCAAGCTCGGCACCAATATCGAGATGGCGACGCTCGACCAGCGCCGCGCCAAGCTCGACCCCGCCCGCTCGGTGCGCGACACGCTGACCGAGGGGCGCGGCGACCAGGTGTTCATCGGCGGCAATCCGCGCCACGTCATCGGCTACATGAAGGACTTCCTGTTCACGCCCGAGCAGGCCGGCACGCCGGTCGCCTCGCTCTCGGGCGGCGAGCGCGGGCGGCTGCTGCTCGCCTGCGCGCTGGCGCAGGCCTCGAACCTGCTGGTGCTCGACGAGCCCACCAACGACCTCGACCTCGAGACGCTCGACCTGCTGGAAGAGATGATCGACGACTATGCCGGCACGGTGCTGCTGGTCAGCCACGACCGTGACTTCCTCGACCGCACGGTGACCGCGACCATCGTCTTCGAGGGCGACGGAACGTGGGCGGTCTATGCCGGCGGCTATTCCGACATGGTCGCCCAGCGGGGCCAGGGCGTCACCGCGCGCACGGTCGACAGGCCGAAGGCCGAGAAGACGGAAGCCGCGCCCGCTGCGGCTGCGACGCCGACGTCGAAGCGCAAGCTCTCCTTCAAGGAGAAGCACGCGCTGGAACAGCTGCCCAAGCAGATCGCCGCGCTGGAAGAAGAGATCGCCAGGCTCGCCCACAAGATGCAGGCGCCGGACTTCTACACCAAGGACCCGGCCGGCTTCGCCAAGACCTCCGCGGCGCTGGAGGCGAAGCACGCCGAGCTGTCGAAAGCCGAGGAGCAGTGGCTGGAGCTGGAGATGCTGCGCGAGGAACTGGGGGCGTGAGCCGCCTCATTCCCCTCGCCTCGCCGGACGACCCGCGCATCGACGCCTATCGCGTGATCAAGGAGCGCGACCTCGTCGGGCGCGGCGGGCGGTTCATCGTCGAGGGGCGGACCGTGCTCGACGTCGCGCTCTCAGCCCGCAACCGCTTCGCGCTGGAATCCCTGCTGCTGGCCGAGAGCCGCGTGCATGCGCTCACCGATCTGCTGGCGCAGGCGCCCGACGACCTGCCGATCTACACCGCCGCGCAGCCGATCCTCGACGGCATCACCGGCTTCCACATCCATCGCGGCCTGCTCGGCGTCGGGCTGCGCGGCGAGATGCCGTCCATGGCGGATCTCGTCGCCTCGCTGCCGGACGAGGCGCTGGTCGTGGTGCCGCTCGGCATCACCAACCACGACAATGTCGGCGGCATCATGCGCAACGCCGCCGCCTTCGGCGCCGATGCGGCGCTGTTCGACTTCGCCTCCTGCGACCCGCTCTACCGCAAGGCCATCCGCGTCTCCGTCGGCGGCAGCCTCGTCGTGCCCTTCGCCCGCGAGGGATCGGCCGAAGCGATCCTCGACCTGCTCGCCGCCCACGGCTTCGAACTGCTGGCGCTGAGCCCGGCCGGCGAGGCGACGCTCGGCGGCATCGAACGGCCGAAACGGGCGGCGCTGCTGCTCGGCGCGGAAGGTCCGGGACTGCCCGATCATGTGCTCGCCCGGGCCCGCACGGTGCGCATTCCGATGAAGGCCGGCTTCGATTCCCTCAACGTCGCCACGACGAGCGGTATCGCGCTGCACGCGCTGGCCGGCGGCGGATAACGCGCGCGTGAGCGGTCGAATCAGGCCTCGACAACGGCCCCGACCCGGCGCATGATTCGTAGACTTGATACAGGCGGGTTGCCGTCTGACTGATCGTCACCTTGTCATGGCCCGAGGCTCCGCTTCGGGCCTTTTTCTATCCGCCGCCGTCCCTCGTGCGGCAGATTGTGCCGGTATTACCGGAGCTTGCGCGGTTTGCGCGGCCGGGCGTTTGGCGTAGCCTGCGGCCGAACGGAACGGAACCCATGCCGCAAACCCAGCCACTCCCCGAGATCGTCAAGCTCGGTGGCAGCCTCGTCAGCCATCCGCGCCTGACGGCGCTGCTCTCCGCCCTCGCCCGCCGCGGCGCGCCGCTGGTCCTCGTCACTGGGGGCGGGCCGCTGGCGGACGGCGTGCGGGCGCTACAGCCGCGGCTCGGCTTGAGCGACGCCGCCTGCCATCGCATGGCCATCCTCGCCATGGAACAGACCGCCCTCGCCTTCGCCGATATCGCGCCCGGCCTCATGCTGGCCGACACGCCCGAGGCTATCGTCGATGCCCATGCGCAGGGCCGTGCCGCGCTTTGGGCACCGGCGCGCATGGCACTCGCGGCAAGGGAGCTGCCGGAAAGCTGGGACCTCACCTCGGACAGCCTTGCCGCCTGGCTGGCGGTCGAGATCGGCGCCGCGCGGCTGACGCTGGTGAAATCCGCCCCCGCGCCGGGACCGGCACCCGCCGACTGGGCGGCATCGGGCCTGGTCGATCCGCTGTTCCCCTCCTTCGCCGCGCATGTCACCGGTGCGGTCGAAATTGTCACCATTGATGCCATGGTGGCATCGCCGGGTCGCGGGAGCCTCGCGGCATGAGCGCGACCAAGGGTGCTTACCCGCGCTGGGCCTGGGCGCTGACCGGCTCGGGGCATTTCTTCACCGAGTCCATCGCGCTGATCAAATCGCTCGATGCCGTCGACCTGTTCGTCTCCAAAGCGGCGGACGAGGTGCTGCGCATGTACAAGCAGGAGCTGCCCGAGGGCACCCGCATCTTCAAGGAGACGACGGCCAGTTCGGCGCCGGTCGGGCGCTTCTATGAGGGGCTCTACCACACGCTGGTGGTCTCGCCCGCCTCGTCCAACACGGTGGCGAAGGCGGTGTTCGGCATCTCCGATACGCTGGTGACCAATTGCTTCGCGCAGGCCGGCAAGTGCCGGGTGCATGCGATCGTCTTCGCCTGCGACACCGCGCCGGAGATGATCACCATGGCGCCCAAGGGGCCGGTGCCGGTCTATCCGCGCCGCATCGACCTGGAAAACACCGCCAAGCTCAAGGAGTTCGACGACACTACCGTCGTCGAGTCCATCGAGGATCTGGAAGAGGCCATCGCCGCGCGGCGCCGGCTGGTGGCGGAAAAGGCCGCCGCCCATGGCTGACGAGCCCGCACCGACAGACAAGCGGCCGGAGCGGATCGCGTTCATCACCGGCTCGCTGGCCGAGCCGCGGCTGACCAAGATCGCCGACGAGATCGCCGACGAGGCGGTCGAGCCGGTGGTGGTCAATGTCGGGGTCAAGGTCGCCGCGCTGATGACGGCCGAGATCGTCGAGCGGCGGCTGAAGCTGCCGGCGGGGACCGACCGGGTGCTGATGCCCGGCCGCTTCCGCGGCGACCTCGACCGGCTGGAGCGGTCCTTCGGCGTGCCCTTCAGCCGCGGCCCGGACGAGATGGCCGACATCCCCGACTATTTCGGCCAGCGCCGCCGCGCGGTGGATCTTTCCGCGCATGACGTGACCATCTTCGCCGAGATCGTCGACGCGACGACGCTCGACATCGAGGGCATCCTCGCCCGCGCCCGGCATCTCAAGGGCGAAGGGGCGGATGTCATCGACCTCGGCTGCATGCCGGACACGGAATTCCCGCATCTGGAAGAGGCCATCGCCGCGCTGCATGGCGAGGGGCTGAAGGTCAGCGTCGACAGTTTCGACCTCACCGAACTCTCTCGCGCCACCCGCGCCGGCGCCGATTTCCTGCTCAGCCTCAACGAGGACAACCTCGCCATCGCCGAGGAAGGCCCGGCAGTGCCGGTGCTGGTGCCCGCGAAGCAGGGCGATCTCGATTCTCTCGCCCGCGCCATCGACGCCTGCATCGAGAAGGGCCAGCCCTTCTACGCCGACCCGATCCTCGACCCGATCCATTACGGCTTCACGGCGTCCGTGGTGCGTTATGCCGAGCTGCGCCGGCGCTACCCGAACATCCCCATCCTCATGGGCATCGGCAACGTCACCGAGCTGACCGACGCCGACACCACCGGCATCAATGCCTTGTTGATGGGGATGATCTCGGAGTTGCACATCACCGCCGTTCTCGCCGTGCAGGTGAGCCCGCATTGCCGCACGGCGGTGCGCGAGTTCGACCGCGCGCGGCGCGAATTCTACGCCGCACGGCAGGCCGGCGCGCTACCGCAGGGTTTCGGCGCCGGGCTGATGGCCTTGCGCGACCGCCGCCCCTATGCCGCCACGCCCGAAGAGATCGCCGCCCTCGCGAGCGAGGTGAAGGACCGCAATTTCCGCATCGACGTCACCGAGGACGGCATCCACATCTACAATCGCGACGGCCACCACATCGCGTCCGATCCCTTCGCGCTGTTCCCGAACCTGAAGGTCGAGGATGACGGCGCCCACGCCTTCTATCTCGGCGTGGAAACCGCCCGCGCGGAGATCGCCTACAAGCTCGGCAAGCGCTATGCGCAGGACGAGGGCCTGAAATGGGGCGTCGCCGGCGAGGTGGCCGGCAGTCCCGAGGAGGCGCATCGTTTGACTTTCAAGCAGGCCGGCACGACGTTGCAGGCGAACAAGGACCGGCAGGAAAAGGCCGGCGAGACCGAAGCCGGAAAGGCGTCCGAATGATCCGCGAGACCATCGTCACCACCCGCTCGCCCGAGGGCGTGCCGCACATCGCGCCGATGGGCGCGACGGTGATCGAGGGCGGCTATCTGCTCCAGCCCTTCCGCCCCTCGCGCACGCTGGACAACCTCGCCTCCACCCGCATCGCCGTGGTCAATTTCACCGACGACGTGCGCATCTTCGCCGCCTGCGTCATCGGCCGGAAGCTCAATGTCGACGTCACCCCCGCGACCCGCATCAAGTGCCCGCGCCTGCTCGGCGCGCTGGCGCATGACGAGATCGTGGTCGACCGCATAGAGGACGACCCGCAGCGCCCGCGCTTCTTCTGCCGCACCCATTTCGGCGAGGCGCATCACCGCTTCGAGGGGCTGAACCGCGCCAAGGCGGCGGTGCTGGAGGCCGCCGTGCTGGTCAGTCGCCTGTCCATGCTGCCGGACGACAAGGTCGACCAGGAGATGGCCTATCACGCCATCGCCGTGGAGAAGACCGCCGGGCCGGAGGAACTGGAAGCCTGGGGCTGGATGGTCGAGGCCGTCGCCGAGCACCGGCGCAAGCGCGCCTCGTGAGCACGATGAGCGAGACCCCGCCCGGCCTGCTCGCCAGCGTCGCCGACCTCCACGAGATGGAGCTGGCGCGCGCGGGCGGCGCCGACATCGTCGATCTCAAGCAGCCGGCCTTCGGCGCGCTGGGCGCCTGGAGCCAGGACGCGCTCACCGCCGCCGTCATGCTGTGGAACGCCTGGGGCGTCCAGCTCGGCGAGCACACCCGCCCGGCGCTGAGCGCCACCGCCGGCGACCAGCCCATGGTGCCGGCGCTGATCCGCGCCGCCGCCGAGCGGGTGGCGGAGGCCGGCGTACCGATCGTCAAGGTCGGGCTGTTCGCCTCCAAGCACACCAATGAGTGCATCGAGGCCCTGGCGCCGCTGGCCGGTCGCGCGCGGGTCATCGGCGTGCTGTTCGCCGACGAGGCGCCGGATTTCGGCATCCTCGCCGCGCTCGGCCGTGCCGGCTTCGCCGGGGTGATGATCGACACCGCCGACAAGAAGGCGGGGCCGCTGACCGCGCATCTCGACCCGCTCACCCTCGGCCAGTTCGTCGCCGAGGCCCGCCGGCATGGGCTGATCACCGGCCTCGCCGGCTCGCTGCGGCTGGAGGACATCCCGGCGCTGATCGGCGTCGGCGCCGACTATCTCGGCTTCCGTGGCGCCCTCTGCGAGGGCGGGCGCACCGGCACGCTCGACCCGATGCGGCTCGGCCAGGTCTATGCGCGCCTGCGCGAACCGACGGATTCATCGCGGGCATAACCCTCCCCCGTCATCCCGGCCGAAGCGAAGCGGAGAGTCGGGATCGCGTGCCGATCTCTCTCCCGAAAGCGATCCCGGATCGGTCCTGTCGGATCGTCCGGGATGACGGCTGGAGGGATAGCCATGACGCGCCTTTCCGGCACATGCGCCGCAGCTTGACTTTACCATCCGCGAGGTCCATCTCGGCGGTGCTGCCGGTGTCACGGCGGCGAGATCGGAATCCCCTAACCATGCCCAGCGACAGTTACAGTCGATTGTCCGGCCGGCGGCGGCCGGCGCTCTGAGCCGACCGCGGGCTTGACCTGGGAAATCGGCTCTCTGCGCCCGCCTCCGAAGGCCGGACGTCGGAAAGAGAGCCGAAATGGAAGAACTCCGGAACCCGGCGGATGACCGCCGCGAGGATCGCCGCGACGACGTCGTCGTGGATGCCGCCGCGCTGGCAGCCGAGCTCGCTGAAGAACACCCTGCCGACATCGCCGAGGCCCTCGACGAAGAGGAGCCGGAGGTCGCCTCCGCCGTGCTCGCCAGCCTGCCGCGCGAGCGGCAGGTCGAGGTGCTGGACCTGCCGGACTTCGACCTGTCGAGCGACCTCATCGAGGCGCTCCCCGTCGAGGAGGCGGTGCGCATCGTCTCCGAGATGTCGGCCGACCGCGCCGCCGACCTGTTCCGCTGGATGGACGAGCCGGCGCGCTCGCATCTGTTCGCACGGCTGCCGCCGGAGACGCAGGCCGAGCTCAACCGGCTGCTCTCCTACCCCGAGCACACCGCTGGCAGCCTGATGACCACCGAATTCGTCACCGTCCCCTCGACCTGGACGGTGGGCGAGACGCTGCGCCACATCCGCGAGATCGAGCGCACGCGCGAGACCATCTACGCCATCTACGTGCTCGATCCGGTCAGCCACAAGCTCGTCAAGGCGGTGACGCTGCGCCGGCTGATCACCGGCGAGACCGGGCAGCCCATCCTCTCGGTGGCGCCCAAGCACGACCCGATCACCGTCGATCCGCTGATGGACCGCGAGGACGTCGCGCGCCTCATCTCGAAATACGACCTGCTGGCGGTGCCGGTGGTGGACCAGCACGAGCATGTGCTCGGCATCGTCACCGTCGACGACATGATCGATGCCATCATCGAGGAAGGCACCGAGGACGCGCAGAAGTTCGGCGGCATGGAGGCGCTGGACGAGCCCTATATGGAGATCGGCTTCTTCGAGATGCTGAAGAAGCGCGCCGGCTGGCTCTCCATCCTGTTCCTCGGCGAAATGCTGACGGCCAACGCCATGCAGCATTTCGAGGACGAGCTGGAGCGCGCCATCGTGCTCACCCTGTTCATCCCGCTGATCATGAGCTCGGGCGGCAATTCCGGCTCGCAGGCGACCTCGCTGATCATCCGCGCGCTGGCGCTCGGCGAAATAAAGCTGCGCGACTGGTGGCGCGTCGCCCTGCGCGAGCTGCCCTCGGGCCTGGCGCTCGGCTCGATCCTCGCGGTGCTCGGCGTCGCGCGCATCACGGCCTGGCAGCTGCTCGGCTTCTACGACTATGGCGAGCACTGGCTTTTGGTGGCGTTCGCCGTCGGCGCGACGCTGGTGGCGATCGTCACCTTCGGCTCGCTTGTCGGCTCGATGCTGCCCTTTCTGCTGCGCCGGCTCGGCTTCGACCCGGCGAGCGCCTCGGCGCCCTTCGTCGCCACTTTCGTCGACGTCACCGGCCTGGTGATCTATTTCAGCGTCGCGCTGCTGATCCTACACGGCACGCTGCTCTAACGAGTGCCCGGCCGGCGTCGCAAGCGTCGGCCAGGCAATTGCCGCTCGTCAGGCGGCGCGGTGCACCTGCATGGGCGGCGTGCCCTGGTGGATCGCCTGCTTCAGCTCTTTGCGGAACTCCGGCGTGTCCTTCGCGCCGTGCACCGACACAGCATGCTGGACGACGGCGTCGAGCAGCTCGCGCTCGTTGTCGGCGGCAATGGCGACGGTACAGTTCTTCTCGCTGGGCACTTCGCGGCAGTCGATGAACATGCGGCCCATGGGCGCCTCCTGTGGCCGGAGCCCTTTCCGTTCGGATGGAACATCCGAACGATAAGAAAGCGCTCCAGATTCAATAAGCGCCGAACGGCACGCCCGGCGCCGACGGGTAATTTACACCCGCCGGCCCAGTGCCCCCCAATCACGAAAGCGGGCCTGTCAGGCCGGCACCAGCAGCTCGCCCTGGCCGCCGAGCAGCGTGTCGCCGACGAGGCGGCGGGCGCGGGTGCTCTGGCCGATGACGGCCTTCAGTTCGGGCACGCGGCGGGCCAAGAGCTGAAGCGCGACCAGCTCCTGCTCGCCCGTATCGACGAAGCCGGCCGGCAGCTCGGGAACGGTCCTTGTGAAGACCGTCCCGCGCTTCATGCCGCGCCCCATCAGCGGGCCGATCGTGCCGCCGACGCTCGCCGTGCCGGCGATCATGTCGGTGGCGAGCCCCTCGCCGGCGTCGCCACCGATGACGATCAGCCCGCCGCGCTGGCGCTCGGCCGCGCGCGGCCCGGCATTGCCGCCGATCTTCAGCACGCCGCCCGACATGCCGCGCCGCGAGCCGGAGGTGGCCCCGCCGGCATGCGCGCCGGCATTGCCGGCGAGCTCGATGCGCCCGCCGGAGAGCTCGGCGCCGAGGAAATCGCCGGCATCGCCGGCGATGCGCAACACGCCCCCGCCCATGCCGCGCCCGGCCCAGGCGCCGACCACGCCGTCGACGATCAGCTCGCCCTCCAGCATGCCGGCGCCGACACCGTCGAGCCGGGAATCGCCGATCTCGATCAGCAGCACGCCCTCGGGCGCGCCCTCGATGAAGAACAGCTCGGCCAACGGCACGCTTTTCGCGCCATAGGGCACCGACAGGCCTTCGAGTTCCCGCAGCGTCAGCGGGCAGGTGACGGCCGGCGTGATGCCGGAAAGGTCGACCCGCGCCTCCAAGGTCGCGCGCGGCTTCAGCGACACCCCGCTCATGCCACGTCTCCCTCGTTGGCCATGATCTCGCGCAGCTTGAAGTGGAACGGCCCGAGATTGCCGCCGTAATTGCCGGCGTCGATCGCCACCACGCCGCCCTCGGCGCCGATGTCGCAGACGGCGAGGATGCCCACGCGGGTCGCCTCCGCCACCGCGTCGAAGCTGACGCCGTCGATAACGATCTCCATCACCGAGCCGGTGTCGGCGGTGAGCTGGCTCGGCACGGTGCCGCGCAAGGTCGGGCAATAGGCGTCGTTGGTGGAGGCGAACAGGCCCTTGTATTTCGAGCCGACCTTGGAGCCGGAGCGCACCACGCCGCCCGGGAAGGGCAGGATGACGCCTTCGACCTTGCCCATCGCCGCCGCCGCGGCCTCGGCCGCCCGCAAGGCGGCGCCGCGGGTGCGGGCGAGGATGAGGATGTTGCCGCCGCCGACGCCCTCCACCGAGCCGGTGTCCTCGTCGCAGACGAACTCGCCCTCCATCACCGGCAGGCGCCAGAAGCGCTTGTCGCCGATCTTCTTGGAGATCTGGTGCCCGTCGGCGAAGTAGCGGATGGTCTTGGCCAGCGGCACCCGCTTGCCGGTCTCGACACCGGCATAGCAGGCCGTCGTCGGGCAGGTGAGGATGCACTGGCCGAGGCGCAGCGGCACCACGGTCTTCAACTGCTTGAAATCCATGGCGAAGATCAGCAGCGAGACGCCCGGCCGCCCGTCCGGCGTCTCCTCAGGCGCCAGCACGCGCTCGATGCCGGCTTCGCAGCCGCAGCCGATGACCGAGGTGGCGAAGCCTGTGGTGACGCGCCCGGCGGTCAGCGCCCAGTCCGGCGTGTCGGCGGTGACGATGAGCCGGGTGCCGACCATCGGGAAGGCTTCGGCGAAGTTGTCGCGGATTTCGACGCCGTTGCGGATCATGGCGCCACCCCCTCGCATTTCAGGATGGTCGGCCCGGCGCCATTCCTCAACTCGCCGTCGGCGACGCGGAAATGCTTGGCCTTCAGCCCGACCGCCGCGTCGAACCAGCGGTCCATCTCGGTCTCGATCCCGCGGTCGAAGGCCGGCCGCGCGACATGCGTCGTGCCCTGCGCCAGCTCGACAACCACGCCGTCCTTCACGATCAGCCGGCCGTTCTTGAACACGAAGCGCGCCTTGGAGAACATCGCCTCGCGGTCGGCGTCCTCGGTGTGGACGGCGATGTCGGCCACCGCGCCCGCACCCAGATGCCCCTTGTCCTTGAGCCCGAGGATGCGGGCCGGGGCGGCGCGGGTGAGGATGGCTATCTCCTCCAGCGAATATTCGCGGGTGATCTGCGACAACATCGTATGCGCCTGCGCCGCCTTGTTCAGCGTCGCCAGCTGCGCGTTGCGGAAGTCGCGGTCCATCAGCAGCCGGATCAGGTGCGGATAGGTGGTGAACGGCCCGCCATTCGGGTGATCCGTGGTCAGGAAGATCCGCCAGGGATCCTCGACCAGCAGGAACAGCTCCAGCCCGATCGCCCATTGCAGCGCGTTGACGAAGGACTTGTCGCGATACTCGAACGGCACCACGCCACAGGCGGCGTCGAGCTCTATATCCATGCCGATGGACTTCTTCGGCGAGGCGATGCCGCGGTTGCGGTATTGCGACATGTAGTCGGCCGAGGCGGTCACCGTCTGGCCGAACATCACCTGCCCGACATCGACCGAGATGTTCGGGTTGGCGTTGACCAGCTCCGCGATCCGCGCCGCGGAGGAGGAGAAGCGCTTGTCCCCTTCCGTGCCGTAGGAGTGGAACTGCAGGTGCGTCAGGTGCAGCCGCCGCCCCTCGGCGGCGGCGATGGTGGCGAGCGTCGTCTCGTCATTGCCGGGCACGCCGAGATTGCAGCCGTGCAGATGGATCGGATGCGGTAGACCGAGCTCGGTCACCGCCCGGATCAGCGTGGTCAGCACCTTGCGCGGCGTCGTCCCGTAATGCGGGTTGGCCTCGTCGAGGTCCATCTTGCGGGCGTTGAACTTGAAGGCGTTAATGCCGCCCGGATTGACGATCTTGATGGCGAAGGCCTGGGTCGCCTCGATCATCCAGCCGACATAGGCGTTCACCTGCTCCTGCCCGGCCCCGGCGGCCAGTAGGCGCTGGAAGAAGTCGTCATTGCCGAGCACCAGATAGGCGCCGGTGTCGAGATTGGGGATGTCCGCCATCTCGAGATGTGCGCCGCGCGCATTCGACCCGACCATGGCCGGCTCGAACACGGTGGTGTAGCCGAGCTCGGCATAGCGGCAGCCGGTGGCGTGCGCGGTCGGCACCGCCCGCCCGCCGCCGCAGCCACAGAAATTGCCGGGCATCTCGGGATAGGCGCGCCGATCCTCCTGCATCAGCAGGCGGGCAAGGTTCATCTTGCCGCCGGCGATGTGGCTGTGCAGATCGATGCCGCCGGCCATGACCACGTCGCCGCCGACGTCGTACTCGGCGTCGGCTCTCTGGTCGGTCGGCGCGACGATGCGCCCGTCGAGGATTTCGATGTCGCGCGCCGATCCGGTGGCGACGCCGTTTTCACCATTGGCCGGGTCGAGCACACGCCCGCCCTTCAGCCTGAGCCTCATTTACCCCTCCGCTATGCGACGCACAGCCTCGGCGACGCTGGGGAGCGTCGCGACGCGCAAGGCGCCGAGCGGCAGGCTCACGATCGAATCCATGCGGAACACCGTGCCGGCGTGGTCGACGCCGGGAGTGCCCACGGGGATCAGAACATCCGGTTCTCTTTCGAATACTGTTTCAGGATGGGCAAGCGCGATCAGCTTGCCCGCGAATTCCGGCGGCGGTTCCGGCCGGAAGGCCGAGACCCAGACCAGCACGTCGGCGTCGCCAAGCGCCGCCTGCGTCGCGTAGAGCGCGCCGTCATGCACGCTCTGCTGCCCGCGCACGGCGGTGCGCAGCGGGTAGCCGAGCCGCCAGAGCATGAGCTGATTGACGCCGATGAGGTTGTCGCGCCCGCCGAGCGGGAACACGCCGGCGCGGGTGGTGACGTTCAGCGTGTCGACCAGCGCCGTGGCGCGCTCGGCAACGAGATCGCCGTCGTCGAGCGTGGCGGCGTTCCAGGTCACCACGGCGTAATGGGCGGTGCGCAGCTTGTCGGCGAGAGCGGCCAGCGCCTCGACTGCCACGCCGCCGAAGCTCGTGCCCGGCGGCACGCGGCCTGCCGTGAAGCCGCCCAATGCCTCCAGCACCGCCACCGGATCGCTGGTGGCGATATGCGAGACATCGGCGCCGCCGAGCTGCACCTTCGCCTTCTCGCCCGGCGCGCCGCCGAGGAAGACAACCTTGCGCGGCTTGCCGGCGAAGAGCGGATCAGCGGGGAAGAAGCGTTCGAACAGCCGGCCCCAGATGGCACTCGGATCCTCGCCGACGACGAGCAGCACATCGCAACGGTTGCGCACCTCGGCCAGCGTCGCCGCCAGCCAGCCGGTGCGCTGGGCGGCGGCGTAGTTCCTGAACAGCCCGTCCGAGGCGTAATGGTCGAGCACGCCTCCGAAGCGGACCGCGAGGTCGACCAGCGCCCCGGCGCCGGCCATGTCGGTGCCAAGCCCGCCGATCAGCGGCGCGCGAGCCTCGGAGAGGATCCGCCGGGCCGCCTCGATCGCCTCGTCAAGGCTTGCCGGATCGCCGGCGACACTGACCGGGCGGTCATCGACGTCGAGGCGCGTGAACAGGCGCACCGCCTCCGGGCAGGCCTCGCCCCGCACGCGTACGGCGCGCCCCTCCACCTCGACGGTCAGGTCGTCGCAACCCAGCCCGCAGAAGCCGCAGACCACGTCGTGGATCGTCTGGGTGGAAGCCTCGGCCATCGCTCAATCTTACCGTTCAATCGTATTTGATGTAGGCGAAGCGCAGATCGCCGCGCGGCGTGCCTTCCAGCGCGCTGCCCTCCTCGGTGCCCGGCTGCCAGCCGACCACCTCTTCGATCTTCTTCGCCAGCTGAAAGTCGCGCTCGGTGATGCCCTTGGCGTCGTGCGACATCAGCCGCACCTCGACCCAGGCATAGGAGGCGGTGATGTCGGGATGGTGCCAGGCTGCCTCGGCCAAATGGCCGACGGCATTGATCACCATCAGCGTGCCTTTCCAGCTCGAGGTGCGGTAGGTACGCCGAATCCAGCCGTCCTGCAGCTTCCAATGCGGCAGAGCGGCAGCGAGCCGTTCCTCCACCTCCTTGTCGGTGAAGGTCTTTTTCGGATCCACGGTCATGGTCCGGCGTCCTCCTGGCGGCGTTCGCCCGTTCTGTCGCGGGCGGCTTTTCTCGATTCGGTAGCACGGCCCCGCGGCATCCGGCAAACGCCGAAATGGCCGCACCGGCTTGTCCGCGGCGCCGTCCGCGCCTTACCATGCCCGCCGAGGAAACGCCGGTGAACAGCACGACACGTCAATTCCGCGCGGCAGACGACGAACGGGAACGGGCCGCGGTGCGCATCACCGCGCCGGGCCGGCTGCATCTCGGATTCATCGATCTCGCCGGCACGCTGGGGCGTCGTTTCGGCAGCCTCGGCATCACCCTCGACCGTCCCGCGACCACCGTTCGCATGCGCCGAACCGGGCGCCTCGCCGCCACCGGCCCGGATGCCGGGCGCGCCCTGGCGGCGGTGGAGAAGGCGGCCGCCCGCTTCGGCCTCGACCCCAATGTCGAGGTGACCGTGGAGACGGCGCTGCCGCCGCATTCCGGCCTCGGCTCCGGCACGCAGCTCGGCCTCGCCGTGGCGACGGGCCTGTGCCTGCTCAACGGGCTGGAGATTACCCCACGCGAGGTGGGCGCGGCCTTGGGTCGCGGGGCGCGCTCGGCCATCGGCATCGGCGCCTTCAGCGAGGGCGGTGTCATTCTCGACGGCGGCAAGAAGCGCGGTTCGGACGCGCCGCCTCCCATTCTCTCGCGCCTGCCCTTCCCCGAGCGCTGGCGCCTGATGCTGGTATATGACCACGCGCATCAGGGGCTTAGCGGACCGGAAGAGGTCTCCGCGATGGAGAACCTGCCGCCCTTCGCCGACACGCTGGCCGGGCACATGGCGCGCCTCGCGCTGATGGTGGCGCTGCCGGCGCTGGCGGAAGCGGATGTGGATTATTTCGCCGCGGCGGTAGGCGAAATGCAGCGTCTGCTCGGAGAGCACTATGCGGACGCCCAGGGTGGCCGCTATACAAGCAGCGCCGTCGCCGAGGTGATGGACTGGCTGGAGGCTCGCGGTCTGCGTGGTCTCGGCCAGAGCTCCTGGGGTCCCACCGGCTTTGCCGTGCTGGGCAGCCCCGAGGAGGCGGACGAACTTATCAGCGAGGCCCGCGCCCGTTTCGGCGACCGGCCCGCTCTGGCTTTCGACTGTGTACGCGGCTCCAACGCCGGCGCACGGATCGAATGGCTTGCCTGCGTCGAGCAGTGCTAGCGGCGGTTTTGGCGTAACGCCCGCGTCGCTCTCCCCTACCTCTCCACAGAGGCCGCAAGGCCCGATTCCGACTTAGGGAAGAACGCAATGGCGGATATCGCCCCCATTCTCCACATCGTCTCGCCGCTTCGGCATGTCTCGCCTTTCGACGTCAACATGGCCGTCGACGCCGGCTACACGACGATCCTGCCCTATTCGAACGTGACGCTGGACGAGATCGCCGACCTCACCCAGGACATGATGTTCTCGCGCCATCCGGACGCCGCGCCGCGCACCGGCCTGTTCATCGGCGGCAAGGATGCGAGCCTCGCGCTCGACATGGCCGACAAGGCCAAGAGCGTGCTGTTCCCGCCCTTCGAGATTTCGCTCTTCGTCGATCCCGCCGGCTCCTTCACCACCGCCGCCGCCATGGTGGCCGAGGTCGAGCTGAAGCTGCGCCCGAGCCATCCCGACGGCCTCAAGGGCCTGAACGTGCAGGTCTATGGCGCCACCGGCGTGGTTGGCGGCATCGCCGGCGTGATCGCCGCGCAGGCCGGCGCGCAGGTGACGCTGGTCAGCCATCGCGACATCGAGGCCGTCGACGCCAAGGCCCGCGACTTCAAGCACCGTTTTGGCGTCGACTTCGCCACCGCCGCGGCGAAGAGCGACGACGACAAGCGCGACCTGCTGGCGGATGCCGACGTCGCTCTCGCCTGCGGGCGTGCCGGCGTCGAGATCCTCTCCGCCACGGCGCTGGCCGGGGCGAAGAAGCTGAAGGTGGCCGCCGACGTCAACGCCGTGCCGCCTTCGGGCATCGCGGGCATCGACGCCCATGCCGACGGCAAGCCCCTCGTGAACGGGGCGCTGGGCATCGGCGCACTGACCATTGGCCATCTCAAGTACCGCGTGCAACATGAGCTTCTCAAGCGGATGCGGGTTGCACCCGCTGCCCTGACCATCGGGTTCGAGGATGCCTTCCTCCTGGCGCGATCACTCACAGTCTAGGGACGAAGCCGATGTCGTCATCGTGGGCATCGCCGCGCGAGGACTGGCCGCCGCCGCCCGTCGCGCGGGACTGCGCGCCATCGTCCTCGACCTGTTCGGCGACGAGGACACCCGTGCGCTCGCCGTCGAAGCCATTCCGCTGCGCCGGCTGGGCGGTTTCCGCATCGACCCGGCGGACCTTGCCGAGCAGCTTGCCGTCCATGCCGGGCCGGACCTGCCGATCGTCCTCGGCACCGGCTTCGAGCAGGCGCCGGAAATGGTCGACGAGCTGGCCGCGCGTTTCCGCCTCGTCGGCAATGGCAGCGCGACCATTGCCCGGCTCAAGCAGCCGCTGGCCTTCGCCGGGCTGCTCGCCGGGCTCGGCATCGCGCATCCACGGGTCTTTCCCGAGCGCGCACCGGACGGCGTCCGGACCCTCGAGAAGCGCATCGGCGGCTCCGGCGGATGTCATGTCCGTCCCGCCGACGCCGTCGGCGGCAGCGACCGCTACCTGCAGGAATTCGTCGAGGGCCGCACCGTCTCGGCGCTGTTCCTCGGCGATGGAAGCGAGGCCCGGCTCCTCGGCTTCTCCGAGCAATGGAGCGCGCCGACCCCGGACGCTCCCTTCCGCTATGGCGGGGCGGCCGGCCCGATCCTTCTCGATCCGGCGATCGGGCAGGATGTCGCCGCCGCGCTCGGCCGGCTGGTCGCCGCCACCGGCCTCGTCGGCCTCGCCAGCGCCGACCTCGTGCTCCATCCCCCCGGCTGGAGCCTCATCGAGGTCAATCCCCGCCCCGGCGCGACGCTCGACGTCTTCGACCGCCCGCCGCTGCCGCCCCTCCTCGACCTGCATTTCGACGCCTGCGCGGGAACGCTGCCGGACCTGCCGCCGCTTCTCCCCGGCGAGGGCGTCGAGGTGCGCGCCGCCGGCATCCTCTACGCGCCCGCCTTCATCGAGATGCGGCTCGACGCCCTGCCCGGCTGGGTCGCCGACCGTCCGCCGCAAGGCACCCGCATCGAGGCGGGCGAGCCCGTATGCACGGTCCTCGCCGCCGGCCACGACCTCACCGAGGCGCGCGCACAACTGGCACGCCGCATGGACCGAATCTGGCGGGAGCTGAGCACAGCCAGCCGCAAAGCCGCCGAATAATTTCCTGGAGTCATATTTCCATGGGCGAACCTTCCAACGATAAGCGCCCCAGCGTTGCAGCCCTCAGCCGACCTCTCGTCGACGAGCTCATCGCCAAGGCGGATGTCCTCCGCCTCGATGTGAGCCGCAGCCCCTGCGGGGCGCGCATCGTCGATGCCGGCATCAAGGCGCGCGGCGGCATCGAGGCCGGCCGGCGCATCGCCGAGATCTGCCTCGGCGGGCTGGGCCGGGTCAGCGTCGACACCGCCGGGCGCTTCGCGCGCTGGGGGACGATGATCACGGTCACCACGGCCGATCCGGTCATCGCCTGCCTCGGCAGCCAATATGCCGGCTGGAGCCTCTCCGAAGGCGACTTCTTCGCCCTCGGCTCCGGCCCCGCCCGCGCGCTCTGGGCGAAGGAGACGCTGTTCGGCGAGCTCGGCTATCGCGACAGCGCCGACCATGCCTGCCTTGTGCTGGAGGTCGACCGCACCCCGCCCGACAGCCTGGTCGCGCGCATCGCCGAGGAATGCGGCGTCGCGCCGGAGAGGCTGACGCTGATCCTCACCCCCACGAGCAGCCTCGCCGGCACGGTGCAGATCGTCGCCCGCGTGCTGGAGGTGGCGCTGCACAAGACGCACGCGCTGCACTTCCCGCTCGACCGCGTGGTGGACGGTATCGGCTCCTCGCCCCTGCCCCCGCCGGCGCCGGACTTCGTCGCCGCGATGGGACGCACCAACGACGCGACGCTCTATGGCGGCGACGTGCAGCTCTTCGTGACCGGGCCGGAAAGCGACGCGCGGGAGCTGGCCGAGGGGCTGCCCAGTTCCTCCTCGCGCGACCATGGACGCACCTTCGCGGAGATCTTCACCGCCTACAAGGGCGACTTCTACGCCATGGACCCGATGCTGTTCAGCCCGGCCCGCGTGACCGTGACGGCGCTGGAGACCGGCCGCAGCTTCACCTTCGGCGCCTTCCACGACGACATTCTGGAGCGCTCCTTCGCATGAGCGCCCTGCGCTCCGATACGGTCGTCATCTTCACCGAGGATGCCGACTGGCACACGCGCCGTCTCAAGGCGGCGATCGAGCACGAGGGCTTCGACGTTCTCGTGCTCTCGCTCAACGATTGCGGCTTCGCCATCGGCGAGACCGCGCACGGGCTGGTACTGCCGGGCCTCGGCGACCGGCTGCCCGCCGCCGCCTTCGTGCGGCTCATCGCCAAGGGCTCGACCGAGCAGATCACCGCCCGGCTCGGCCTGCTCCACGCGCTGCGCGAATCCGGCGTGAAGGTGATGAACGACGCCCGCGCCATCGAGCGCTGCGTCGACAAGTCGATGACCAGCTTCCTGATGGCGAAGGCCGGGCTGCCGACGCCGCGCAGCTTCGTGCGCGAGGACCGCGCGGCGATGCAGGCGCTGGTCGACGAGGCGCCGGGCGACATGGTGCTCAAGCCGCTGTTCGGCGCGCAGGGCAAGGGGATCAGGCGGATCGCGCCCCGCGAGGCGCTGCCGGAACCGGAAAAGGTGGGCGGCATCTACTATCTGCAGGACTTCGTCGGCGCCCCGACGGCCCCGAGCTATCAGGACTGGCGTGTCTTCGTCATCGGCGACCGGGTCGCCGCCGCCATGATCCGACGCTCGCCGCGCTGGATCACCAACATCCATCAGGGCGCGGTGGGCGAGGCGGCGCCGTTCGACGCCCGCGCGCATGAGCTCGCCATCCGCGCCACCGCCGCGGTGGGTGCCGACTATGCCGGCGTCGACCTGATCGAGGCCGCCGACGGCACCTTCCAGCTGCTGGAGGTCAACTCCATGCCGGCCTGGAAGGGGCTGCAGAAGACCATCGACATCGACATCGCCGGCGCGCTCGCCGGCCATCTCGCGGCGACGCTGGCGACGGCGCCCGCCACATGAAGGCCGACGCCATCGAGGCCGCCTTCCGCGCCGCCTGCCATGCCGAGCTCGCCGCGCTGAAGGTGGGCAACGTCCACCGCCACAGCGCCGGCCACGGCATGGAGGTCGTGCATTTTGAGAAGGCGGCCGCGGCGGCGGCGCCCTTCCTCGCGACGCCCGGCGTGCGCGTCGGCACCCGCATCGAGGAGGCGGTCGCCGCCTCGCTCAAGGCGACCGGCCTCAACGCCAATCTTGGCATCGTGCTGCTCTGCGCGCCCCTCGCCGCCGCCGCAGAGCGCGCCGGCCCGCTGCGCGAGAACCTTGCCGCGGTGCTCGACGACCTCGATCTGAATGACGCGCAGGCCGCCTTCCGCGGCATCGCCGCCGCCAATCCCGGCGGGCTCGGCCGGCACGGCGAACATGACGTCGCCGCTCCCGCCAGCATCGGGCTGAAGACGGCGATGGCGCTCGCCGCCGAGCGCGACCGCGTGGCGCGGCAATATGTGACTGGATATGCCGACATCTTCGACATCGGCCTGCCGCGCTATGCCGAGCTCTGCGGCGCCGAACCGGAGGCGCGCACCGAGGCGGTGCATCTGGCCTTCATGGCCGCCTTCCCGGACAGCCACATCGCCCGCAAATTCGGCCTGGAGACTGCCGAGGGCGTGCAGGCCGAAGCAGCCGAACTGGCGGCATGCGTCGATTTCCGCGCCCCCGCCACGACGCGCCATCCCGCGCTCGGCGCCTTCGACGCGTCGCTGAAGGAGCGCGGGCTGAACCCCGGCACCAGCGCCGACCTCACCGTCGCCACGCTGTTCGCCGCCTCGCTCGCCGCCTCGCGGCTCACCCCGTGAAGGCGGCGATGTCCGCGCGCGACAGCCGCCCGTCATGCAACGCGCTCGCCAGCAGCACGCCGGCGACGCCCATCTCGGCGAGCCGATGAAGGTCGCCCGCGTCCCGTACCCCGCCCGCCGCATGCACGTGCCGCCCGCCGGCGCGCGCGATGACATCCGCGAGGCGCTCATAGTCCGGCCCCTGCCCGGCACCGACGCGCGCCAGCGTCATGACGATCACCTCGTCGGGCCAGAGATCGGCATTCGCATGCAGCTCCAAGGGCCCGCGCGGACCTTCCGGTCCGTAGTCGAGCGACAGCGGGCCGTGGGAAGCGGCAAGCGCCGCCTTCGCTTCGTCGAGGCTGGCGAGGCTCTCGCTGCCGACCACCGGCCGCCCCGGTCCCTCGCTGGCGCGGCGGGCGAGCGCCTCGGGACTGGCTTCGCCGGCATCGACCCACAGGCCGAGCGAGGGATGGCGCGCCGCGAGGCGGGCAAGCACCGCATCGTGCCCGCCCTTGCCGGCGATGGCGTCGAGATCGGCGACATAGAGCCTGCGGAAGCCGCCGAGCGACATGAGCCCGCCCGCCACGTCGAGCGGGTCGGCGCTCGTGGAGAGCGGCGTCTCGATCGGCCGGTAGGCGTCGCGCGCCCCGCGCCGCGCATGCACCACCAGACCTCCCATCAGGTCGATCACCGGTATAAGTTCCACCTTCCGCGTATCCCTGCGCCGGTTTGAGAATGCTTGTCCGATCATGCTTGTCTTCGTCTGCGAAACGGTCACTGGCGGCGACTATCTCGGCGAGGACCTGCCGGACTCGCTGATAGCCGAAGGCGCGCTGATGCGCGATACGCTCATCGGCGATCTCGAGGACCTGCCGGGGGTGCGCGTCGCCACGACGCATGATGCGCGCCTGCCCGCCCCGCCGCGCGGCAGCTCGACGGCGCTGCGCCTCGGCGACGATCCGCGCTCGATCTGGAACCTGCTTGCCGCCGAGGCCGATTGCTGCTGGCCCATCGCGCCGGAGACCGAGGGCATATTGGAGCGGCTGGTCACGGATTTGCGTGCGCGCTGCCGCCGCGTGATCAGCCCGGACGAGGAAACGTTGCGCGTCTGCGCCAGCAAGGCGCTGACCGCCGAGGCGCTCGCCACTGCGGGCATCCGCGTCGTGCCCACCTGGCGGGGCGGCGCCGTGCCGGCCGACCTCGCCGGCCCCATCGTGATCAAGCCGGACGACGGCGCCGGGGCGGCGGATGTGCGCGTCCACGACCGCCCGCCGCCCCCGCCCTATCCGCCCGGCGTCGTCGTCCAGCCCTTCGTCGAGGGCACCGCCGCCAGCCTGACCCTGCTTTGCCAGGAGGGGCGCACCCATGTGCTCTCGGCCAACCGCCAGCATGTGATGCAGGCCAAACGCGCGCTCTCTTTCTCCGGCGTGACGGTCAGCGCCTTCCCGGTCGATGACGACTTGCGCGAACTCGGTGCGCGCATCGGTGCGGCGCTGCCGGGGCTGCACGGCATCGTCGGCGTCGACTACATCGCCACCGCGGACGGCCCGATGGTGGTCGAGGTCAATCCGCGCCTCACAACCTCCTATGCGGGGCTGCGCCGGTCGCTCGGCGTCAACCCGGCCGCCTTCGTCGCCGAGCTGATCCGCGACGGCGCGGTGCCCGACCTGCCGCATCTGCCGCCCGCCATCCCGATCGAGGTGCTGCTTTGACCGATATCGCCCGCCTGGCATGGGACGTCGGTGGCGCCCATGTGAAGCTCGCCGCCTTCGGCCGCGACGGCCGCTTGAAGGCCGTGCGCATCGCCCCCTGCCCGGTGTGGAAGGGCGCCGATCACCTCGCCGGCGCGCTGCGCGAGCTGCGCAGCGAATTCGCGCCGGACATCCCCTCCGCCGTCACCATGACCGCCGAGGTCGCCGATCTCTGGCCGGACCGGCGCTCGGGCGTGGTCGACGTCACCGCCATATTGATGCGCGAGCTCTCCGGCGCCCCGCTCGCCTTGTTCGCCGGGCCGGAGGGCTTCGTGCCGCCAGAACAGGCCGCCGCCCATGCCGACACGATCGGCTCGGCCAATTGGTACGCCACCGCCGCCGTGCTGGCGCATCTGCTGCCGGGCGGCGTGCTCGTCGACATCGGCTCGACCACCGCCGACCTCATCCCCTTCGACAGCGGCCGGGTGACCGCGCGCGGCTTCACCGATGCCGAGCGCCTCGCCAATAACGAGCTGATCTACACCGGCGCGGTGCGCACGCCCGTCATGGCGCTCACCGCCGAAGCGCCCTTCAATGGCCGCTGGCTGCCGCTGATGGCCGAGCACTATGCGACCACGGCCGACATCCATCGCCTCACCGGCGACCTGCCGGAGGACGCCGATCTGCACGCCACCGCCGATGGCGGGCCGAAGACCGAGGAGGCCAGTGCCCGGCGCCTGCTGCGCATGGTCGGCCACGACCTCACCCCGGCCAACCTGCCCAAGGTCAAGGCACTGGCGCGGCATCTCGCGGAGGCCCAGCTCCATCGCCTCGCCCGCGCGCTCGACTGCGTCGCCTCGGGGCTTGAGGCGGAGCCGGAGCTCATCGTCGGCGCCGGCGTCGGCCGCTTCATGGCGGCGAGGCTCGCCGAGCGGCGCTCGATGGCCTATCTCGATCTCGCCGACGTGCTGACCGACGACCCCGCCCTCTCGCGGCAGGCCGCCGATTGCGCGCCGGCCGTGGCGGTGGGCCTGCTCGCCGCCGCCCTCGCTCCTGCCTGACATCTCCAGCCGGAACCCAGCACATGTCCGACC
Source organism: Ancylobacter novellus DSM 506 (assembly GCF_000092925.1). Taxonomy (NCBI): domain Bacteria; kingdom Pseudomonadati; phylum Pseudomonadota; class Alphaproteobacteria; order Hyphomicrobiales; family Xanthobacteraceae; genus Ancylobacter; species Ancylobacter novellus. Next base: position 775,311 of record NC_014217.1, on the reverse strand, counting down.
GCATCTTCCTCCGGGGCATCGAACTGCACGCCTATCACGGGCTGCACGAGGAGGAGGCGCGGCTCGGCCAGCGCTTCGTGGTCGATGTCGACTGGTGGCTCGATACGGCCCAGGCCGCCGCGCACGACAATTACGGCGAGACGGTCGGCTACGAGAAGATCTTCGAGGTGGTGCACGAGATATCGAGCGGCCACCGCTTCCACATCCTCGAAGCCTTCGCCCAGGCCATTGCCGAGGCGGTGCTGGCGCGCTTCGCCCGCGTCGAGAAGGTGCGGGTGGAGGTCCACAAGCCCGCCGCCCCGATCGCCGGCATCTTCCGCGACGCCGGCGTCGAGATCACCCGCAAGCGCTGAGCGCATGTTCCGCAAAAGTTGTTCGACTTTTGCGATCAGAACATGCGCCGCTCCAACAACTCACCGCCGCCGCTCTTCCACCCGCACGGGCACCGCGACCGAGCGCGGCGGCAGCGGGGCGAGGCTGCGTCCGCCCTTCTCGTGGTGGCGCGCGAAACGGGCGAAGCGCTCGCGCCACGGCTCCTCGACAAGGCGGTAGCTCAGCGCCGCCAGCGCGACCACCGTACCGATGAAGGCGGCGAGCAGCGCCGGCGCGGCCAGCGGGTGACCGAGGTCATAGAGGTGCTTCTCGAAGCCCAGCACCTCGGCCGGCTGGTACAGCGTGTCGCCGGAGAGGTCGCCATAGAGCCAGAGCCCATAGCCGAGCACGATCAGCAGCGGCATGTGGATGAGGTAGATCGAGTAGGACCAGCGCCCGAGCGCGGCGAGCGGCCCCACCCGCATCAGCGCCGACAGCGTGCCGTCCTCGCGGGCGAAGACGAGGATCGCCAGCGCGAAGGCGACCGGCGCCAGCACGCTCCACGGATGCACCTGGTCAGGCCCGGTGCCCGCGGCGGCGATGAACAGGCCGGCGCCGACCACGGCCCCCGCCTCCCAAAGACCGGCAAAGGGCAAGGGCCGGCCGCGCAGCCGCTCATGCCCGTGCCAGGCGACGACGCCGGCGAAGAAGCCGGCGATGCAGCGCAGGAAGCCGAAATCGGCGGTCGAGTTCATATAGGCCGGCGCCGCGAGCAGGATCACCGCCATCGCCGCCAGCGACAGCACCGCCGCTGCTCCCGCGAGGCGCTGCGTGCCGAAGAACAGCAGCACGCCGGCGAACAGGGCATAGGTGTAGAACTCCGCGCCGATGCTCCAGGCCGGCCCGTTCCAGGCGACGCCGTAGAAGCCCATCGAGTTCAGCAGCGCAGCGTTGAGGATCAGCGCCCGCATCGAATAATTGCCGGTGTCGGATTGGATTGCCACGCCGTCCGGATAGTGGCCGCTGAGGTTGAACGCCATCACCGCCAGCATCAGGGCGAAAAGCACGGCGAGATGTAGCGGCCAGAGCCGCCCGATCCGCCGCAGCATGAAGCCGACGGCGTGCCGCGCGTCGCGGATGCGTGCGCGATAGGCATGGCAGACGACGAAGCCGGAAAGCACGAAGAAGAAATCAACGAAAAGATATGAATTTGAAATCAATGTAAAATTCAATGCATCCAATCGTACCACATAGATGTAATGATAGATCACTACCATGATGGCGCATAAACCACGCCAGGAATCGAGCGTTTCGAACCGTTCAGGCCGAACGTTTGCCTGCATTACGGACCACTCCCTCATGCACAAGCCCTGACTTTCCCCAATCGACTAACAGATATTTGCCGCTTGGGTTCCCCGCTTGCGGATAATCGGGAGTGCCACGGGCCATGCGAGACCGTGCCGCCGGGGCTTCCTGTTCGGGGCGCGAGGGCCTACTTGTTGGCGACCTGCCTTTCTCCTGTCCGGAGTTCCGCGATGCCGCGCGATGCCGTCCCCCAGCCCGTCCGCCTCAGCGATTACCGCCCGCCGGACTGGCTCGTGGACACGGTCGACCTCGACGTGCGCCTGCACCCCACCGCGACACGCGTCATCGCCCGGCTCGGGCTGCGGCCCAATCCCGAAGGGCGCGAGGGCTCGGCCATCACGCTCGACGGCGACGAGCTGGCGCTGAAGGCCGTCACGCTCGACGGCGAGCCGCTCGCCGGCAGCGCCTATGTCGCCACCTCCTCCGCGCTGACCATCCTCGCCCCGCCGCAGCGGGCGCTGGTGCTGGAGATCGAGACGCTGGTCGACCCTTCCGCCAACACCAAGCTGATGGGCCTCTACCGCTCCAGCGGCACCTACTGCACCCAGTGCGAGGCCGAGGGCTTCCGCCGCATCACCTATTTCCCCGACCGGCCGGACGTGCTCGCCGTCTACACCACCCGCATCGAGGCCGAGCGCGAGGAAGCCCCCGTCCTGCTCGCCAATGGCAACCTGGTCGAAAGCGGCGATGTCGAGGGCACCAGCCGCCACTACGCCGTCTGGCACGATCCCTGGCCGAAGCCCTGCTACCTGTTCGCCCTCGTCGGCGGCAGGCTCGACCGGGTGAGCGACGAGTTCGTCACCGCCACCGGCCGCAAGGTCGATCTCGGCGTCTATGTCGAGCCGGGCAAGGCCGGGCGCGCCGGCTACGCCATGGACGCGCTCAAGCGCTCCATGCGCTGGGACGAGGAGGCGTTCGGCTGCGAATACGACCTCGACGTGTTCAACATCGTCGCGGTCGCCGACTTCAACATGGGGGCGATGGAGAACAAGGGGCTCAACGTCTTCAACGACAAATACGTGCTCGCCAGCCCCGAGACCGCGACCGACGCCGACTACGCCAATATCGAGGGCATCATCGCCCACGAGTATTTCCACAACTGGACCGGCAACCGCATCACCTGTCGCGACTGGTTCCAGCTCTGCCTGAAGGAAGGGCTCACCGTCTTCCGCGACCAGGAATTCTCCGCCGACCAGCGCTCGCGGCCGGTGAAGCGGATCGCCGATGTGCGCCTCCTGAAGAGCCACCAGTTCCCCGAGGATGCAGGCCCGCTGGCGCATCCCGTGCGCCCGCAGGTCTATCGCGAGATCAACAACTTCTACACCGCCACCGTCTACGAGAAGGGCGCCGAGGTCGTGCGCATGCTGAAGACCCTGCTCGGCGAGGAGGGCTTCCGCGCCGGCATGGACCTCTATTTCGACCGCCATGACGGCGATGCGGCCACGGTCGAGGACTTCCTCGCCTGCTTCGCCGACGCCAACGGCGTCGATCTCACCCAGTTCGCGCTCTGGTACGCGCAGTCCGGCACGCCGAAGCTCGCTGTCTCCGGCCAGTGGGACGAGGCCGCGCGCAGCTTCCGCCTCGATGTCTCCCAGACGCTGGCGCCGACGCCCGGCCAGAGCGACAAGCAGCCCATGGTCATCCCGCTCGCGGTCGGCCTCGTCGGCCCGGACGGGGAGGACCTGCCGCTTGTCCTCGACGACGGCACCAATGCCGAGCGCGGCGTGCTGCTCATCACCCAGCCGAAGCAGAGTTTCGTGTTCCGGGATGTGGCCGAGCGGCCGGTGCCCTCGCTCAATCGCGGCTTCTCCGCCCCAGTGAAGCTGACGAGTGACCTCTCCACCGCCGAGCTCGTCTTCCTCGCCCGCCACGACGCCGACCCGTTCAACCGCTTCGACGCCGGCCAGACCATCGCCCTCGCCTATCTGGTCGAGGCGACGACCGCCGCGCGCACCGGACGCGCCCTGTCCCCGCCGGAGGCGCTCGTCGAGGCCCTCGGTTCGACGCTGGAAGACAGCGCGCTCGACCCGGCCTTCATCGCCCAGGCGCTGTCCGTTCCTTCCGAGGGCGACGTCGCCCGCGAGATCGGCACCGACGTCGATCCCGACGCCATCCACGACGCCCGCAAGGCGCTGCGCCAGACGCTCGGCGAGGCGCTGGCGCCGGCACTGAAGGCGGCCTATGCCCGGCACGCGCCGAGCGGCGCCTATTCGCCGGACGCGGACTCGGCGGGGCGGCGGGCGCTGCGCAATGCCAGCCTCGATCTGCTCGCAGCCGGCGGTTCGCCCGAGGGCATCGCCCGCGCCGTCGGCCATTTCGAGCGCGCCGACAACATGACCGACCGCTTCTTCGCCCTGTCGGTGCTCGCCCACTCGGCGCCGGACGCACGCGAGGCGGCGCTGGCGGCTTTCTATGAGCGCTTCCGCGACGATCCGCTGGTTGTCGACAAATGGCTCGCCTTGCAGGCGCAGATCGCCGAGCCGGGCACGCTGGCGCGCGTCGGCGGCCTCACCACCCATGCGGCCTTCTCGTGGAGCAACCCGAACCGGGTGCGCGCGCTGGTCGGCACCTTCGCCAGCATCAACCAGACCCAGTTCCACCGTGCCGACGGCGCCGGCCACGATTTCGTCGCCGACGCGGTGCTGGAGCTCGACGCGCGCAACCCGCAGGTAGCCGCCCGGCTGCTCGCCGCCTTCAAGAGCTGGCGCGTGCTGGAGCCCGGGCGCCGCGCCTCGGCCGAGCGTGCCCTGCGCCGCGTCGCCGACCGTCCCGGCCTGTCGCCGGACGTCTCCGACATCGTCTCCCGCTCACTCGAGTGAGGGCTGCGCGGGCCGCCGCGGCGCCCCGGCGGGGAGGGACGCGGAGGCATATTGAACGGCTGTGCAAAATATGGCTTGCTCGCCCTTCCGGCACTGGATTGCTCCGTAGTGCGGGGAAAGTCGGTCGATGAGCGATCACGCTTTGCCATCGGAGGACGAAGGCCCGGTGACATCCGAGGCGGCCTTCATTGCGGCGCCCGTGGCATTGTGCGTGATCAGCCCCGACCACAAGCTATGCGTCGCCAACGCTCAGATGGCGGAACTGATCGGCGCGCCGGCGCAGGACCTCGTCGGCCAGCGCGTCGACGCGCTCCTGCCGGAGGCGGTGGCGCTGGTCGAGCGCTGGATCAAGCGGGCGATCGCCGGGCTGCCGATCGCCGGCCACGAGCTCACCCTGCCGGAGACCGGCCGCACCTATCTCGCCGCCGCCTGCCCGCTGCATGATGCGCAGGGCGGGTTCGCCGGCCTCTCCGTGGCGCTGACCGACGTCACCCGCCGGCGCATGCTGCGCACCGGCTTCGCCCAGCGCGAGCGGCGCATCGGCTTCGCGCTGCAGAATGCCGGCCAGTGGGTCTGGGAGCTCGATATCCCCAAGGGCCGGGTGCACCGCTCGCCGCACTGGAAGATGGCGCTCGGCTACGACGTCGACGAGGCGACGGAGGAAGACGAGCACGAGGCCTGGAGCATCGTCCATCCGGACGACAAGCCCATGGTGGAGCAGCGTTTCCAGCAGGTGCTCGCCGGCCGCAGCGACGTGTTCGAGGCGGTCTACCGCCTGCGCGACAAGTTCGGCCTCTGGCGCTGGATCCTCGGGCGCGGGCGCATCGCCGAATGGGACGCCGAAGGGCGGCCGCTGCGCCTCCTCGCCACCAGCGTCGACATCTCCAGGCAGAAGCAGATCGAGGAGGAGCTCGCCGCCACGGTGCGCCAGCGCGAGCAGCTGGAGCGCGAGCTGATCGAAGCCAATCGCCGCCTCACCGAGCTATCCGAGATGGACCCGCTGACCGAGCTGCCCAACCGGCGCAAGTTCGACAGCGTGCTGACGCGCGAGATCGGCCGCACCGGGCGCCACAAACCCTCGCTGGCGCTGATGATGATCGATGTCGACGGCTTCAAGCACTACAACGACCTCTACGGCCACATCGAGGGCGACGAGTGCCTGCGCAAGGTGGCGGAGACGTTGCGCCACTGCGCCCGGCGCACCGGCGACCTCATCACCCGCTATGGCGGCGAGGAGTTCGCCGTCATCCTCGCCGACACCGACGAGAACGACGCGGTGATGGTGGCGACCAGCATGCTGCGGGCCGTGCGGGACCTGCGCGTCGCCCATGCCGGCAGCCCTTACGGCATCGTCACGGTGAGCGTCGGCATCGCCATCCACGAGGCGGCGAACCATGACACGACGGCGCCGCCGGTCCTGGTCGCCAGTGCCGACCGCGCGCTCTATGCCGCCAAGCAGGCCGGCCGCAACTGCATATTGGTGGCGCGGCCGGATGGCGGCGCCATGCGGGTGGTGCTGGCGCCGGACGGTGGCATGGGGGGCTCGCCCGCCGCGCCCGGCTCCGAGGTGCGGCGCTGAGCGGGCTTTTCAGAGTCTGACTCGTAATGGATTTTCGGGGTGGTGGATGCCGCCTTTGCACCGTCATCCCCGGGCTTGGCCCGGGGATCCACGACTTGCCGGGCGCTCCAAGCCGTACCGAAGGCGTGGATGGCCGGGCCAAGCCCGGCCATGACGAACCGCCAAGCATCCCGGTCGCGAATTACGGGCCAGGCTCCTGACCGTGTTCCTAATTTGGCTGCCCGACGGCATCTTCTTTCCCTTCTCCCGGAGGGAGAGGGTTAGGGTGAGAGGGCCTTCGACGCTCCGCAATGTTGTCGCCCCTCACCGTCCCGCTTCGCGGTCCACCTCTCCCCAATGGGGAGAGGGAAGTGCGGGACAGACATTCAGTATTCGATGACGCCGTCGAGCGCGTAGTGCTTGATGCTCTTGCGGTTGGCGATCAGCTCGTCGACCGTCGGCTTGCCGGTCATGGCCCGCTCCAGCGCGATCTTCATCGCCTCGTAATTGGTGCGGTAGAGGTCCGCCTTGTCGAGGTTCTCGTCCTCGGCGCAGCGCGGGTCGAGCCAGACCATCACGATCATGCAGATCTCGTCGGCCTGGTCCTTCGGCAGGATGCCTTCGGCCAGCGCGTCGACGATGGCGTCACCGATCGCGCCCTGCACGACGCCGCCGAGCAGGTCGACATATTCCAGCGTGTGGATGGTCGCCTTGGTGGTCATCATCGTCGCCGGGCGCACCATCTGGTTGAGGTCGCGCACCACGAACATGCGGGTATGGCCCTGCACCTGCCCCATCATCGAAGCGAAGGCGTGCCCGGCCGGCCCGCGCACGGAGCCGATCAGCACCTCCGGCATGGCATCGGTGAACTGTCCATCGGCCGCGAGCACCGTCGCCTCGCCGGTGCGGAACCAGATATCGCTCATGTGATGCTCTCCCTGCTGGCCCGGAACGGGCGGCAGTCGCATAGCATCGGGCGGCCAAAGGCGTCCATGCGGCGCGGTTGTCGCGTTCCGTCGCGCCTATTGTCCGCTTCCGCCACCCACCCTGGCACCGGCGGACCACCCGAAGGTTGCTAAAAGCTTAACTTGACTCCCCCGGACTCTGGACAGGGAGGGGCCGATTCGATTCAAATCGGGGTGATTCGGAGAGATGCGGCACATCGCTCCTATCAAGTGGGAACGGGTTTGGGACTTCGGGGGAGGCCGGCGATGGCGCGCGCCAACGCTGCAGGCGCATCCGTGCGCGTGCAGGCCATGGGAGGGCTCGCACGTTCGGTGGCGAGGCCGGCCTATCAAAGGCTGGTCGAAGCCGAGCCCTTCATGCGCAAGGCCGTCCCGGCCCTGATCATCGCCTTCATCGCCTCGGTCGCCATCGCCGCGCTGGTGCAGATCCGCGCCTATCGCGCCGACGCCGTCGCCAATGCCAAGGACGAGCTGGCGCTGTTCGCCGCCGCCATCTCCAGCGAGATCGGCCGCCACGGCACCGGCACCACGCCGGACGTGCTGCTCTCCTCCAGCCTGCCGCCCCGCGCCACCGAAGATGCGCGCCGCTACGGCCTCGTCGATTCCGCCGGCAAGGTGGTCGCGGCGCATGACGAGGTGGCCGCGGCGCGCGAGCAGATCGGCCAGCTCCTCGCCAATACCCAGGCGCTGACCATCTTCGCCGAGAATGCCGGCGTGCTCGACGTGTCGATGCCGGACGGCTCGCCCGCGCTCGCCACCGTGCGCAACCTGCCGGGCGTGCCCTACCAGCTCGTCGTGGTGCAGCCGCTCGCCGGCGCGCTGGCGACCTGGCAGTCCGACACCATCCTCACCGTCACCCTGCTCTCCACCACCGGCGCGGTGCTGCTGATCCTCGGCTTCGCCTTCCACTGGCAGGCGAGCCGCGCCCGCGAGGCCGACGGCATCTACGACACGGTGCGCGCGCGCATCGACACCGCTCTCTCGCGCGGCCGCTGCGGCCTGTGGGACTGGGACATGGGCCGCGGGCGTATGTTCTGGTCGGAATCCATGTTCGAGATGCTGGGTTTCGAACCCCGTGACGAGCTCATCTCGTTCGGCGAGGTGGCGAGCCTCGTCCATACCGACGACACCAACCTCTACGACATCGCCAAGGAGATCGCCGACAAGCCGGGCCGTACCATCGACCGCGTGTTCCGCATGAAGCACGCCGACGGCCACTGGGTGTGGCTGCGCGCCCGCGCCGAGGTGGTGCCGCAGGACAATGGCGAGCCGCCGCACCTCGTCGGCATCGCCGTCGACGTCACCGAGGAACGCCGCCTCGCCGAGCGCACCGCCACCGCCGACATGCGCCTGCGCGACGCCATCGAGAGCATCTCCGAATCCTTCGTGCTGTGGGATGCCTCGAACCGGCTGGTCATGTGTAATTCCAAGTTCCAGTCGCTGCACGGCTTCGGCGACGCCAATGTGGCGCCGGGCACCGAGTTCGAGACTGTGGCGGCCCTCGCCCGCCAGCCGGTGGTGCGTATCCCGCTGCGCCCCGAGGACCGGCCCGAGGAAGGCGCCCGCGCCTTCGAGGCGCAGCTCGAGGGCGGGCGCTGGCTGAAGGTCACCGAGCGCCGCACCAAGGATGGCGGCTACGTCTCGGTCGGCACCGACATCACCGCGCTGAAGCGCCACGAAGAGCGGCTGATGGAGAGCGAGAAGCGCCTCATGGCCCTCGTCGCGGACCTGCGCAAATCGCAGCAGACGCTGGAGATGCAGGCGCTCCAGCTCGCCGAGCTCGCGCAGAACTACGCCGACGAGAAGACCAAGGCCGAGGACGCCAACCGCGCCAAGTCCGAATTCCTCGCCAATATGAGCCACGAGCTGCGCACGCCGCTCAACGCCATCATCGGCTTCTCCGAGCTGATGGAGAGCGGCCTGTTCGGCCCGCTCGGCAGCGACAAGTACAACGAGTACTGCCGCGACATCCGCGATTCCGGCCGCTATTTGCTCGACGTCATCAACGACATCCTCGACATGTCCCGCATCGAGGCGGGCCGCATGCACCTCAACCTGCAGCCGGTCGAGCTCGACGAGGTGGTCACCGATTCCATCCGCGTCATGTCGGTGCGCGCCGACGAGAAACAGATCACCGTCGCCGCCGACACCGACGGCGCCGTCTCGCTGGAAGCCGACAAGCGCGCGCTCAAGCAGATCACGCTCAACCTGCTCTCCAACGCCATCAAGTTCACCCCCGAGAACGGCCGCGTCTCGGTGCGCACCCGCCGCTCGGCGCGCGCCGCGCTGCTGGTCATCGAGGACAGCGGGATCGGCATCCCCAAGGCGGCGCTGGCCAAGATCGGCAAGCCGTTCGAGCAGGTGGAGAGCCAGTTCACCAAGACCCACAAGGGAAGCGGCCTCGGCCTCGCCATCGCCAAGTCGCTGGTGGAGCTGCATGGCGGCACCATGCGCATCCGCTCCTCCGAGGGCGTCGGCACCACGGTGATTATCCGCCTGCCGCTCAACGGCCGCCCGGCGCTGCAATACCGCTCTGGCCGGGCGCTGCCGGCGGAATAATATCCCACTCATGAGCGAAGAATCGTCTGTCGACTGCGTCGTCGCCGGGGCCGGCGTGGTCGGCCTCGCCATCGCCCGCGCATTGGCGCTCAAGGGCCGCGAGGTGCTGGTGCTGGAAGCGACCGGGCTGATCGGCTCGGACACCTCCGCCCGCAACAGCGAGGTCATCCATGCTGGCCTCTATTATGCCGCCGGCAGCCTCAAGGCGCGGCTCTGCATCGAGGGGCGCGAGGCGCTCTATGCCTATTGCGCCGAACGCGGCATCCCGCACCGGCGCTGCGGCAAGCTGATCGTCGCCACCGACGCCGCCGAGACGGAAAAACTCGCCGCCATAGACGCCCATGCCCGCGCCTGCGGCGTTGGCAATCTCGACTATCTCACGGGCGCGCAGGCCCGCGCGCTGGAGCAGGCGCTCAACGCCGAAGCCGCCCTGTTCTCGCCGTCCACCGGCATCATCGACAGCCATGCGCTGATGCTCGCCTATCGCGGCGAGCTGGAGGATGCCGGCGGCATGATCGCCTTCAACGCGCCGATCCTGCGCGGCGAGGTGACGGCTTCGGGCATCATGCTGGAGGTCGGCGGCGCCGAGCCGATGCGGCTCGCCTGTTCCACGTTCGTCAACGCCGCCGGCCATGGCGCCGTGCCGCTCGCCCGCGCCATCGATGGGCTACCCGCCGAGGCGATCCCGCAGGCCTATCTGTGCAAGGGCAGCTACTTCACCCTGTCCGGCAGGGCGCCGTTCTCCCGCCTCGTCTATCCGGTGCCGGAGCATGCCGGGCTCGGCGTGCATCTCACCCTCGACCTCGGCGGGCAGGCGCGCTTCGGGCCGGACACCGAGTGGATCGACACGCCGAACTACGATGTCGATCCCGCGCGCGGCGAGAAATTCTACGCCGCCATACGCCGCTACTGGCCGGCGCTGCCGGACGGCGCGCTCAACCCCGCCTATGCCGGCATCCGCCCGAAGATCGTGCCGCCCGGCGCCCCGGCGGCCGACTTTCGCATCGACGGGCCGGCCGAGCATGGCGTGCAGGGGCTGGTGCAGCTCTTCGGCATCGAGTCGCCGGGGCTGACGGCGAGCCTCGCCATCGGGGAATTGGTGGCGGGAAAGCTGGGCTGACGAACCGAATCCCGGACCGACCTCATCCTGAGGTGCCCGGCCAAAGGCCGGGCCTCGAAGGATGCTCGTCCAGGTGCACTTGAGCGAGCATCCTTCGAGGCTCGCTTCGCTCGCACCTCAGGATGACGGTGTTTTACCGAGTCAGGCTTTCTTCCGCCGCCGCGGCGCGGGCGGGCCGCTCAGCACCCGCTCAAACACCGCCCGTACCTCGCGCTGCGTCTCGAACAGATGCGCCTCCAGCGTCGAGAAGTCCGGCATTGCCCCCGCCCGCGCCAGCAGCCGGCGCAGCGCCGGACTGGATTCCGCCGGCTTGAACGGCCCGGATAGCGACAGCCGCAGCACCTGCGTCAGATCCTGCGTCAGCCGGCAGGCGTCGCCGAGCAGGTGCCCGTCCAGTACGTCGAGCAGCCCCGCCTGCACCGCATTGCCGATCACCCGCACGGTCGAGGTGTCGATGATCTGCGGATGCGTCTGGGCGTGCGCCAGCACGAGGTACTGGGCGATGAACTCGATGTCGACGAGGCCTCCGCGGGCATATTTCAGGTCCCACGGGTCTTCGTCGCCCTTCTCGTCGGCGATGGCGCCGCGCATGTCGACGATGTCGGCGGCGAGCCGGCGCGGCACGCGCTTGGCCCGCAGCACCTGCGCGATCGCGCCCTCCACCCGCGCGCGGAAGGCCGGCGACGCCGCCACCACGCGGGCGCGGGTCAGCGCCATATGCTCCCAGGTCCAGGCTTCCTCGGCCTGATAGGCCTCGAAGCGTGGCAGGCTGGTCGCGACCGGGCCGGCATTGCCGGAGGGGCGCAGGCGCAGATCCACCTCGTAGAGCTGGCCGGCATTGGTCGGCGTGGTCAGCGCGCTGACGATCCGCTGGGTCAGCCGGGCGAAATACTGCCCGCCATAGAGCGGGCGCCGGCCGTCGCTCTCGGGGTGTTCCTCGTCGAAATCGTAGAGCACGATGAGGTCGAGGTCGGAGCCGGCGGTCATCTCCCGCCCGCCGAGCTTGCCCATGGCGAGCACCGCCACCTCGGCGTCGGCAATGGTGCCGTAGGCCTCGCGGAAGCGCACCATCACCGCCTTTTCCAGCGCGCGGATGATCACGTCGGCGAGCCGGGCGAAGGCTTCGCCGGCGCGCGCGGCCGGCAGCGTGCCGGAGAGGATGCGCACGCCGATCAGCACATGGTGCTCCTGCCGGAAGCGGCGGGCGCGGTCGAGCAGGTCCTCCTCGTCCTCGGCCAGCTCCAGATCGGCGTCGAGCCGCGCGGCCAGCGCCGGCTCGTTGGGCAGCGCGCCGAAGAAGGCGGGGTCCAGAAGCGCATCGATGAGCGAGGGCCGGTGCGACAGCATCTCGCCGAGCCGCGGCGCGGTGCCGAGGATGGTGGCGAGCAGCCGCACGAGGTCGGGGTTGTGCCTGAGCGCCGGCATCAGCCGTAGGGCGCTCGGCAGCTCGTGGAAGAAGCGGTCGGCGGCGTTGAGCCCGGCATCCGGGGCGCCGCCGCGCGCCAGCGCGTCGAGCAGCAGCGGCACGATGGCGGCGAGCTCCTCGCGCGCATGTTCGGGCCGTAGCGCCTTGGGCGCGCCGCAGAGCCAGCCGCGCACCGTGGCGCTCGCCGCCTTGGCGTCGGCATAGCCGAGCCGGCTCAGCGTCGCCAGCGTCTCGCGGTCGTCCTTGTCGGGCGGGAATTCCAGCCGCCCCTCGACCGCCGCACGGGTCGGCGCGTCCTCGAACAGCTTGGCATAGTGGTCCTGCACCCGCGCGAGGCGGCGGGTGAGCGCCTGCGCGAAGCTCGCGCGGTCCTCATAGCCCATGAAGCGGGCGAAGGAAGCGAGCGCGTCCTCCTCCTCGGGCAGCGAATGGGTCTGCGCGTCCGCCACCATCTGCAGCCGGTGCTCGACCCGGCGCAGGAAGTGATAGGCCTCGTCGAGCTCTTCGCGCGCGGTCTCGCTGATCCAGCCGGTCTGCGCCAGCACGGCGAGCCCCTCCAGCGTGCGCGGCGTGCGCAGATGCGGGTCGCGCCCGCCCGCGATGAGCTGCTGGGTCTGGGCGAAGAACTCGATCTCGCGAATGCCGCCGCGCCCGAGCTTGACGTTGTGCCCCTCCACCGCGATCGCCTCATGGCCGCGGAAGGCATGGATGTCCTGCTTCATCGCATGGACCTCGGCCACCGCCGCATAGTCGAGCGTGCGGCGCCAGACGAAGGGCGCGAGCTGGCGCAGGAAGGCGTAGCCGAGCTTGATGTCGCCGGCGATGGGCCGCGCCTTGATATAGGCCGCGCGCTCCCAGGTGGCGCCCTCGCGCTCGTAATAGTCGAGCGCCGCGTCGAGCGAGAGCGCGACCTGCGTCGAGGCCGGATCGGGGCGCAGCCGCAGGTCGACGCGGGCGACATACCCTTCGCCCGTGCGCTCCTGGATCATCTTCACCAGCCGCTGGGTGAAGCGCACGAAGAAGGGCGCGGGCTCGAGGTTCTCCCGGAGCGGCGCCGTCTCTGGGTCGTAGAGCACGATCAGGTCGACATCGCTGGAATAATTGAGTTCGCGCGCGCCGTGCTTGCCCATGGCGAGCACGGTGTAGCCGAGCCCGTCCGGCCACGCCTTGGTGAGCTTGCCGGCAGCCGCCCCCTCGCGGGCGAGGAAGTCGACCGCCGCCGAGATCGCCGTGTCGGCGCCGGCCGTCAGCTCGGCGGTGACAGTGGTGAGGTCGAACACGTCGCCGATATCGGCCAGCGCCACGGTCAGAGCCGTCTCGGCGCGCAGCCGGCGCAGCGCCGCCATCGCCGCCGCCTCGTCCTGCGTCGCGGCGACCGCCGCCACGGCCGCCTCGCGCGCACTGGCAAGGCTCGCCGCCGGATCGCCCTCCAGCACCCGCACCAGCCGGGCGGGATCGAGGCGGATCAGTTCGGTGAGGAAGGGCGAATGCTCGGCCACGCCGGCCAGCACGGCCCGCGCCTCCGGGCAGGCGGCCATCAGCGCCTCCAGGCGCGAGCGCACGCCCTTCGGCGCGCCGGCGAAGGCGTCCTTCAGCGCGGACGGCAGGCGCGGCGGGATGGCAAAGCCGGGCGCCCGGCGCAGTCGTGCCGCCAGGCTGTTCGCCGCGACCACATCCTGTTCCGCCGTTGCTGCCGTGCTGCGCCGTGCCGCCATCAAGACTCCCCTTGGCTCCGCTGCCCGGCCCGAGCTTTACCCCATCTGGTTGCGGAATGCTTAGTCCTGTCGCTCAGGCCGGCTCGTTCTCATCCGACGCGTCGAGCGGCAGGTCGATAACGATCCGCAGTCCCGGATCGTTGCTCTCCAGCGCCACCGTGCCACCGTGGAGGTGCACCACCGCGGCGACCAGCGACAGGCCGAGGCCGAAGCCCGGCTGGGTGCGGCTCGCCTCCAGCCGCACGAAGCGCTCCAGCACGCGCGGCCGGTCGGCCTCGGCGATGCCGGGGCCGCGGTCGGCGACGATGATGCGCGCCCGTCCGTCCGCGCGCATGGCGGTGAGCCGGATCTCGCGGCGCTCGCCCGGCGTGTCCGGCGCGCTGTACTTGATGGCGTTGTCCATCAGGTTGGACATCGCCTGTGCGAACAGTTCGCGCACGCCGACGATCGGCAGCGGGCCGGGAATGTCGGCGACAACGTCGAGCCCGGCCTCGTCCGCCAGCGGCTCGTAGAGCTCGGCGACGCTGGCCGCCGTCTCGGCGAGGTCAAAGCGCACCATGGAGGCGCTCGCCTGCCCGGCCTCGGCGCGGGCGATCATCAGCAGCGCGTCGAAGGTGCGGATCAGCGAGTCCGATTCCTCGATGGTCTGCTCGGTGGCGGTGCGCCACTGCTCGTCGCCCTGCGCCGTGCGCAGCGCGTCCTCGGCGCGGTTGCGCAGCCGCGTCAGCGGCGTCTTGAGGTCGTGGGCGATGTTGTCGGAGACCTCCTTCAGCCCCGCCATCAGCGTCTCGATGCGGCCCAACATGGTGTTGAGGCTGAGCGCAAGGCGGTCGAACTCGTCGCCGGTGCCGGCCACGGCGAGGCGGCCGGAGAGGTCGCCGGCCAGGATGGCGTCGGAGATCGCCGTCATCTGGTCGATGCGCTTGAGCACCCGGCGGGTGACGAACAGCCCGCCCGCCACGCCGAGCACGACGAGGAGCGCCAGCCCCCACAGCGCCGGGCCGATGATGATCTGGCGCAGCTCCTCGCGCTCGACCACGTCCCGCCCGACCAGCAGGCGGAACTCGCCGGGTAGCAGCAGCACATGCACCAGCGCCCGGCTCGGCGGCCCGACCGAATCCTCCGAGCGCACATAGTCGATCTCCCGCCAGCCCTCCTTGTCGAGGAAGTTCAGCGGCAGGTTGAGGACGTTGCCGGCCAGCGCGTCGCCGGAATAGGTGGTCAGCAGCAGCAGGCCGGCATCCGGCGCGCGGGCGCGGCGCGTCACCACCTGCGCGAGGCGGGAGACGCCGCCGCGCTCGAACTGCGCCTGCAGGAAGCGGGTGTCCTTCTCGATCGCCTCCGTCGCCTGACGGGTGACGAGCCGCTGGGTGTGCCAGCCGAGATAGGCGATGACCGAACCGGCGAAGACGGCGAAGACGAGGAGATAGGCCGCGATCAGCTTGAACGCGGTGGTGCGGATGAGCTTACCGAACGCCGTCACGGATGATGTATCCCGCGCCGCGCACCGTATGGAGCAGCGGCGGATCGAAGCCCTTGTCGATCTTGGAGCGCAGCCGCGAGACGTGGACGTCGATGACGTTGGTCTGCGGATCGAAATGATAGTCCCACACGTTCTCCAGCAGCATGGTGCGGGTCACCACCTGCCCGGCATGGCGCATGAGATATTCGAGCAGCCGGAACTCGCGCGGCTGCAGCACGATCTCCTGGCCGGCGCGGGTGCAGCGGTGCGCCAGCCGGTCGAGCTCGAGGTCGGCGACGCGATAGACCGTATCGGCCGCCTGCGGGCCGCCGCGCCGCGCCAGCGCCTCGACGCGGGCGAGCAGCTCGGAGAAGGCGTAGGGCTTGGGCAGATAGTCGTCGCCGCCGGCGCGCAGGCCGGTGACGCGGTCATCGACCTGGCCGAGGGCGGAGAGGATCAGCGCCGGGGTCTTGTCGCCGCGCCCGCGCAGCTCGGCGATCAGCGCGAGGCCGTCGCGGCGCGGCAGCATGCGGTCGACGAGAAGCACGTCGTAGCCGCCCTCGCGCGCCAGCATGAGCCCCTCCTCGCCGTCGGAGGCGACGTCGACCACATGGCCGGCCTCGCGGAACGCCTTGCGCAGATAGTCGGCGGCGTCACGGTCGTCCTCGACGATCAGCAGGCGCATGGCGGGCTCTTGGGCGGAGTCTCTGGCGGCCTTCCGGAGGTCCGCGAGGTCGATGACGGGACCGTCATGCGACCGGCGGGAATCGGAGGCAACGGTGGGATTCGAACTCATTCCCATGTACGTCATTTCGAGCCTCGCGCCTATCGCCGCGCCCCGATGGTGAATTCGCGGCAGGGCCATTCGCACGGCCCTGAAAAAGAATGACGCGGGAAGCCCTTCCGGACTCCCCGCGCCACCGAACCGGCCGCAGCCCAAGGGGCGACGGAACGAGCCGCAACCGGAACCGGTCGTCAGCCGCGCTGGTCGCCCAGCGAGATGGCGACGAAGCGGGTGCCCTGCTCCGACTTGACGCGCATCAGGACGGCCTTGCGGTTGTCCTTCTTCGCGGCGGCGATGCCGTCGCGCACGTCGGCGGGGGTCATCACCGGCTTGCCGGCGACGTCGAGGATGACGTCGCCCGACTTCAGGCCGCGCTCGGCGCCGGGGCCGTTCGGATCGACCTCGGTGATCACCACGCCCTGGTCGCCGGCGCCGGCGACACCCTTGGCGGGAGCGAGCGACAGGCCGAGGCGCGGAATGCCGTGGTTCTGCTGCTCAGTGTCGCCGCCCTTGTCCTTGTCGCCGGCCATCGCGGTCTCGGTCGGCAGCTGCTCCAGCGTGACCGGGATGGTCGTGGTCTTGCCGTCGCGCAGCACGCTGAGCTTGACCGTGGTGCCGGGCTTCTTGCGGGCGATCTCGCGCGACATCTCGCGGGAGTCCTTGATGACCTCGCCGTCGATGGCGGTGACGATGTCGCCCGCCTTCAGGCCGGCCTTCTCGCCGGGCGTGCCGGGCTGCACCTGGGCGATCAGCGCGCCCTCGGCCTGCTTCAGGTCCATCGCCTCGGCGACTTCGTCGCTCACCGGCTGGATCTGCACGCCGACATAGCCGCGCGCCACCTGGCCGCCGGCCTTCAGCGCCTCGACCACCTCGGAGACGGTCTCG
The DNA here is from genome assembly GCF_000092925.1 of Ancylobacter novellus DSM 506. Taxonomy (NCBI): domain Bacteria; kingdom Pseudomonadati; phylum Pseudomonadota; class Alphaproteobacteria; order Hyphomicrobiales; family Xanthobacteraceae; genus Ancylobacter; species Ancylobacter novellus. The sequence continues at coordinate 758,341 of NC_014217.1, read as the reverse complement.
GAGGGAATGGCGAAGGCGATGCCGACATTGCCGCCCGAGGGCGAGACGATGGCGGTGTTCACGCCGATGACCTCGCCGTCGAGGCCGAAGGTCGGGCCGCCCGAATTGCCGCGGTTGATCGGCGCGTCGATCTGCAGGAAGTCGTCATACGGACCCGAGCCGATGTCACGGCCGCGGGCCGAGACGATGCCGGCCGTGACCGTGCCGCCGAGGCCGAAGGGATTGCCGACCGCGACCACCCAGTCGCCGACGCGCGGGGCCTTCGCGGCGAGCTTCACCCACGGGAAATCGCCCTTGCCGTTGACCTTGAGCAGCGCCACGTCGGTGCGCGGATCGGTGCCGATCACCTTGGCGGTGTAGCTCTTGCCGTCGGTGGTGGTGACGTCGACCTCGGAGGCGCCGTCGACCACATGGTTGTTGGTCACGACATAGCCGTCGGCGGAGATGAAGAAGCCGGAACCCTGGCCGACCACGGCGCGGTGCTGGCCGCCGCGCGGGCCCATGCCCGGACCACCCGGCGCGCCCGGACCGCCGGGGCCGAAGCCGAAGCGGCGCATGAAGCGCTCGATCTGCGGGGGAATGTTCTGGTTGCCGTCCTCGTCGTCATTGGCGGCGACCTGGTCCTCGTCCTTCTTCACCTTCACCGAGACGACGGCGGGCGAGACCTTCTCGACGATGTCGGCGAAGGAGAAGGTGCCGGCCGGCTGGTTGGTGGAGAGCTGGGCGGCGGCGGGGGTCACGACCTCGGGGACGACGATGGCGCCGAGGGCGCCGCCGGCGAGAGCCAGGGTGAACACGCCGGCGAGCAGCCGGGAACGGCTGCTGCGCAGCGTGAAGGAATTCTTGGGAGTCGGGGTGAGCGCGTTGCGCGACATGTGTCGTTCCTCGTTCGACAAGCCTCTTCCCTCGCGGGAGGGTCGATGAGGAAACTAGGGCGCGTCGCCTTAACGCAGGCTGGCGGCGACGTTAAACTTTCGTAACGTCGCCTGGCTCGCGCAGGGCCTCGCGCAGGCGTGTCTCCTCCTCGGGAGACAGCGGGGCGACAGCCGTCGCGGGCTGGCCCGCGCGCCGGCGCAACGCGATGAGCACGCCGATGCCGCCGATGACGAGCACGGCGAAGGGCGCCAGCCACAGGATCGCATTCGCCCCGTGCCAGGTCGGGCGCAGCAGCACGAACTCGCCATAGCGGGCGACGAGGAAGTCCATCACCTGCCCGTCGCTGTCGCCGGCCTCGATCCGCTCGCGCACCAGCAGGCGCAGGTCGCGCGCCAGCGGCGCATCGGAATCGTCGATCGACTGGTTCTGGCAGACCATGCAGCGCAGCTCCTTGGAGAGCGTGCGGGCGCGGGCCTCTTGGGCGGCGTCGGGCAGGACCTCGTCCGGCTTGACGGCGTGGGCGGGACCGATCAGCGCGAAGCCGATGAAGGCGGCCACCAGCAACGTCCGCAGGCGGGCGCCGCCGGGTCCTCGGGCCAGGCCCGGGGATGAGGGTGATGACGAACGGACGCTCATCACTCCGCTGCTTCCGTCAGCACTTCCGGCGCCAGCTTCTCCCGCGCCTGCAACAGCTCCAGCGCGAGGATGTGGCCCTCGTCGTCATAATCGAGGATCACGCCGGGCGAGACCTCCTCGCTCTCGACGATCTCGCCCGTGCTGAACCGCACATAGAGCGCGTTCGCCTCGGGATCATATTTCAGCTTCATGGCCGCCGGGCTCCACGATCGAAGAAGGCCGTGACGACGAACCTCGTCGCGCCATCGTCCCTGTAAACTACACGCAAAATGCGTCCGCCGCGCTCCGGTACCGACGCGAAGGCGCGGGTAAGCTGCGGATCGTTCGGATCTGGCTCCACCCATTCCGGCGACGCCAGCACGCGCTTCACCCACGCGATATCAAGACCGCGCTCACGCAGTACGACCTGCATATGGGCGCTGAAGCGATGGTTCGGCACCCTTCACTCCGCCGCCACCGGAGCCGCAGCCTTCGGCTTCTTCGCGGGCTTCGGCGCGCCGACGCGCAGGCGGCGATCCGACAGCGACAGCGCGCCGCCGAGCGCCATGACGATGGAGCCCAGCCAGATCAGCGTCACGAACGGCTTCCAATAGGCGCGCACGCCCACCGCGCCGCCCGGCAGCTCGTCGCCGAGGCTGACATAGAGCTGGCTGAAGCCGATGGTGCGGATGCCCGCCTCGGTGGTCGGCATGTTGCGGGCGGTGAACAGGCGCTTGGCGGATTCGATGGTGCCGGCGTCGACGCCGCCGCGGCGCACGTTGAACACGCCGACGAGGTCGCGATAGTTCGGCCCCTCGCGCGGCTCCAGCCGGTCGAGGGTGAGCTCATAGCCGCCGACCTCGAAGCTCTGGCCGACCTTCACGCCGATGATGCGCTCGGCGTTCCAGCTGGTCTCGGCGATGATACCGAACAGGCAGACGCCCACCCCGGCATGCGCCAGCGCGCCGCCGAAGGCCGAGCGCGGCAGGCCCCTGAACCGCGCCACGGCCGTGCCGAAGGGCACCCGGCCGAATCCGGCGCGCTCGAATATCTCCACCGCCGCGCCGATGACGACGAAGGCGGCGAGCCCCATGCCGAAGGGCGCGAGGATCGGGCCGCCGCCCTGCGCATAGGCGGCGAGCGCGGCGATGACGATGCCGGCGCCGAACGCCGTCATCAGCCGCTGCGCCGCGCCGGCGAGGTCGCCGCGCTTCCAGGCCAGCAGCGGGCCGAAGGGCATGGCGAAGACGACGGGCAGCATCAGCGCGCCGACGGTCAGGTTGAAATAGGGCGGGCCGACGGTGATCTTCGAGCCGTCGAAGGCCTCCAGCGCCAGCGGGTAGAGCGTGCCGACGAACACCGCCGCCGCCGCCGCGGTGAGCAGCAAATTGTTCAGCACCAGCGCGCCCTCGCGCGACACGGGCGCGAAGATGCCGCCCTGCCGCAGCGCCGGGGCGCGCCAGGCATAGAGCGCCAGCGAGCCGCCGATGAAGAAGACGAGGATGGCGAGGATGAACACGCCGCGCGTCGGGTCGGTGGCGAAGGCATGCACCGAGGTCAGCACGCCCGAGCGCACCAGGAAGGTGCCGAGCAGCGACAGCGAGAAGGCGAGGATGGCCAGCAGGATGGTCCAGACCTTCAGCGCGTCGCGCTTCTCCATCACCACGGCGGAATGGATCAGCGCGGTGCCGGCGAACCACGGCATCAGCGAGGCGTTCTCGACAGGGTCCCAGAACCACCAGCCGCCCCAGCCGAGCTCGTAATAGGCCCAGTAGGAACCCATCGCGATGCCGAGCGTGAGGAACGCCCAGGCGGTCAGCGCCCAGGGCCGCACCCAGCGCGCCCAGGCGGCGTCGATCCGCCCCTCGATGAGCGCGGCGACGGCGAAGGCGAAGGTGATGGAGAAGCCGACATAGCCGAGATAGAGCAGCGGCGGATGGATGGCGAGGCCGATGTCCTGCAGGATCGGGTTGAGGTCCTGCCCCTCCGCCGGCGGCGGCACCACCCGGATGAACGGGTTGGAGGTCAGCAGGATGAAGAGCAGGAACGCCACCGCGATGGAGGCCTGCACGCCCAGCACATTGGCCTTCAGGCTCGCCGGCAGGTTGGAGCCGAACAGCGCCACCAGCGCACCGAAGACGGCGAGCACCAGCACCCAGAGCAGCATGGAGCCCTCATGGTTGCCCCAGACGCCGGTGATGCGGAACAGCAGCGGCTTCATCGAGTGCGAGTTCTCGACCACGTTCAGGACCGAGAAGTCCGACTGCACATAGGCCGCGGTGAGCGTGGCGAAGGCGAGCGCGATGAAGCCGGCGAAGGCGATGGCGAGCGCCGGCCCGACCCGCATCAGCGCGGCGTCGCCAGTACGCGCCCCCCAGATCGGCAGCACGGTCTGCAGGATCGCGATGGCGAGCGCCAGCACCAGCGCGTAATGGCCGATCTCGGGGTTCATTGCGTCGCCTCGCCTTCCTTCCAGACGCCCTGCTTCTTCAGCGCATCGGCGACTTCCTTCGGCATGTAGTTCTCGTCGTGCTTGGCGAGCACGCTGTCCGCGCGGAAGGTGCCGTCGGGCTCCATCACGCCCTCGGCGATCACGCCCTGCCCCTCGCGGAACAGGTCGGGCAGCAGGCCGACATAGTTCACGGTGAGGTTGGCGCCGCCATCGGTGACGACGAAGCGCACATGGGTGTTGTCGGCCTTCACCACGCTGCCCTTCTCGACCAGCCCGCCGAGGCGCAGCCGCGTGCCGGGCATGGTGCGCTCGGCGGCGATGTCGCTCGGCGAGCGGAAGAACACGATGGTGTCGTTGAGCGCGAACAGCACCAGCCCGCAGGCTATGCCGAGCACGCCGATCGCGGAGCCGATGAGGAGGAGGCGGCGGCCTTTGCGGGTCATGATGATCTAGCTCCCGAGGCCGAGTTCGCGCGCCAGCGCGTCGATGCGGCCGAGCGCGGGTTCGTCCTTGGCGAAATGGGTGCGGGCGTCGCTGGCGGCAGCCTTGGCTTTCTCCGCCTCGCCCAGCACGCTCCAGGCGCGCATCAGCCGCAGCCAGCCGTCGATGTCGTTGCCATCCTGCGCAAGGCGGGACTGCAGGCGCTCGACCATGCCGCGCACCATCTCCTGGCGCTGCTGCGGCGTGAGGCTCTCGGCGGCGGCGACGTCGGAGGTGCTCGGGCCGGGCGCGGCGGCCGGCGGCACGGCGCCGACGCGGGCCATGGAATCGTGCACCAGCCCCAGCCACGGCGCATCGGCCGGGGAATCCGCCGCCAGCGCGCCCCAGATCTTCCCGGCCTCGGCAGGCTTGCCGTCCTGCTCGGCGGCGAGGCCGAGGAAATAGCGTGCCTTGGGGTCCTTCGGATCGTCGGCGAGCGCCGCCTCGAAGGCGGCCTTGGCCTGCGCGGTGACGACGCCGCCGGCCTGCGCGATCAGCGCCTCGCCGAGTCCGGTCTGGCGCTGCGCATTGGAGCCGAGCAGCCGGATGGCGCTGGCCCAGGCGCGCGCCGAGTCGTCGATCCGGCCCATGCGGGCATAGATCGGCGCGACCACCTCGTAGCCGCGCCCATCGTTAGGGTTGGCCTCGAGATGCGCCTCGACCTTGCGGATGAGGATGGCGATGTCGGATTGGTCGGGCCGCGCCTCCAGCCGGGTGGCGAGCGGCTGCGGCGGATAGCCGGGCGAGCCGAGCGTCAGATAGAGCGTGCCGGCGATAACAGGCACGCCGACGAGCGCGACGACGGCGGCGGCGCGCCGGCGCGTCTCGGCGCCTCTGGAACTCGCCCCTTGCTGCGCGGCCTCGGCCGAGGCGCGCAGGATGCGCCGGCCCACCTCGGCGCGCGCGGCCTCGCCCTCGGCGGCGCCGATCTGGCCGGTGGCGCGGTCGCGCTCGATCTCGGCGAGCTGGTCGCGGTAGACGGCAAGGTCCGCCTCCGCCGCGCTGGCGGCCGGCGCCACGCCGGCGCGCAACGGCCAGAGCACCGCCAGGATGGCGGCGCCGGTCATCAGCGAGAAGGCGATCCACAGCAACATTAGGGTTCCTCTAATGAGCTGAGGTAGCCGAGCCTGAGCCCGCCGCCAATCCGTAACACCCTCAGTCGGATCGACGCAGGGTCACACTCGCGCGAGGCTGCGTGGTGCTGTGGCACCGGCGTCAGGGCGTCCGAGGGCCTGCGTGCTTCGAGGCCGGCCTTCCGGCCGGCACCTCAGCATGAGGACGGTTTCTCGTCGGCATTCCGCGCATCCTCATCCTGAGGCGCTCGGGCAACGCCCGAGCCTCGAAGGATGTTCGGCTGTGCGTTCGCGTCAGCCCGCGATCGGCGACCACGTGCCGTCCGGGTTGCGGCAGGCGGTGCCGCGAGCGGTCTGCGGCTGGCCGTTGACGTAGATGGTGTGGGTGAATTCGCGGCACTTGGGCGAGCCGCCGCGCGCATAGGCCGGGCCGGGAACGATGGTGCCGTAATTGCCGCTGTCGCCGCGCCAGCTCACCGGCGCGCCCGGATTGCCATATTCCAGCGCCTGCATCTCGGCGTCGCGCGCACGCTGCCGGTCGGCCTGGTCGAGCGCGTTGCCGATCGAGCCGCCGATCAGGCCGCCCACCGCCGCGCCGATCGCCGTGCTCGCGGCATTGTGGCCGGCCAGCTGGCCGATCACGCCGCCCGCCACCGCACCGATGGCCGCGCCGCCGACGGTGTTCGGGTTCTCCTGCACGGTGCTGCAGCCGGAAAGAACCAGGCCGATCAGGCCGGCGGCCGCAAGTTGGTATGCGCGCATGAATCTAGTCCCCTCAGCTCGGTCACGATATTGTCGCCCGCACCAAGCGAGAGGAATAGGGCGAAACCGCGGCTGCGTCACCTATATCGGGGCACCTTCGGGTCTGGTTCAGAATTGAGTCCGGGCGGGCGGCGGCCTCCCTCTCGCCCTCATGGCCGGGCTTGACCCGGCCACCCAGTGACCGGGTGCAGGCGGAAAGGCTGGGTCCCCGGGTCAAGCCCGGGGATGAGGGAAGAAAGAAACGACGGGCAGACGCTCACGCCGCCGGCAGCCGCACCACGCAGCGCAGGCCCCCCAGCGGCGCGCGGCCGAGGGTGAGCCGCCCGCCATAGAGCCCCGCCAGCTCCGCCACGATGGAAAGCCCGAGCCCCGAGCCGGGCTTGGTCTCGTCGAGCCGCTTGCCGCGCTTGAGCGCCTCGGCCTGCTGGTCGGGGGTGAGGCCCGGCCCGTCATCGTCGATGGTGAGCTCGAAGAAGGCCCGTTCCCCGCTCACTGCGGGCACCGGCGCGGCGGCGATCTCGACGCGGGAGCGGGCCCATTTGCAGCCATTGTCGACGAGGTTGCCGAGGATCTCCTCCAGGTCCTGCCGCTCGCCGCGGAAGCGCAGGCCGGGCGCCACCTGCGCCTCTATATCGACGCCCTTGGAACGGTAGACCTTGGCGAGGGTGCCGGCGAGCCGCTCCACCACCGGCTCGACCTCCTCCACATTGGTGACGACCGAGGCGCGGGCGGCGATCCGCGCCCGCTCCAGATGATGCGCCACCTGGCCCTTCATCAGCTCGGTCTGCTCGCCCACCTTGGCGGCGAGCGGATCGTCGGGTGCGCGCGCCGCCTCGTTCTGGAGGACGGAGATCGGCGTCTTCAGCGCATGGGCGAGGTTGCCGACATGGGTGCGGGCGCGCTCGACGATCTCGCGGTTGGTGTCGATCAGCGCGTTCACCTCGGCGGCGAGCGGGGCAATCTCGACCGGATAGTCGCCTTCGAGCCGGTCGGCCTTGCCGGCGCGCACCGCGTGCAGCGCGTTCAGCATGCGCTTCAGCGGCCGCAGCCCGAACAGCACCTGGAAGACGAGGGTGAGCAGGAAGGCGGCGCCGAGCGCGGCCAGCGTCACCGCCAGCGCGTAGTCGAAGGCCTCGACCTCGTTCTCGATCTCGCCGGCATCGGCGGCGACGGCGACCGCGTAATTGCCGTCCTCGCCGAGATCGACCATGCGCTCGACGATGCGCAGATTCTGGTTGGACGGGCCCTTGGCGTAGCCCTCGCGCATGCCGGTGAGCTCGGGCTTGTCCTGCCGCTCGAACAGCAGCGGCAGCTTGCCCTCGGGCATGGAGCGCGAGGTCTTCACCTGCCGCGCCGGTCCGTCGGTGCGGGTGATCTGCCAGTACCAGCCGGAGATGGGGAAGTTGAACAGCGGATCGCCGAGCGTGGTCGGCTCCGGCATGGAGCCGGCGGTGGAATTGGCGACGTCCGCGACGATGGTCTTGAGATAGACGTCGAGCCGCTGGTCGAAGGCGCGCTCCACCGCGTCGCGATAGACCGAGTGCAGGGCGAAGCCGGTGACCAGCAGCACGGCGGCGCTGATCACCGTCGCCGAGATGAAGAGGCGTAGCGCCAGCGAGCCGGCGCGCATCAGCCGGGCGTTCCCTTGGACTGCGTCTCCTGACGCGGCGCCTCGGGCGGCACCAGCAGATAGCCGAGGCCGCGCACGGTCTGGATCACCTCGACGTCGAGCTTCTTGCGCAATCTTCCGACAAAGACTTCGATCGTGTTGGAATCGCGGTCGAAGTCCTGATCGTAGAGATGCTCGACCAGCTCGGTGCGCGAGACCACGCGGCCGGAATGGTGCATGAGATAGGCGAGCAGGCGGTGCTCGTGCGATGTGAGCTTCACCTGCCGGCCGTCCACCGTCACCCGGCCGGAGCGCGTGTCCAGCATCACCGGCCCGCAGGTCAGTTCGCTCGCGGCATGGCCGGCGGAGCGGCGCAGCAGCGCGCGGATGCGCGCCAGCACCTCCTCCATGTGGAAGGGCTTCGCCACATAATCGTCGGCGCCGGCGTCGAAGCCCTGCACCTTGTCGCTCCAGCGGTCGCGCGCGGTGAGGATGAGCACCGGCATCTTGCGCCCCTCGCGCCGCCAGGCTTCCAGCACCGAGAGCCCGTCCATCTTCGGCAGGCCGATATCGAGCACGATGGCGTCATAGGGCTCGGTCTCGCCGAGGAAATGGCCCTCCTCGCCGTCATAGGCGCGGTCGACGGCGTAGCCGGCGTCGGTCAGCGCCTCGACCATCTGGCGGTTGAGATCGGGATCGTCCTCGACAACGAGCAGGCGCACGGCAATTCCTCAACGCGACGCCGCGCGGGGTCGGCGCGGCGCGGGGAGAATGCCATTGCGCGGCGCGGATGTCAGGTGCGGGCACCATTCATCACGCCCTCATGGCCGGGCTTGACCCGGCCACCCAGATTCCAGCCGTACGACCTTGCGGCACGAAGACTGGGTCCCCAGGTCAAGCCCGGGGATGAGGGAAGAGGGATTGGGGTCCAGGCGCTCAAGAGGTAGCGCGCGGCCCCCGCCACCCGCACAGCTCCCGCCCCACCGCATTGTGCGCCTTCACCTGGCGGATGGTCGGGTCGGTGTCGGCGCTGGCCCAGGAGATCGGCCGGAAGGCGCCGCAGGCGCCCCTAGTCGCGGCGGAAGGCGTCGTCGTCGCGCAGGCGGCCAGCATCGGCATCGCGGCGCCCAGCAGCAGCACGCGCGCGGTCCGCGCGCTCGATGGTCTCCAGCACATCGCGTTCTCCTTGCGCGAGACAGGCCGCCCGGCCTTCCATGCGCCCCTTGAGATAGATCGCGCCCGCCGCGACACCGGCGAGCAGCACCAGCCCGGCGATGCGGCCGAGCGGGCTGGCGAGGAGCGAGACGAGGCTCAGCACGGCGCGCCCTCCCCGGCGCGGATGCGCCTGAGCGTGCCGTGCAGCGTCAGCGCGATGCCGGCCAGCATCAGGGCCGCGAAGGCCCAGCGCAGCGGCGCGGCGAAGTCGGCCAGCGGCGCCAGCCGGTCGGCCTGCTCGGCGATCACCGCGCCGAGGCCCGCCCCGCCGGCGAGGATGCCGCCCGCCCCTTCCGGCGTGCGCGAGAGCCGCGTGTCGGCCGCCGGCGCCTTGGCGCTGCCGCGCGCCTGTGGCAGCGGCGCCGGCGCGGCGCACTCCGCCACCATGGCCCTGGCCGCCGCGCGCACCTCGCCGACGCGCCGGGTCCAGCCGGCGCCGAAGGTCGGGAAGGTCCGCAGCCCCCGGAGCATGGCGAGGCGCCGCTCGCACACGCCGTCGATCAGACCCGCCGCCCGCTGCCCCTCCAGCGCCGCCAGCGTCGCCTCGCCAACCTGCCCGTCGGCGGTGACGCCGAGCGCGCGTTGCAGCCATTTCGCCGCCTGGCCGGGGCCGGAATGCACCGCCGCGTCGAACACGCCATAGTCGAGCCCGGCCGGCAGATCGTCCGCCCGCACCGCGTCCCAATATTGCAGCCGGTAGATCGCCTCGATCTCGCCGGGCTCGATCAGCCGCACCGAGCGCACCGGCAGGGCGCGCCGGCGACGCCAGCCGTCATAGACGCGCTGGGTGACGCCGCGCATCGTCGCCCCGCCGGGATCGGCGGGGTGGTCGGCATAGCCACCCTCATGCACGAGCACGCGTTTCGGCGCCTCGTCGAAGCTCGACGCGGTCATGAACGTCTCCGGATTTTGCTGAAGGAATCGCGTCCGCGGCAGGGAACTGGCCCAGGCCGAATCAAGTTCTATTTTCGAAAACTTGCAAAGTTCGCAGATTTCAAGGACGATTTTCGTAAGGACAACGGGGGCCCGGCTCAAATGGCGACGGCGGATCGGTTGGTCGACGACCTGAGGAGCATCTTCGACGATGCGCGAAAGACCTCGGGACAGGTGCAGGCGGAGGCCCTTCTCGCGGCCGCGCCCTTCGTGCTCAAGGGCGCCGAACACGCGCGCGACGAGGTCGCCTATATGCGCGACCGGGTGACGCGCGAGAGCTACCAGGCGATCTGCCGGTCCATCGGCGACGAGATCGATCGCCTCAACGCCGAGATCGCCCGGCTTCAGCATTACGAGCGCATGGCCTCGGTCATGGCCAACACACAGCGCCGTTTCGCGCCCAAGCCGGCCACGGCCGCGGTCACGCCCCCGGCCGCCGAATAGTCGCCGCTTACGGCATGGTGCGCGCCAGCGCGGCGTCGAGGCTCGCCATGTCGAGTGCGGCGCGGGCGAGCACCAGCGTCGACATGCTGCCGGTGAAGTAGAGATCGCTCCAGGCCGAGCCGATGCGCAGCGAGGTCGCCGGGTCGGTGTCGCTGGTCAGGCCGGCGTCATGGAAGCCGCTGGTCGTCACCGCGCCGTCGACGGCGATGTCGCCCTGCCCCTCGCCATAGCGGAAGCGCGCGATGAAGCGCTTGCTGCCGCTCCCGCGGTCGCGGCCAAAGGACTGGTTCGCCGCGCCGTCGATCCGCGTGCCGATCGCCTGCACGAGATTGGTCGCGGGCGGCAGGCAGAGGCTGGCGCGGTGCGCGCCGGAGGCGTTCAGGCACATGAAAAGGAACTCGTTGTCGTTCAGCACCGGCTGGGCGGCGATGGCGACCGTCACATGGCCGGTGTTGCGGGCGAAGCCCTGGGCCGAGGCCGGCGCCAGCCAGTCGTTGACGCCGTCGAACACCAGCACCGGCCGGCCGCTCGGGCCGACATCGAGCACGCCGGCATTGACGAGGCGCGGCTGCGAGGCGGCGCTACCCTGCCCGGCATGGCGGCCATTGCCGCTCTGGTCGTACCAGGTGGCGACGGTGCCGCTCGTCGTACCGACGAAGGCGAGCAGCGCCGGGACGTCGATCAGCCCGCCGGCGAAGCCGATGTCGAGCTGGGCATTGTCGCTCGACCGCCGCACCCGCACGCACGGCCCGGCATAGGCCGAGACCAGCCGGCACAGCCCGTAGGCGGCGTAGAGCTGCGCCGCCAGCGGCTCCAGCGGCGGGGCGGCGCCATGCGCGTGCCGATGCGGAAGATCGAGACCGAGACCGAAGCGTGCCGCCATCTCAGTCGATCCGGTGGATGACGAGGCCGGCCGTGGTGCCGGTCGCCAGCACGCGCCGCACGATGAATTCCAGCACGCTCACCTGCCCGGGGCTGAGCGGCAGCGTCAGCGGCGCGCCGTCGGCGGCGTCGACGGTGAGGATGCGGATCTCCGCGCTCGTCAGCGTCGCCGGGGCGAAGACGCGCAGGCGCGCATAGCGCGGCAGGTCGTCCGCGTCGCTCGGCGTCACCGGCGCGCCGGTGCGGCCGAGGCCGGCCGGCGACATGGCGCGGCGGCGCCAGGGATCCTTGGCGGAATCATAGGGCATGGGAATCTCCGTCAGATGCCGAAGGCGAAGTAGGAGAGGACGAGCCGCACGCGCCCGCCGGTGAAGGCGCCGCCCAGCGCGGTGATGCGCAGCGGCGTGTCGGCGTAGAAGGCCTGCGGGCCGATCACGCCGATATTGGTCGCGCCCAGGGCGACGCCGAGCGAGCCGCCGAACTTCGACGTCTCCCCGGCGATGCCGACCTCATAGGCGGTGGCGCCGGTCACCGCCGCGACGGTGCGGCTGGCGACGGAAAGGCAGATGGCGCGGTTGGGGATGACGATGGACGAGGCGACGAAGGCGCCCGCGAGCACCAGTTCCTCCTCCACCGCCCGCAGCGTGGCGGTGCCGCCGGACGGCGTGCCCGCGAGCATGTCGACCCAATTGGTCCCGTCATGCAGCAGCGTGCGGCGCTCGGCGGCGAGATAGGCGCGCCAGCCCGCGCGGGGCACGAGGAACCGCCAGCCGGAATCGTAGAGCGCGATCTCGCCCACGTGCCCGGCCCAGTCGCCGCCGGCGCCGGCGGCCACGATGTGCCGGTCGCCCGGCGTGGGGGCGGAGGGCGGCGCGGTGCGGGTGCGGTCGAGCACGGCGAGCTGCGCGGCGGCATCGAGCAGCAGCAGCGCCTCGTTATGGGTGACGTGCTTCTGCGCCTGCGCCGCCGCCAGCAGCGGCAGCGCGAGATGGGGGGTCAGTTCCGACATCGAGGGCTCCGGCCGCACTCCCTCTCCCCGTCGGGGAGAGGGTTGGGGTGAGGGGGAAGGTGCGAAGGAATGAGACACAGGGGTTGGCGGCCCTCCCCCTCACCCGCCGCTGCGCGGCGACCTCTCCCCGTCGGGGAGAGGTGAAACAGGCATCCATGTCGCGCCGTCATGGCCGGGCTTGGCCCGGCCATCCACGACTTGGGACGTGGAGGAAGGCGTGGATGCCCGGCCCAGGGCCGGGCATGACGGTGTGCGGGGGGCAGAGCGCCTACCCACTCCTTCTGGAACTTCGTCAAACCCGCACCCGCGCCTCCAGCGCCTCCCCCGCCCCGACAGCGGTGGAGAGCTGGGCGATGCGGATGTCGAGGAAGGGCTGGGCGGCACCGAAATCGGCGATCTCGTCCGCCGCCGCATAGGTCAGCGCCGGCGCGGCGACGGTGAAGCTCCGCACCACCGCAGGCCCGTCGAGGATCTCCACCCGATAGGCCTCATTGGCCTCGCCGAGCGGCACCTCGACGAGGTCCCAGGCATCGCCGTCGATCCGCGTGCGGCGGATCCAGCCCAATTCCACGCCGGCCGGCGTGCGCCGGGCGCGGGGCTGCACCGGCGACAAAGGCCGCAGCGCGACCGGCCCGATGGTGGCGGCGATCTCGGTGACGGCTTCGTCGCCATGGTCGCGGTCGGCCGGCCCGACCCGGTAGACGACCCGGCGCCCGAGCATGTCGAGCCCGCTCGCCACCGGCATCAGGTTGGCGTCGAGGCGCACGACCCGCGTGCCCACGGGCCACGCGACTTCCGCCTTCGCCTCGGTGCCGAGCTGGCCGCGCAGCAGGCCGGACAGCCGCCAGCTCTGCGCGCCGATCAGCTCGGCTTCAGTGAACTGCATCACCTCGATCGCGCCGTCCGGCGCCACCAGCGCCAGCGCATTGGCGCCGCCGAGCACCGCCTCCTCGCGCGCGACGGCGATCAGCCCGTCGAGCTCGACGTCGAGCCTCGTCCGGTTCCAGCGCCAGGGTTCGCCCGGCGCCAGCGCGGTCAGCATCGTGCCCATCACCGCCGGCGCCGCCAGCGTGGCGAGGCGCTGGAAGCTCGCCCCGTCCACCGCCCGCCACACGGCGAGGCTGCCCGGCCAGGGCGCGACGAAGGCGCCGATGAAGGCCAGCGCCGGCGCCGCCGCGCTGCCCGGCATGGGCAGATGCAGCAGCATCACCTCGGGCGGCCCGGCACTCGGCGGGAGTGGCGGCTGCGCCGGGCGGCCGGTGCGCACCGCGAGGTCGAACACGGCCGGATCGATACCCCGCGCACTAACGATCCGCGCCGCGCGGTCCTCGATCGCCGTGATCTCGACGAGGCGCGAACGCCCGTCACGGTCGAGCCGCACCACATCGCCCGGCTCCAGCGCGAGGCGCGAGGGCGGCAAGGCGAGGCGCAGGCTGTCGCGGCCCGCCCACTGGTCCTGCAGCCAGGTCTCCGCCAGCGAAGCGGCGAGGCCGGGATCGACCACCATGGCGATTTCGAGCCCGGTCTCCGCCCGCGCCCCGCCGGCCAGCCGGCGCGAGGAGGCGGTGGCGCGGCGGTAGTCGGCCGCGCCGTCGATGAAGCCGAGCGTCGCGCTCGCCGGCAATTCGCCCTCGGCGGCGCGCACGATCTGCGGCGCCGGCACGTCCTCGCCGGCGACGATCTCCTCGTCGGTCAGCACCGCCCGCACCTTGCCGCCGCGCGGGCGCAAGGCGAGGCCGCCGGCGCGCTCGGTGAGGTCGAAAGCGAAGGCACGCGCCAGCGGCTCCAGCGCCGCGCGGGCGCTCATCGGCCGGTCGATCACATAGCCGTCGACGACGCCGCGCAGGCCCGCCGTGTCCATGCCCGCGACGCCGAAATCCGCCGCCAGCCGGGCGGCGAGCTCGGCCAGCGGCGCGGCGCCGAGCCGGCCGGTGAGCCAGTGGCCGGTCTCCCAGTTCTCGCCATCCGCCCACACCTCGCGGGCGAGCGGGAAGACGGGAAAGGGCCGCGCGTCCCAGGTCCAGGCATAGACGGCGGTGGGGTCGATCATCCGCCCGCCCGGCAGGCCCGGCGCGGCGGGATTGACGGCGGTCGAGCCGGAAAACCCGTCCAGAGTCGCCTGCAAATGCCGGCGCTGCATCAGGTCGTCACGGCGACCGTTGGAGAAGGGCGGCAGGCCGCCCTCGGCCGATTTCGGATCGGGGAAGACGCTCGGCCGGTTGGCGCCCTTGTCCACCGCCGGGCAGCCGATCTCGGTCAGGCGGATGGGCTTGGAACCCGGCACCCAGGCTGTGGGCGCGGCGAGCCGCACGCCACCGACCCGCTCGTGATGGGCGTTGCCCCACCACGCGGCGAGGTCCTTCTGGCGGTGGACCCACGGCTCGCCATAGGCACCATCGGTGATGGCGGCGCGGGCCTGCGCGGCGCGGGCGGCGTCATTGGGGTAATACCAGTCGAAGGCCTCGCCGGCCCTGAGATTGCCGCCGAGATAGGCGAGGTCGTAGCCGCTCTCATGGGTTCCGGCATCGAGATGGGCGTCGCCGTCGCGCCAGTCGGCGAGCGGCGGGTACCAGTCGACGCCGATGAAATCGATATGCGGCGAGGCCCAGAGCGGATCGAGCGGGAAACGCAGCTCCGCCCCGCCGCCGAGCACATGCGCGCCATACTCCGTCCAGTCGGCGGCATAGCCGACCTCCGTGCCGGCGCCGACGATGCTCTTCACCTCGCCCGCCAGCGCATTGAGCGCGCCGACTGCCGGATAGACGCCGCTGCCCGAGCGCACACGCGTCAGCGCCGCCATTTCCGAGCCGATGAGGATCGCCTCCACCCCGCCGGCCGCTTCCGCGAGCTTCGCGTAGTGCAGCACCATGCGGCGCAGCGTCCATTCCTCCGGCCCGGCATAGGTGACGCGCGTGCCGTCCAGCCCGTAATCCGCCGCCGCCGCGCTGCCGAACAGCGCCGCCACCTGCGTCCCCGCCGCCGCGCTGCCGTCCGGCGAGCCGGGCCGGCCGGGCGCGGGATGGCAGGCGATGCGCCCGCGCCAGGGATAGGCCGCCTGCTCCGCGCCGCCATAGGGGTCCGGCAGGTCGTTGCCGGCGGGAATGTCCATCATCACGAAGGGATAGAGCGTCACCGCAATGCCGCGCGCCTTCAGCGCCTCGATCGCCTTCACCACGCTGTCGTCGGAGGGCGTGCCGCCATAGGCGGCGCGGCCGTCGTGCCGGCTGACGAGATAGGCGCTCTCGCGCGTCTCGCCGGCGACCTGCCACTCCTCCGCCCGGCCGAGCCGCTGCGTCGGCTTGGAACGCCGCTCGACGCCGGGGCGGACCTCGCAGCTTCCCGCGCGCAGATCGGTGCCGAACCACGAGACCACCAGCGCCACGCGCTCCAGGTTCGGGCAGCAGGCGAGCAACTGGTCGAGCGCGGCGGCGAAATCGCTGGCATGCGTCGTCACATGCCGGTTCTCCGGCTGGTAGACGCCCGGCCGGTCGGCGCGGCGGATGGTGCGCGGATCGTAGCCGAACTCGGTGGCGCCGGGGATCAGCGTCACCGCGCGCAGCTTCGTCTCCAGCGCCCCCACCGCGCGCTCCAGCTCGACCGAGATCTGCGGCAGCCGGTTGCCGAAGGGGCCGAGCGGCAGCCGCTCGAACACCACATAGGCGAGGCCGCGATAGGCCGGCGCATCGGGCACCCGCGCCTCGATCAGCGGGTCGGGCAGCTGGCCCTCGCCGCCATTGTGGAAGCGCACGTTCAGACGGCTGGCGTCGAGCAGCCGCCCGTCCGCCCAGATACGCCCGAGCCGTGTCACCGGCCCCTCGCACAGGCCGACGGCGAAGCTGCCGAAATAGGAATAGGTGGTGGCGGTCGCCGTGGCCCCGCCCATCAGCTCGCCGCCCTTGCCGCCGGCGCTCTGCGTCTGCGTCGAGACCACCTCCTCCACCGGCGCCGCCCAGATCACCTGGCCGGACAGCCGCGCCCTTCCATAGAGCCGCGGCATGGCCGCGCCCTCGGTCGAGGTCATGGTGCCGAATTCGGTCAGGCGCGGGCCCTCGCTGCGCCGGCCGGGGGTCAGCAGCAGGGAATCCACCGCCGAGCCGCCCAGCGCCCCGAGCGCCCGCCCGGCGAGCGCGCCCACCGGCCCGAACAGCGCCCCGCCGATCGTCCCGCCCAGCGCGCCGAGAATGAGTGTGGCCATGGGGGCTCCCGTTGTGACTAGCCGTCATCCCGGCCGAGCGAAGCGAGAGCGGGGATCGCTCTCCAATGTTTGCGCGATCCCGGATCGGCCTTTGGCCGTCCGGGATGACGGCGAACTCACGCACCCGGAAAGGCGAAGGCGTAGGCCAGCCGCCGGCGCCACCAGGGCGCCAGGAACACCTCGGCCACGGCGCCGTCATGGGCATGGACCATCCGGTCCCGCGTCACCAGCACCGCCGCGTGCTTGGCCGGGAAACCCTCGCGCCAGCGGAACAGCAGCACGTCGCCCGGTTCGATCTTGCTGAGCGGCACTTCGCGCATGTGCCGGCGCGCGGCCTCCGCCATCTGCTCTTCATGGGTCGCCTCGGCCCAGTCGGGCGCATAGGGCGGCAAGGCCTGCGGCTCGGTGCCGAGCACCGCCCGCCAGATACCCCGCACCAGCCCGAGGCAGTCGGCGCCCTCGCCCTTGAGCGAGGCGCGGTGGAGGTACGGCGTGCCGATCCAGCCCCGCGCCTCGGCGACGATGCGCGCGCGCAGTTCCGCACCCATCACTGGCCTCCCGGCACGGCGATGCGCAGCACCGCGTCATTGCCCGGCATGTGCGGGAAGCCTCGGAAATTCAACGTGTTGGCAAAGCGGTCGCGGCAGGTCTCGAAGCTTTTGTCGCAGCCGGCGGTGACGGTGAAGCCGTCCCCCGCCGCCATCGGCTCGGGCGGACGCTGCCACAGCTCCAGCCGCACGCCGCCGGCGACATTGTGCGACTTCACCTCGGTGGCGAAGCCGTCATTGGCGCCAGAAGTGAACACGAGACGTCTCTGCGTGAACCAGCCCGCCGCATAGGCGCCGAGCCCGGCGGCCACGAGCAGCCCCGGCCCCTCCACCGCCGCCACCGTGCCGGCGCCGGTATAGGCGGGCGAGGCCAGCGCCATCTTGCAGCGGGCGTCGCCGAGATCGGCGTCGCAGCCGGCGGTGAACAGCCGCCCGCGCACCACGTTGAGCATGCTGGCGAGCCCGCGCAGCTCGGCGGTGAAGCTGCCGCCCTCGCGCCGCACCTCGCCCAGCGTGGCACGGCGCAGCAGCAGGAAATGCTCCGGCGCCGACCAGTCCGCCAGGATCAGCTCGATGGCCGCGCCGTCATAGCGGCCGGCATCGAGATCGGCCTCTTCGATCAGCTCGGAGGACAGCGCCGCCGACATCTCGCCCCCGCCCACCGCGAAGCCGAGCGAAGAGGCATCCTCGCTCCCCGCCACGCCGCTGGCGGCACGGAAGAAGGTGCCGTCGACGGTGAGGTCCTCGTCATGCTCGGTCAGGCCGATGACGACGCCGTCCCGGCGGGTGAGCCGCCAGCAGCGCGCCAGCGTCGTCACCCCGCCCGCCAGCGAGGCGGCGAGGCTCGCGGGTATCGCCCTCATGGGCGTATCTCCAGGATCGGGATGCGCGGGATCTCGCCCGCCTCGAAGGCGGTGAGGTTCACTTCGAGGAAATCGGTGTCGAAGCGCGCCGGCACGTCGAACAGGAAGCCGGCGGTGACGCTCGCGCCCGAGGCCGGCACATGGCTGGCGAGGAAGCTGACGGTGCCGGTGGTCGGGTCGAGGGTGAAATGCGTGCTTAGCGTGCGCTCCGCCCCGTTCACCGCCACCCGCACCGAGCCGGCCACCGGCTTGGCGATGGGCCGCACATAGGGCGCATGCGTGCCGCCATAGGTCTTGGCGAGATCAAACCGGGTGCGTGCGCCGGTGCCGGTGCCGAGCGCCTGGTCGAAGGGCGTCACCGGCGCGCCCGGTGCGGCGGAGGAATGGTCCAGCCGGTCGCGCCAGCGGAAGCCGTAGAGCCGCCCGCGCCGCTCCTCGAAGAAGGCGACGACGCTGGAGAGCTGCGTGAGCGACTTCACGCCATAGCCCGCATCCCAGCGCCGTCGCGAATGGGCGAGCCGCGTGTTGCGCTCCTCCCGGCCGGTCAGCGTGGTGACGATCTCCGTCGCCCGCTCCGGCCCGCCCGCCGCGCCGAGCGCGATGTCGAGCGGGAACAGCGTCTCGTGGAAGGCGGGCATCAAAGGCTCCTTTCCCCGCGCGCGACGGCGCGGGCGACGAGGCCGGACAGATACGCGTCGGAGCGGCGGAAGGCGCCCGGATCGGGCGTCGCCACGTTCACCGTCACGTTCACCGCACGACCGCCCCCACCGGCGGCGACGCCGAGCCGTCCGTCCGGCCCGCGCCGCAGCGGCAGGATCGCCTCGGCCCCGCGCTCGCCCATCAGGCCGGTCTGGCCGTTGCCGAGCGGGAAATAGGTCGGCGCCGCGACGACGCCGCCTTGCGCGAAGGGGATGACGCGGCCATTCGTGAACGCCCCGCCCTTCGCGAAGCCCAGCGCGCCGCCAAGGGAGCCACCAAGCCCGCCGAGCGCGCCCTGCAGCAGGCCGGCGACGCCCTGCTCCAGCGGCCGGAAGGCGACGTCGAGCGCCAGCGAGGACAGCCGCATCGCCAGCGAGCGCAGCACGTCGTCGGCCTCGCGGCCCTTCAGCGCCGCGCCGGTGAGCGCATCGCCCACCGCGCGCCCGAAGCCGCGCGCCAGCCGCTCGGCCTCGCCGATCTCGCGGCGGAAGGCGCTGGTGTCGGCGTCGATCTCGACGATCAGGCCGTCATCAATGTCGTCGGGCATGGGAGCCTCGCTGTTTCAGTCCGGGAACCGCGCCATCAGCGCGGCGAGTCCGGCACGGTCGAGCCGCGCGGGGACCGGGCCGGCCACCGCGCCGATGGCGGCGGCGAGTTCGCGCGGGGTGAGCCGCCAGAAATCATCGGAAGACAGCCGCAGATGGCCGAGCCCGAACGCCATCGCCTCGGCCCAGGGAAAGGCGCGCGGCGCGGCCGGGCTCACGCCCCCTGCGGCGGGGGAGGGTTTGCCGGCGCGGCACCGTCCGCTGCGCCGAAAGTGGCGGCGATCAGCTCGCCGACGATCCGCGCGAAACCGGCCGCACCGCCGGGCGCGGTCATGCGCGCGACCTCCTCGTCGGTAACGCTCTCGCCGGCCCCGCGCAGCCCGGCGGCAAGGATGCGGATCGCGTCCCGCGCCGCCAGCCGCCCGCGCGAAAAGCGCTCCGCCAGCGCCACCAGATCCTCGGCGCCGAGCGCGTCCTCCAGCTCGGCCAGCGCGCCCAGCGTCAGCACGAGTCGGCGCGGGCGCCCGTCAAGCTCGGCGGCAACCTCGCCGCGATGCCGGTTGGCCATGGGAGGGCTCCTCGAAGACATGTGAGAAATGGAACGCCGTCATCCTGAGGTGCTCGCGCAGCGAGCCTCGAAGGATGGTCGGTTAAGCGCACGCCGGATGAGCATCCTTCGAGGCCCGGCGTGCGCCGGGCGCCTCAGGATGACGTCCATCAGGGGGCAAGGACCACGAGTGCCCTCTCACAGCGCGGCGAAAGTCACCTCGCCCGCACTCTCCAGCGCGATATCGAAGGTCACCTCGCGGTCGTGCTCGGCGGCGATCTCCAGCGCCGTGATCTGGAACGGCCCGGCGATGGTGCCGAAATCCGGCACCAGGATCTGCGCTTCGCGGATCGTCCCGTCGAAGAAGCTCTGGCGGATCAGCGCGTCGGAGGCCGCGTCCTTGAACACGCCGGAGCCGGAAACCGAGGCGCGCTTCACGCCGCTGCCGGCGAGCAGCTCGCGCCAGCGCCCGGCGCTCTCGGCGTGGGTCACGTCCACCGGCTCGGTGTTGAAGGCGATCTGCCGCGAGCGCAGCCCGGCGACCGTCGCATGGGCGGCGCCGTCATGGATCTTCAGCAACAGGTCCTTGCCCTTCTGCGCCGCCATCGGCCGGCTCCCTTCCAGGTGTTCGGCACCGCCCGCAGGAATTCAGGGACGGTTAACCTTCATGAGCTAGATTAAGTACGCATCGGGATGGAAAGCCGGCTCACGGCCTTCACAAGCGGATTGAAGAAGCCCGCCCAACCGGCTTCATCTTCAGAATCAGATTCAACTGGGATTCCCGAGTCGCTGGAATCCTTTGCCGGCGTTTCTTCACGGCTGCGGAAATCTTCAATTCGATTCCGTCACGGCGCGGAAGCGCAGCAGCGCGCGGTAGGTCCGCCCGCCCGGCTCGCGCCTGATCTGCGCCTCGCTGAAGCGCAGATTGACCAGCGCATGGCCGGCAAGTTCCAGCGGCGCGTCGTGCAGCGCCTGCTGGATCAGATGGGCGATGGCGTGCGCCTCGGCATGCCCGCCCTGCCGCGACCAGGCGGCCAGCGTGAGCCGGTGCTCCTCGCCGCGCTCGGTGGCGGTCGACCAGTCGCTCACCTGCGCCTCGCCGAGCGTCACATAGGGAAAGTCCGGCGAGGCCGGCGGTACGTCATGGATGCGTGCGCCGCCCAGCGCCGCGATCAGCGCGGCGTCGGCGATGAGCGCCGCATGCACCGCCCGGCGTAGCTCCACGGCCGCGCTCATCGCTGTCTCCTGTCGATCGGTCGCATCAGCCGGCGGCGCAGCGCCGCCAGCCCTCTCAGCCGGGTGGGGAACCTCACGGCGTCTCCTCCCGGCAATCGCAGACGAGGCGCCGGCCGCGCCCTTCCGGGTCGCTCACCGCCTCGACGAGGAAGCGTCGCGCGCCCAGCCGCAGCCGGTCGCCGGCCTGCACCGTGGCGGGCGCGCGCACCGTCACCTTGTGGCTGAGCACCGCGCCCGGCCGGTCGGCGATCTCGGCAGGGGCGGCGGTGGTCTCCACCCCGCCCCACAGCGCATCGACGGCGATGAAGCTGCGCGTCACCCCGTCCAGGCCGTCCGGCGTCTCCACCGGCGTCTCATGCACCAGCCGGTGCCGCATGGAACCGATACCGCTCATAGCCGCGCCACCCGGAACGGGGCGACCAGCGCGTCGAGCCGGGCGGGAAAGGCCGCCCCCGGCCCCGGCACGTCGCGGTGCTCGTAGAAATGCGCCAGCACCACCCGCACCGCCTCGATCAGCGGCGAGGGCACATGGTCGGCGCTCGCCCCGTGCCCGGCGATCACGTCGATGGCGATGCCGGCGAGCGGGCGGCCGGGCGCCGGCAGCGCGCCACGGGCGACCCGGATCACCCCCGGCAGCCGCGCCGTGTCGAGCGCGAAGGCATCGAGCGCGAGCTCGATCTCCTCGCCGGCGGCGTCCACCACATGGGCGGCGGTGATCTCCCGCAGCGGGTTCACCGGCGCGGCGACGAGGCCGGAGGCCGGCCAGGCGTCGCGCACGATGCGCCAGCCCTGGTCGATCAGCACGCGCCGCGTCAGCGCCTCCACCGTCGCCCGCGCCGCGGTGATCAGCGAGGCGATCAGCGCGTCCTCGGAATCGTGGTCGACGCGCAGATAGATCTTGGCCTCGGCGAGCGTGATCGGCTCGGCCGCAGGCCCGGCGAGAAGGATCGCGGGCATGGTGCCTCTCTGTTGTCGCTGAATGTCCGAAAAGGCCGGCCCCGATTGACGCCGCGTCCGGGCGCCGCCACAAAGCGGCTCCCTCCGCCGGAACGTCCCGAATGCGCCGCCTCGTCTTCTCCGCCCTCGTCGCCCTCGCCCTTACGGCCCCCGCGCATGCCATCGTCGGCGGGCGGCCGGCGGATGCGGCGCTGAAGGGCGAGACGGCAATGATCGTCTCGACGCGCGGCGCCTCCTGCACCGGCGTGGTGCTGGCGCCGAACGCGCTGCTCACCGCGGCGCATTGCGTGCAGCCGCAGGCGGATTACGCGATGGTGGTGTTCGAGGCGTCCGGCCCGCGGCTGATCCCGATCAACCGCATTGCCCTGCACCCCTCCTTCGATCCGAATTCCTTCGAGACCCGCCGCCCGACCCCGGATCTCGCCGTGGTGCGCCTCTCCGAAGCCCTGCCGGCAGGCTTCCGCCCGGCGCAGCTCTCCTCGGAAGTGGCGCTGCCGGCTCGCCGCACCGCCTTCACCGTGGTCGGCTTCGGCGTGACGAAGGACGGCGACGGCAAGTCGGCCGGTACGCTGCGCAGCGTCGAGCTGCCCAGCATCGGCACCACCGGCGGCATCATGGTCCGCCTGTCGGACGGCGCCGCCAAGGGCGGCTGCACCGGCGACAGCGGCGGTCCGATCTATCTCGACGACGTGGTCGCCGGCATCATCGGCTGGTCGACCGCCGCCGGCGGCGCGCGCGGCTGCGGCGGCGTCACCGGGGCGACGCTGGTCGGCCCCCAGCGCGCCTGGATCGACGCGACGCTGCGCAATATCGGCCGCTGACCGGAATTCTATCGCGCGCGCACGGATCGCGCGCGCCCTGCAAGAGGGCGTTTATATGCACGCACGCAAATGTTATTGCACTGGCGCAAATATGACAGCGCCATAACACAAATAGCAATGCGGATTCGCCCACATTAAGTTCTGTTCATGAAAACGGCGCGGCCACAACGACCCGCCCTCACTTCTCAGGAGAGACCATCATGAACAAGATCATCCTCGCCGCCGTCGCCCTGGCCACCTTCGGTTCCGTCGCCGCCCAGGCGGATGGCGGTCGCGATCCCAGCCTCTATGGCCGTCAGGCTCCGGCGCAGATCGTCGAAGGCCGCAACGCCGCGGTGGCGCTGCCGGCCAGCACCGACGGCTACATCAAGGCCTCGGTCGAGCAGGACGCCCGCTCGAGCCGCTGATCTCCCCGACTGACCGTCGGAAACGGGGCGCCTCCTCGCGGAGGCGCCTCTTTTCTTTTGCGCCGCAGCCCTGACCGCTACTCCGCGAACTTCAGCAGCTTGATGGCGTCGAAGTCCTGCACGCCGCCGCCGACGCGCTTGGTCGTGTAGAACAGCACATAGGGCTTGGCGGAATAGGGATCGCGCAGCACGCGCACCCCCGCCCGGTCCACTACCAGATAGCCGCGGCGGAAATCGCCGAAGGCGACCGAGAGGCTGCCCGCCCCGATCTCCGGCATCTCCTCCGCCTCATGGACCGGGAAGCCGAGCAGGCTCGGCGGGGTCCCCGGCGCGGTGGGCGGCGCCCAGAGATACTGGCCGTTCTCGTCCTTCAGCTTGCGCACCGCCCCTTGCGTGCGCCGGCTCATCACGAAAGAGCCGTTCTGCCGGTAGCCGGCTTTCAGCGCATAGACGAGGTCGACCAGCGGGTCGGCCGGGCTGGCGGCGGGGAAATCGCCGGCGGCGCCGGTCGAAACGAAGCCGAGCTTGCCCCACACCCAGGCGCTCTCCGCCACCGTGTCATAGGCGAGGAAGCCCTTCGGCTTGCCCGAGCCGTCGCCGGACACGAAAGCCGAGCCCTCCTGCGCCGCGAAGGCCGCCTCCACCTCGATGGCGAGCCATTCGTCGATATTCACCGCCGCGTCGTCGAGCAGGGTCTGCGTCGCCGCCGGCATGGCGTAGAGCTCCATCGCCGGGAAGGCGAGTTCGTCCAGCACCGGGCTGGCGGTCTGCGCCCGCGCCCCGGTCTCCGCCACCCAGCCGACGGCCGGGCCGGAGGTCATGAACGGCTTCTTGTAGGTGCCGGACGAGATGGTGCGCACATCGGCGATGGCGCGGATCGGCGAGAGCGCCGTCAGGCGCTTGCCGATCTCGCGCTCGGTCTCGTTCGGCACGACATAGCCGCCGTCAGTGCCGACGCCGGCGGAGAGCGCCTTGGCCTCCAGCCGCTTCAGCCCGGCCGCCTCGCCGGTGCGGACATAGGAGTCGAACGCCGCCTTGTGCTCGCGGGCCGCGAGGTCGCTCACGAGGTCGCCGGCACCGCCGAGCGCCGGGCGCCGGGCCTTCAGCACCAGCTCGTCGATCAGCGCCTTCTGCGTGTCGAGCGCGGCATTGATGCGCTCGACCTTGTCGGTGGTCACCGCATCGATGCCGCGCCGCTCCAGCTCGCCGAGGCGCTGGTCGTTGGCGTCCTTGAACGCCTCGAAGGCGGTCATGAACTCCTCGAAGGCCGCCGTCACCTCCGGCCCCGGCAGATGCTTGGTCTCGACCGCGGATTTGGATTCGGGTGCGGGTGTGCTGGGATCCATGTTGCTCATGTCCATGTTCGATATGACGAAAGAGCGCCGTCATCCCCGAGCTTGGCGGGGATTCACGTCTTGACCGGCAATGGTTTGGGAATGGCCCTGCACCCGACGAACCTCATCCTGAGGTGCGAGCGCAGCGAGCCTCGAAGGATGTCGGTAGAGCGCACCCGGACGAGCATCCTTCGAGGCTGGCCTTTGGCCAGCACCTCAGGATGAGGACGCGCTTGAGGACGTCACACCGCCAGCGGCCTCAGCCCCGGCAGCGCCCGCAGGCGCCTGGCGCCGCGGCGGATGATGCCGGCGAGCGAGGCGGCGCGCTTCACGCCGGCGATGCGGGCGTCCGGCTGCATCGGGAAGGTGACGATCGACACCTCCCACAGATCGATGCGCGAGAGCCGGCGCACGCGCGAACGCGGGTCGGTGCGGCCCTCCACCGTGCGGAAGCCGATGGAGAGCCCGTCTATGGCGCCGGCGCGCATCAGCGCCAGCACCTCGCGGGAGCGGGCGACGTCGAGCGTCAGCCGGCCGCGGACATGCAGGCCCACCGCGTCCTCGCGGAGCGACAGCCAGGTGCCGATCGGCTCGGCCGGATCGTGCTGGAACAGCATGCGCACGCCGCTTGTGCCGCGCTCGGCGAGCGAGCGGGCGAAGGCGCCGGGCAGGATCAGGTCGCGGCCGAGATCGACCCGGCCGAACAGGGCGGCATAGCCTTCGAAGCTGCCGTCCGGCTCGATCGTGGCCAGCGCGCCGGGATGCGCCTTGGTCTGGATGGGTGCCGGAGCGAAACCGGCGGGCATGGTCATGCCCCCTCCCCGTCACGCGAGCGGCGGGTGGCGGCGGCGCGCTCGAGACGCCCGAGCGTGCGGCCGAACTCACGGAACACCTGTGGCGCATTGCCGGCATGGCTGGCCGCCGGCAGGCGCGGGCGCCCGGGCAGGAAGGCCCGGATGCGTGGCGTCGATGTCATTGCTCGTCTCCGAACAAGGCGTTGAAGCGCGCGATCTCGCGCACGAAGTCGTCGAAGCGGCGCACCGCCCGGCCGAGCTCGCGCAGGGCGAGCGCCGCCAGTGCAGAGGCGCCGAGCGCCCACATCAGCAGCGCCAGATGAGCGAGGTCGCCGCGCTTGGCGAAAGCATCGATGAGGACCTGCATGGGCGTGTCTCCCTCCGCGCTCCCCCTGTTGGTGCCCGGCCCCGCAGCCGGACCTTCTCGTTCTCAGCCGCGCAGCCCGTAGCCGACGGCCTGGCGTTTTTCGTCCTCGGTGAGGAAATTCGCCTCGTTCACCCGGCGCCACAGCGCCTCGCGCTCGAAGCTCAGCGCCTCGACCGCGTCGAGGTCGGGCTCCAAAGCGAGCCGCGCCGTGCCGAAGGCGGGCGCGAGCCAGCCGGTCAGCTCCTGGCCCAGCCGGCGCGCCAGCGGCAGCACGGTCTGGCGCCAGAGCACCCGGCTCGCCTCGCTGTAATTGGCGTAGGTGGCGTCGCCCGGAATGCCGAGCAGCATGGGCGGCACGCCGAAGGCGAGCGCGATCTCGCGCGCCGCGGCATTGCGCGCCTCGAGGAAATCCATGTCCTTCGGCGACAGCGACAGCGGCCGCCAGTCGAGCCCGCCTTCCAGCAGCAGCGGCCGCCCGGCATTGGCGGAGCCGGAGAAGTTCTGCTCCAGCTCCTCCTTCAGCCGGTCGAACTGCTCGTCCGAGAGGTTGCCGGCGCCGCCATAGACGAGGGCGCCGGAGGGCCGGGCGGAATTGTCCAGCAGCGCCTTGTTCCAGGCGCCAGCGGCGTTGTGCAGGTCGAGCGCCACCTGCGCCGCCTCCAGCGGAGGGGCGCCGTAATGGTCGTCGAGCGGGTTGAACAGCGCGACATGCAGGATGGGAGGCGGCGAGCCGTCCTGGACGAAGCGCACCGAGCGCCCGCCCGCCGTGTATTCGTAAGCTTCCGCCCACCCGTCCGCGCCGGGCACGACGCGCATGCGGTCGGGGCGCAATATGTGCAGCTCGCGCACATCGCCGCCGAGCGCGACCGCCTCGACATAGGCATTGCCGGCGAGCATCAGATGCGCCGCCAGCGCCTCCATCAGCCCGGTGCCGGAGAGGCGCGGATTGGGCTGCGCCAGGAGGTCGGTGAGCGGATGGGCGGCGATCTCGCGCCCGCCCTCGGAAAGGGTGAAGCGCACCTCGCCGACCGCCTGCGCAATGAGCCGCACGCAGCGATGGGCGACGGCGTTGCGCTGGTAGCCCTCGCGGGCCAGCGCGCCATAGTCGCGCGGCGTCCATTGCGGCCGGTGCCCGCCGATCAGCGCGATGAGCGCCTGCGTGCGCGAGGCCTTGGCCTCCGGCGGCGCCGTCGGCCTGCGGCGGAAGGCGAAAGGAAGATTGAGGCGAGCCATGGACCCATCCTGAAGCGGCGCGGGATCGAAAGGGGCACCGGCAAAAGCCGGCAGGCTGTCACAGACAGGAAGGACTACTTCTGGTAGTCTTCCACCGATCGGGCGGAACGACCGGGCGGGGGCATGCCGTGTCGAACAACTACGCCAGTCTGAAGCGTGACCTTCAGCGCGAGCCCGGCGCGGCCGAGCGCTGCGCCGCCCGCCTCCTCGCCATCCGCCAGCGGCTGGAGCCGATCCGGCGGCGCAAGAGCGACGGTTCGCTGCTGCTCGCGACCTGGAACATTCGCGACTTCGATTCCAACAAGTTCGGCTGGGGTCCCCGACTGCCGGAGACCTTCTACTACCTCGCCGAGCTCATCTCCGCCTTCGACCTGGTGGCGATCCAGGAGGTCAACGAGGACCTCGAGCCGTTCCGGCGGCTGATGCGCATCCTCGGGCGCGAATGGGACTACATCGCCACCGACGTCACCGAGGGCGCCTCGGGAAATGGCGAGCGCATGGCCTTCGTCTACAACACCGAGAAGGTCTGGTTCCGCAAGGTCGCCGGCGAGATCGTGCTGCCCGATGGACAGCTCGTCGTCGCCCGCAAGAAGGTGAAGCCGAAGGACCAGCCCGACATCGCCCCGACCATCGTCGAGACGCGCCAGCAATTCGCCCGCAGCCCGTTCATGGTCGCGTTCCAGTCCGGCTGGTTCCGCTTCAGCCTGTGCACGGTGCACATCTATTACGGCGACGACAGCGGCGACCAGCTGCAGCGGCGCATCGACGAGATCCGCAAGCTCGTCGGCTTCTTCGCCAAGCGGCAGGACGCCGCCAAGCCCGATTCCGACCAGCTCGGCGCGCCGGAGAACTACATCCTGCTCGGCGACTTCAACGTCGTCAGCCCCGAGCACGAGACCATGAAGGCGCTGAAGGAGAAGGGCTTCAAGGTCCCCGCCGAGATCGACGGCGACAAGGTCCGCCAGAAGGGCGCGTATTTCTACGACCAGATCGCCGTCCGGGTGAAAGACAGGCGCTTCAAGGTCGCGGGCGGCGGCATGCTCTCCTTGTTCGAGGACGTGTTCCGCGACGAGGACATGGTGCTCTATGCGTCGCATGTCCCGGCGCAGGATCCGGAGAAGAAGGCAGCATTCCGCGCCACCACGCCGGAGGCGCGCTACGCCAAGTGGCGGACCTGGCAGATGTCCGACCACGCCCCGCTGTGGATCGAGATCGAGACCGACTTCGCCGACGACTACCTGCAGGCCATCGCCCAGCCGCCGACGCCCTGATTCACACCTGTCTCACTCTTGGCGCGGCTTCCTTCGGGCCGAGCGCCAAAGCGGTGACCGCCCAGACCAGCGCGTCGAGCCGGTCCGGCGAGCGCCCGTTCGACAGGCCGTCGGAGCCGAAATCGCATAATTCGTCCTCCAGCGCCGGGAAGGCGCCGGCATGGCGCACCCTGCCCTGCTCGTAGAGCGCGGCGACCGGCTCGGCGCGCAGCCATTTTCCGCGCGTCGCCCGCACCTCCCTCACCGGCACGGAAGGATCGATGCCGGCGAGGATGCTCTTCACCATCTCCCCGCCCTGGTTGACCTCGACCACCACGCGGTCCGCCTCAAGCCGGTGGAACAGCCCCACCGCCCGTCCGCCCCATCCGGTCGGCGTCAAGCCTTGCGCGCTCTCATCGGCCAGCACATGCACGAGGCCGTCCCTGTCGATCCCCGCCGCCACCAGCCCGCAGGCATCGGCGTGCTTGCGCGAGGAGGCCGGCGGGTCGACCGCCACCACGATGCGCTCCATTTGCCGGACCATCTCCGGCGCCGCCGCCTCCCGCCCCGCCTCGATCAGCGCGCGGCTCCACAATGCGTCCGGCCGGTCCTCGATCAGTTCGCCGTCGAGTTCCTGCCGGCCGAGCCGCGTGCCGGCATAGCGGCCGACCACGGTCTCGAGAAAGTGTGGGGCCAGATGCGCCGCGTTCTCCGCGGTGCCCATCCGCGTCACCGCCGTCCGCGGATCGGCCAGCAGCGCCCGCAGCAGCGTTGTCGGGCGCGGGGTCGTCGTCACCATCTGCCGCGGCCGGGCGCCGAGGCGCAGCCCGAATTGCAGATTGTCGAACGCCGCCTGCGCGTAGCGCCATTTCGCCAGCTCGTCGCACCAGGCGGCGTCGAATTGCGGCCCGCGCAAGGACTCCGGGTCGTCGGCGGAAAAACCCTGCGCCACCGCGCCGTTCGGCCATTCCAGCCGCTTTCGCGTCGGCTCCCATGTCGGCCGCTCGCCGCGCGGATGCACGGCCAGCAGGCCCGAGACGCCCTCGACCATCACCTCGCGCAGGTCTCCGAGGCTCTCCGCCACCAGCGCGATGCGCCCGGCGGGGGGCCCCGCCCGGCCGAAGGCGAGAGCGCGCACCCATTCGGCGCCGGCGCGTGTCTTGCCGGCGCCGCGCCCGCCCAGCACCAGCCAGGTCAGCCAGTCGCCGCCGCCCTGCGCCGTGTCGGGCGGATGCTGCGACGCGCGGCCGAGCAGCGGCCAGTGGTGCCGCAGCCATTGCGCGGTCGGCGGCGGCAGCGTGGCGAGCAGCTCAGGGAGCCTCCCCTGCCGCCAGCACGCGCTCAAGAGTTTCGCCAAGCTCGCGTCGGAAGGCGTCGGCGTCGCGTGCTGCGTCATCGTCACCGCCCGGCTCGTCCTTCTCCAGCGCCGCCAGCTCGCGCAGCGAGCGCACGAGGATGGCGAGCGTGCGCGCCGCCCGCTCGGTCTCGGCGACGCCGTCGGTCTCGCGCTCGCGGCCGGCCTTCGCCACCAGCCGCTCGACGGCGGCGATCTCGGCCTCGATCCGCCGCACCAGCCGGGCGATCAGCGCGCGGCGGGGCAGCGCCTCGGCCGGGATGCCCTCCTCGGGGGCCGGCGCCGGCGGCTCCGCCAGCGGCACGCCCGGGCGGAACCGCTCGTCGAGCCGGCGCGGCTGCCATCCCTGCCTCTCCGCGTGGCGATAGATGGTCCGCCTGTTGATGCCGAGCAGCACGGCGATGCGCGCGACCGAGACGTCGGTCTCCTCGTAGAGCCGTCGCACCTCCAGCAGGACGGCCGGCGAAATCATTCGGTTGCCCGTCGCCATGCCGCCTCTGCCGAACCCTGCCCGATGGAAAGGCCGGCCGAGCCGGCCCGGATGTGAAAAAGCCGGCCGCGCGGCCGGCTGTGGAATGTGCGGGGCCGGCGTGGTGGCCGGCCGGAAACCCTCATCGCCCCGCGCCGGAAGCCCGCGGCCTCGGACGCAATGGTGGAGCATGACCAAAAGCTACCCGAGCAGCGTCACGCTGTCAAGGATTTTTTTCCCAATAATATACTTGACATAGCCCGTGCGCTGGCGCGATAGTGCGGCATGAGGCGGGCGCAATGGCCTGCCGCGCTTATTTTTTCGATGTGGTTGAGAGGTGGCGCGAGATGTGTGCGACCAAAGAGGAATATCGTCCTGACGTGGAGGGCGTAGAGATTACCGACGCCATGATTGAGGCGGGGGTTTCAGAATTGAAATCTAGCATTGGCGATCCCGACTTCGTTTGGTCGGCTTCAGACCTGGCAGTTCAGGTCTATTCGGCCATGGAAGACGCTCGTCGCGCATCGATTTCTCGACAGAAAGGGCGAAATCTCTAAGAAGAATTGCGCGTTCTCGCAACAGATCGAAGCTAGATAACAAATCATACCCTATCAGCTTTTGCGCGCGGGTATTGCCTTGGTGGGAGAAGGGGTCGACTCGTTGATCCGCGTAATTATATAGCAGAGGTGAGTGAACTGCGTTGTTGCGATCCTCCTCAATTTGTGTGCAAGAGTCGCAAAGAAATAGAATATCTAAGTTTTCTTTTGTTAGTCTTGAAATGTCTATTTGGGCGCTATCGTCGTTATCGAAGTCCCATTTTTTTGATTCATAGATTGCCGCTGAAGCGGCAATTAGGATGTCGCGTTTTGTTCTGTCGCTTTTTAGGCTATTCCATATAGCCAGAGCTACAACGCCATCGTCCTCGCCAGTCATTGCCCAAAGAACCAAGCCAAGGGCCTCATGTAGGGCGTTCCACGCCAACGTCGCTCGCCCTATGGCTGCGGCGTATGGGGTGAAGCGATCATCGGAGTATGTTTGGCGTGGCAACATTATCGGATTCCGCTTCGGTCGATGCGGGTTCCGTTTGCGTGGTGGCACAGGATCGCTCACATGGCAGCTAAAAAACCACACGAAGAGTACACGCCGGAAGAGGTGGCGCAACGGGCGACCGCCGCCCTTCGGCGCGCCCTAACTACTCCTCCGAAGCCGCACGATGCCACTAAGGTCAAGGGTGCAGAGAAGAGGAAGCCTAGGAAGGCTCCCTCCTCTTCAAAACCCTAGCCTTGCGCGCCTTCTGCTTAGGCGTAATGGGCGTTGTCAGTTTGTTGATAGGTGAGCCGTTTGCCGGCCGCGCCGCGAATGGCGTCTTCGGTGCGCTCGCGGTCGGTGACCTTGAGGGCGGTGCGCCGGTTGTAGCGGAAATCGAACTCCGCGAGGTAGCGGTGCAGGTGAGCCTCGCCGCAGTGCTGGTAGACGCCAATCATGCCGCGCTTGAAGACGGCAAAGACGTTCTCAATGGTGTTGGAGTGCACCACGATATCGCCCTCGCGACGGGCATATTCCTTCGTTGAATGCTTGACCGTGGAGTGCTTGGCGAACTCGCCGCCGGTCGTGGTGTAGAGGCGACTCTCGTCGGTGTGGAGCGTCGTTTCCGCTGACACGTTGCGCACCAGCACCTCGCGCACGGTCTCCTTCGTGGCCTCATTGAGGTGGAACATGCGGGCCTTGCCGCCACGCTCCACCAGCCCGACAACGATGCGCTTCTGGGCGCCGCCGGCCTTGCCGCCCTTGGTGTAGGTGGGAACGCGGCCACGCGACAGCTTGCGCGGGGTCTCGCGCGTGCCGATGTAGGTCTCATCGGCCTCGACAATCTTGCCCTCGCCGCCGAGCGGGCCGGAAGCGGTCACGTCTTCCTTCATGGCCTCGCGAATGCGGTGCGCCATGAACCAAGCGGTCTTGTAGGTGACGCCGAGCATGCGGTGAAGCTGATGGGCAGACATGCCCTTCTTGGACGCCGCCATGAGGTGGAAGCCGAGCACCCACTTTGACAGAGGAATCTTGGAGCGCTCCATCACCGAGCCAACGGTGACGGTGAAGTGCTGCCGGCAGGCGTTGCACTGGAACAGCCCCGGACGATGCGACTTGCCGGCCAGCTTGCGGATGCTCGCCGCGTCGGCGTTGCCGCAATGCGGGCAATAGACGCCATCGGCCCAGCGGATGCTTTCGAGGTGTTCGCGGGCCGCGTCGTCGTCGTGGAAGATGGCATCGGTGAGGTTCATCGGGGCAACTCCTTGTCCCGACTATCCAAAATCGCTCACGCTATGTCAAGTATATAATTAGGATTTTTTTCCTAATTATATACTTGACAAAGCACGGCCTGCGCCTATGATCGGATCAACAAGGGATCACGACCATGGCTAGCGGCTTCGACAACCCCATCTTCACCGACGCGGACAAGGCCCGCGAGTATCTGGAAGCCCAGCGTTGGCCGCTTGGCCCGATCTGCCCGCACTGTGGCAACGCCGACCCCGCCGCCATCCGCGGCCTTAAGGGCAAGGCTCACCGTCCCGGCGTCTATCAGTGCAACGCCTGCCGCGAGCAGTTCACCGTCACCGTCGGCACCGTGTTCGAGCGCTCCAAGATCCCGCTCAACAAGTGGCTGTTCGCGACGCACCTCATGTGCGCGAGCAAGAAGGGCATGTCTGCCCATCAGCTTCACCGCATGCTCGGCGTCACCTACAAGACCGCTTGGTTCATGGCTCACCGCATCCGCGAGGCCATGAAGGACGACGTGTCCACCTCTGGCCCCATGGGCGGCGAGGGCAAGATCGTCGAGGCCGATGAAACCTACTTCGGCAAGACCGAAACGCAGCCGACCGTCACCACCAGCGGCAAGCCCTTCACCAAGAAGGGCAAGTCAGGCCCGTCCGGCAAGCGCGCCGTTGTTGGCCTTGTCGAGCGCGGCGGCAACATCCGCACCTTCCACGTTGCCAAGGCGAATGCCGAGACCGTCCGCGACGTGCTGGTGCGCAACGTGTCTCGCGATACCGCGCTCTACACCGACGAAAGCCGTCTCTACACCGTGACCGGCCGCGAGTTCGCGAGCCACGAGACGGTGCGTCATTCAGCTGGCGAGTACGCTCGCGGCACCGTCCACACCAACACCATCGAAAACTACTTCTCGGTCTTCAAGCGCGGCATGCGCGGCGTCTACCAGCACTGCGCCGAGAAGCACCTGCACCGCTACCTCGTCGAATTCGATTTCCGCTACAACCGCCGCAGCGCTCGCGGGATCGACGACACCACCCGCCGCGATGACGCCCTTAAGGGCATCGAAGGCAAGCGTTTGACCTATCGGCGGATTGGTGAAGCCGCTTACGCTTAAGCAGAAGGCGAAGCGCTTCGCCCGCTGGCGCAAACGAAAGTTGCGCAAGACGGGGATTGCCCGCGAGGACAGTTGACGTCCGCGACAGAATGTCTCGAAATTCGAACTGACGATTCGGGAGCGCCGGTTGCAGCCAGCGCCCCCGAGTTCCCGAGCAACCCATGAGCCGGGCTGCGGGGCAAGGCACTTGAACAGCCGGATTAGGAATCCGGATTCGGTCTACGGTCAAGCCCGGCTCGACTTAAAATGGAGCCATCCCATGGCACTGTATCAGAACGGCAACGAGCTGACCCACATGGTTGATGATAGGTTTGACCGTACCTACAAGCCGGGCACAGTGGGGCCGTTCTCCGGCATCTATATCTGCACTAACTGCCGGGATGAGGTGGCCTGTAACGCGGGCAACCCACTTCCACCTCAGAACCATCGCCAGCACTCGCCGTCAAAGGGCGACATCCTCTGGAAACTGCTGGTCCAGACGCAGAACGGGCCTCAGTCCTGACTTTGTCCAGTACCCAAGCGGCGCTTCGTCGCCGGAGACCTGTCGTCCCTTTGCTCAGCCTCCGTTAACGGCCCTTTATGCGGCGTTGGCGGGGTGCTGAGCATCCGCTTGAGCACCTCGTCCATCCTGGTTTTTTGCGGGTCATCACTCATGGCAGTCCTCACTCCTGCGGACATGAACGCCTCCATCGCGGTTGCGATAGGGCGATTCTCCCAAGCCTGCTGTTACATGGAATCGCAGCTGCACTTCCTGCTGTCCCGGCTGCTCCCACTCACAACAGATATGGGGCGCGTCCTCCTTGCTGGGAACCAACTCAGGAGGAACACAGAAATACTGGCTGCGCTTCTTCGGCTACCTGAGATACCGATAAGCACCGGCGAGCGTGAGCGCCTAAGCAAGCTGCCGCCGCGCCTAAAGTCCATCAATGATGACCGATCCCGGTTCCTGCACAACCCCATGATGGGCGGCATGGTGCTTGACCCCGAGAAGGGAGAGGAGCAGCTGTTACTTGCCGTTGCGAGACAAGACGGCGGGTCCGCCGTTCACCCCATTTCCGTCGAGCTCATTAACAAGCTTGTCGAAGAGGCCCGCGCCCTTTGCTCAGAGCTATACACTGCCCCCATCGAATACGACCTGTCTACTTGGGGGAAGGCGTTTCCTCAGTTTGCTCTAAAGCCTTATCCCACAAATCCAAAGCCAAAGCCTGGCAGTCGTAAAGATCGACGACAAAACGGTCGGACGGCACCGGAAGCGCGCGATACCAATCCAAAATCAGAGGGAGAGCAGCCTCGATAAAGGCCGCTCTCGCATCCTCCTCAGCGCCGGCCTGTCGCGAATCACCTTGCATCACATGGCCTGCTTTGTCACGTATATAATTAGGATTTTTTTCCTAGAACCTTTATTAGGACATTGTCCACATTGCATATGCAACGCTATCATTTCACATTCGCGACAATCTGATCATACACTCGAACCACGACATGCGGCTTGGCATTGGCGAACCTGTTTTGAAGTTTGTCGCCCACAGCGCGACTGTTCTACGTATAGCGTCTGCCCATGGATGGCACGCCGGAGCACGATATACCAACCTCAGGGATATTCGTAACTTTGAACGCGTTGGGTTTCTTGATATAGATTGGAAGAATTACAATTTTGAGAAGCATATACAAGCAGTGATACTTACAAAACCGTTTATGACGGTAGCCCAAGACGTAGAAGATAAAATAGAACTTACAAAAATTATCGATCAAGCCTATCTATTACTGGAGCATTGTAAATTCGTAATTATTGTACCAAAAGACCCTTTATTGCAGAATGTCCTTACGGCAGGCATACCATCTGAGTTTATTTTGGGTTACAGTGTCCCGACCCGATATGGGGGCACCCGCATCCCACCGTCCGCCTTCAGGAGGCCCGTCCATCTCCTTGGCGGGAGACCTGATATTCAAAGACGCTTGGCTGACCAGATGCCAGTTGTCAGCATAGATGTGAATAGATTCACGCTAGACGCAGCATTCGGAGACTACTTTGATGGAAGCGGTTTCCGACCCCATCCTGTTGGCGGCTACCAGACCTGCCTAACAGCATCAGTCTCCAACATCAATGCAATCTGGAATGAGTATAGATCAAGCATAGAAAGTTACACAAAATACATCTCCCAGACATAGCAAGAATGACATGGATCCACGCTCAGAATTTCTCATTGCCATGTACAATCAGCTAATGAACGACATCAATCGTCACATTGTTGTCGTATGGCAATCTTTAACAACTCTGGTTGGAGCATTTGCAACATGGTCACTTGTTGAGAAAAACATAATATCTCTTGACATAGCAGTTGCCCTTATAATGCTTATAGCAATATGGGTTATTGAGAATGCATATGATTCTGCCTATTGGTATAATAGAAACTTAGTAATTATTGCGAATATAGAACGTCAATTTCTAAAACAGACTGACTTGAAAGACATACATTATTACTTTGGGCAACATCGTAAAACAGGAAAAATGATTACCCATATAAAATTACAGTTATTTTTGGCTCTTGGAATTGCAGGATTGGTCTTCTTTGTATACTTATACAAAACTATTCTGCCAAATTTGTGTGACAAACTAACAATAGAGAATTACTTTCCGATTTTTGTCTTAATTTTTGGATTATATCGCTGGTATGCTTGTCACAATTTATACAAAGAAAAATATGATGAGTTTCTAAAAAATTCCCCTGGGACGACCATCGACACAACTGGTTTAGTTTACGGGGCTGGGCATCCAACGTCGAAACAATGAATTCCGCTGACAGCGACGACGCCTCAGTATGTACAGCGGGGCTATGATGCGAGATAGGCAGGCCGAAGCACCAGAGGCGGCTTAAGAGCGCCCTCCGCCTTGCCCCCTCCCTATCCATCCTATATCCCTACAAACATATCTTCCGTCCCCCTCCCGGAGACGTTCTCCATGCCGGTCCTTCGCCTTCTCGCCCTCCCCCTCCTCCTCGCGCTCCTCGTCGCCCCGGCGGCGGCGCGGGATCCGGTGGTGCTGGCGGGCGGCGGCAAGGAGGTCAATCTTCCGCTCGACGCCCTGCGCGCCCTCCCCTCGGAGAGCGTCGACGTCGCCTTCCTCACCTCCAAGGGCGAGGAGAAGGCGCGCTACACCGGCGCGAAGCTCTGGGACATCCTCATCGGCAACGGCCTGATTGACCCGACCGACCATCCCGCGCTGCTGCGCAGCCTGGTGATCGTGACCGCCGGCGACGGCTACACGCTGGTGCTCTCGGCCGGCGAGCTGGCGCCCGAGCTCGGCGATGCGCCGGTGCTGCTCGCCACGGCCCGAGAGGGCCATACGATCGAACCCGCCCGCTCCCCCCGCCTCGTCATGCCCGGCGACCGGCGCGGCGCGCGCAGCGTGATCGACGTCGCCCGCGTCGAGGTCCGCCCGCTTGCCCCGGCGGCCACGTCTCCCTGACGCCCGCCCAACCTGTCACTGGTGACATCGCACCGGTGACAGCCTCGATGCCACCGGTGGCAGCCGCGATGTCACCGGTGGCATCGGAAATGTCACCAAAGCTGCCACCACCCCGCATGCGCGGCTGGAGAGCGCCGGCGGGCAGGTCATCACCTCCTCCGTCACCAACGAGGCGGTGGAGGAGCTGGGGCTGAAGGAAGGCGCCAAGGCCTATGCCGTGATCAAGGCTTCCGACGTGATGATCGCGGTCGACTGAGACCGGCCGCCCCCGTACAGGGAGGCCGCGATGCATTGACAATCTACCTACTAGTAGGCAATCTGAGGCCATGGCACATTCCTCTACCATGGCCGACGACATCCTCACCTGCGCCCGCTCGCTGATCGTCGCGGGCGGCTATGACAGCTTCAGCTATGCCGACATCGCCGCGGTCGTCGGCATCCGCAAGGCCAGCATCCACCATCATTTCCCGGCCAAGGCGGACCTCGTGCGCACCCTCGTCGCCCGCTACCGCGAGGACGCGCAAACGGGCATCGCCGCGCTGGAGCGCAACGTTCCCGATCCGGTCGGGCAGCTCGATGCCTATACCGGCTATTGGCAGGCCTGCATCGCCGATGAAAGCGCACCCTTCTGCGTCTGCGCGCTGCTGGCGACGCAGATTCCGGTGCTGCCGCCGGAGGTGGCGCTGGAGGTGCGCGCGCATTTCCGCTCGCTCTCGGCCTGGCTGGCCTCGGTGCTGGAACGCGGCGCCCGGCAGGGCAGCCTGCGGCTCGACGGCACGGCGCGGGCCGAGGCCGAGACCTTCCTCGCCACGGTGCACGGCGCCATGCTCTCGGCCCGCGCCTATGGCGACGCCGGCATGTTCGGCCTCATCGTCCAGCCCTTGATGGCGCGGCTCGTCATCTCCCGCTGACCGCGCGGGAACGAGCCTCGCTTGCCCTATCAACCTACCGATTAGTAGGTAGAAATCGGAAAGGAACTCCTCATGTTCGGCATCTCCCCGCTCGGCTGGGTGCACACGCTCGGAAGCCTGCCGGCCATTCCCGCCGCCGCCTACATGATCCTGCGCTACGGCCGGATCGTGCCGTGGTCGGCGGCCGGCATGGTCTATCTCGTCGCCATGCTGATCGGCGGCACCAGCGTCTTCCTCGTCGCCCACGCGCCGGTGAGCTATGTGATCGGCGTCGTCACGCTGCTGCTGCTGGCGGTCGGCTATGGCGTCGGCGAGCTGAAACTGCCAGGCCGCGCAACGACTTACATCGAGACGGTGTGCCTGAGCCTGACCGTGTTCCTGCTCATGCTGCCGACCGTGACGGAGGTGCTGCGCCGCGTGCCGGACGGCCATCCGCTGGTCACGGACCTGCACGCCCCGCTGCTCGTCGGCTCCCAGGCGAGCCTGCTCGCGCTCCTCGTCATCGGCCTGACCGCGCAGATATTCTGGCTGCGCCGGCAGGGCAGGATGCTCGCCCGCGCGCGCTGACGGGATCACTCCCGCGCCAGCGTGCCCAGCCCTAAACCGTCGAGATCCTCGAGGGTTAGCGCGCGCGCCGTGCCGTCCGGGCCGAGCGAGAAGCTGACCCCGGCCGGCAGGTCCGGCAGCTCGGGCGTCGGGTAGTAGAGGAAGACGTCGCGGTTGAAATGGATCAGCGGGACGCGCGCCTTGCCCTGCGGCCCCAGCCGCAGCTCCAGCTTGTCGCCCACCGCCGCGACCTCGGCGGCGCCGACATAGGCGTTGGCGTAGCGCCCCGCATAGGCCTTGAGCGGCGCGGCCGGCATCGCCCCGCCCGCCGGCGCGGCGTATTCCTTCTTCGCCGCCTCGACCGCCGGACCGAACATGCCGGCATAAGCGGCGTTCCAGGGGGTCAGCCAGTCCTTCGAGATCTTCCCGTCGAAGGCGACGTCGAAGAAGCTGTCCGCCAGCCCCTCCGGCACGCCGGTCGGGAAGGCGTTGGCCAGCACGACGATGCCGAGCTTCGCCTCGGGATAGATCGTCACCAGCGTGCGCGCGCCGACGCTGAACGCCCCGGCATGGCCCCAGCTCAGCCCGTGCCGGCCGAACTCGACGTTCCAGCCGAGGCCGTAGAAGGAGGCGGCGCCGGTGACCGGGTTGTTGCCCCGCGCCATAAGGGGTTCGTGCGTCGCGGCGAGCGCCGTAGGCTTGATCATCGGGCTCCCGTTGAACGTGCCGCCGGATATCTCCAGCCGCAGCCATTGCGCGAGATCGCGCACATTCGACGACACGCCGCCCGCCGGCGCCTGCGCGTCCGGGTCGCGCGGGAGCTTCGCCGCCCATTTGCCGGGCCCGCCGATATGCAGCTCCGCCCGGTTGGTGCGCTTGAGGAAATCGGAATGGCGCGAGGAGGTCGAGCTCATGCCGAGCGGGCCGTAGAGCTTCTCCTGCGCCACGTCCTCCCAGGCCTTGCCGGTCGGCTTGGCGGCGGCTACCGCGCCCTCGGTGAGACCGAAATTCGAGTAGGAATAGCCGGCGCGGAAGCTGGAGGACGGCGGCACCAGCGCCAGCCGATGCAGGATCGTCGCGCGGTCAAAGCCGAACGCCTCCAGCTCGTTGCCCGCGTCCCCCGGCAGGCCGGAGCGGTGGGCGAACAGGTCGCGGACGGTGAGCTGCTGGGTCGGATAGGCTCCTTGCAGCCGGAAGGACGGGTCGAGCGTGGCGATGCTGCTGTTCCATTCCACCAGCCCTTCGCTCACCAGCGCGGCGACGACCGTTGCCGAGATCGGCTTGGAGAAGGAGGCGAGCTGGAACACGGTGTCGGCGTCGACCGTCGCCTGCTTGCCCTGCGCGCGCAGGCCGTAGCCCTTGAGGAACACCGGCGCGTCGCCCTGCACCACGGCGATGGCGAGGCCGGGCACCTGCCCGTCCGCCACCGCCTGCTGCGCCATGTCGTCGAGCGCGGCCAGCGCCGCCTCCAGCCGCTCGCGCGGCACGGGATCGGCGGCGGCCGGCGCGGTCAGCGCGAGAAGGAGACCAAGGGTGAGAATTCGGCGGCGCATGCGCTCCTCCCGGTGACGGACCGGGCGCAGTGTGGCCGAACGCGCCCGGTACTCAAGGGGGTGGAGCCGACATCCGGGAAGAAGCCGTCATCCCGGCCGAAGCGCAGCGGAGAGCCGGGATCGCTCTCCGATGTTTGCGCGATCCCGGATCGGCCTTCGGCCGTCCGGGATGACGGGTTGAATCAGAATGCCTCAGCCCGCCTTGCCCAGCGCGGCGAGGCGGATTTCCTTCAGCAGCGCGTCGACGCCGCCGGCGAGGAAGGCGCGGGTCTTCTCGTCCGCGAACTCGCCGTCTTTGATCTTCTCGCCGACATTGGGGATGGCGAGGTGGGGATAGGTCACCACCCGCGCGCCCGCCGCGCTCAGCGATTCGCGCAGCTGCGCCTGGGCGCGGATGCCGCCGGTCGAGCCCGGCGAGGAGGTGACGACCAGCACCGGCTTGCCGATCAGCGCGCCCTTGGCGTAGGGCCGCGAGCCCCAGTCGACGGCGTTCTTCATCGCGCCGGAGGTGCCGTAATTATATTCGGGCGAGGCGAAAATCACGCCGTCCGCCGCGGCGATAGCCGCGCGCAGCGCCCCCGCGCCGGAAGGCTGGGTCGCGCCGTCTTCGTCCTGATTGTAGAGCGGCACGTCGTTGAGGGTGAGCACGGTGAGCTCCGCCTTCGGCGCGATCGCCTTCTTCAGGGCCTCCAGCACGGCGGTGGAGAAGGCGCCGGAGCGCAGGCTGCCGGAAATGCCGAGGAGCTTGGGAAGGGCGGTCATGGGGAACTCCGAATGAGCGGCATGCGCCGCAAGAAATGATCTCCCTATGAATTGGCGCGCTCGCCTCGCCGGCTCAAGCCCGTTTCATTGCAGCCACGCACGGCCGCTATTGCAACGCACGGCGACGATTTGCGGCGGCTCCCGCGAGGCGCCGCAACGCCGGCGCCCGCGCCGACGTTCCCCCTCGGCGCAAAGCGTGTTACCGATCGTTGCGCTGCAACAGAAATCGAGGGATGGCCGGCCTTGATCCTGACCGACCGCGACATTCTCGACGCCATGGCGGAAGGCTCGGTGACCATCGAGCCGGTGCCGCCGGCGGAGTTCTATGCGCCGAACGGGGTGGATCTCAGGCTCGACAGCCGGCTCACGCTCTACCGCCCGCCGGCCGACGACGAGGACCCGGTCATCGACCCGGCCGGCCCTGGCTATTCCTTCCGCGAGGCCATCACCCGCATGGCCGACGACATCGAGATCGGGCCCGACGGCTTCGTGCTCGCGCCCGGCCGGCTGGTGCTCGGCTGGACGCTGGAGCGGGTGGATCTGCGCGCCGGGGCGCGCCTCGCCGCCCGCGTCGAGGGCAAGAGCTCGCTCGCCCGCATCGGGCTCATCGTGCATCTCACCGCGCCGACCATCCATGCCGGCTCAACGGGGCGCATCCAGCTCGAGATCATCAATCTCGGCCCGCGGCCGATCCGCCTGCGCGCCGGCATGAAGGTGTGCCAGCTCATCCTCGAGCAGACGCTCGGCGTGCCCCAGCGCGGCTATGGCGGCCAGTTCGCCGGCCAGCGCGCGGCGGGTTGAAGCTCGGGGCCTGGGTTCGGCGGCGGGCTGAGGTCAGCGCTTGCCGACACGCGCCTTGCGCGCGGCATAGCGCTCGTCGCGGCGGGCCTTGGCGTCGGCCTCGCGCTGCTGCTTCTCGGCCTCGGCGGCGGCGGCCTGCTCGGCGGCGGCCTGACGGGCGGCGAGCTCGGCGGCGGCCTGCGCCTCCTTGCGGGCGATGCGGGCGGCCTCGCGTGCCTCGGCCGCGGCCTTGCGCTCGGCGGCCCGTGCGAGCACGGCCGGATCGTCGGCGCGGGGCCGGGAGGCGAGCTTGGCGACGAGGCGCGCCTTGGCGTCGGCGGAGGTCTTCTGGCGGTCGTGGAAGTTGTCGATCGATTTCATGCCGAGACGTCTAGCCGCTCGCCGCGCCGCGGGCAACGGTTGTGCGGCAATACCCACCTATTCACCTGCCGCTTCTCTTGCCGCGACGACGCATTGACAGCCGCGCGCGCCCGGCTACGTTCCGGCGCCGTCGGCCCTCCGGGCTGCGTCCCGCGTGCCGGCGTGTCGTTCATGAGCCCCAGAGACATCACCGCCTACATCTTCCTGGCCCTCACCTGGGGCAGTTCTTTCCTCGTCGCCATTCACGCCATCCACGCCTTCGGCTGGGGCGCCACGGTCGCCTTCCGCTGCCTCATCGCCGGCGTGGTGCTGCTCGCCGGGGCGAGGCTCGCCGGACGCCGGCTTGATTTCAGCTTCGGCTTCAAGCCGCTGGTCTTCGTCGGCCTCACCACCGTGGTGCTGCAGCTGGTCGGGCTGCTTTACGGCCTGCCGCTGATCGGCACGGCGATGTCGGCGATCATCGTCACCACCATCCCGATCTTCTCCATGCTGGTGGCGCGGATATTCGGCATCGAGCCGATCACGACGGGCGCCGCGCTGGGCATCGCGCTCGGCGTCGTCGGCGTGGTCATGCTGGTCGGCTTTCCCTCGCAGCCGATCACCACCGACTTCATCCTCGGCAGCCTCGCCTCGCTCATCTCGACTTTTTCGGCGGCCGTCGGCAGCGTCTATGTCGGCCACAAGCTCAAGGATGCCGGGGTGATTGAGATCACGGCCGGCTCCTTCCTCGTTGGCGGTGTCGTCTGCCTGCCGCTGCTCTTCGTCGTGCCGATCCCGGCCTGGCCGGCGCCGGTGGATTATCTCTACCTGCTGATCCTCGGTGCGGTGATGAGCGGGCTCACCTATGTCGTCTATTTCGCCCTGCTTTCCTCCATCGGCCCGACCCGCGCGGTCAGCGTCGAGTTCGCCGTCACCGGCGTCGCGGTGCTGATCGGCACGCTGCTGCTGGGCGAGACGCTCTCGCCGCTCCAGATCGTCGGCACCGCCGCCATCGGGCTGGGCTGCGCCATGGTGCTGGGCCTGCACAAGGTCACCCGCGCCGAGGCCATCGCCGAGCATCCGGGGGCATGAGGATGCGGCAGGGACAGAGCGCCGAATTGCTGCGTCGCCTGCTGCGAGCCAAGGACCATATGGACGCGGCCTCGCACGAGGCCTGGCCGGTGGAGCGGCTGGCAAAAGTCAGCGGCGTCTCACCGGCGCATTTCGCGCACTCCTTCAAGGCAGCCTTCGGCGTCCCGCCGCACCGCTACCTCCTCACGCGCCGGCTCGAGCGCGCCAGATCGCTGCTGCGCGACACCGACGCCCCCATCATCGAGATCGCCTTCCAGGCGGGCTGGAACAGCCTGGGCACGTTCGGGCGCGTGTTCCGCGACGTCTATGGCCGAAGCCCGAGCGACATGCGGGCCTGCGTGCAGGCCATGCCCGACCGGCCCGGCCCCACACCCGCCTGCTTCGTCAACGCCGCCCTGCGGCCCGGCCTCACAATCGCAGTTTCGGAGAAGCGGCGACAGGACCCGGCGCCTATCAAGAAGACCCAACAGATGGAGGTCTCATGAGCCAGGGCATTCAAGTGGTCGGTCTCTATGTCCGCGACCAGGACGAGGCGGTCGAGTTCTATGTCGGCAAGCTGGGGTTCCGCGTCCACACGGACGTGCGCAACGGCGACTATCGCTGGCTGACCGTGGAGCATCCCGAGCAGCCGTTCTTCCAGCTCGGCCTGTTCAAGCCGCACGTCCCGACGCTGGACGCCGTGACGGCGCAGTCCGTGGCCGAGATCGTCGCCAAGGGCGCGATGCCCCCGCTGGTGCTGGCGGTCGACGATTGCCGGGCCGCCCATGCCCGGCTGGCTGCGCTCGGCGTGGAGTTCACGCAAGCGCCGGAAGAGCGCTACGGCAATGTGGACGCCAGCTTCCGCGATCCGTCGGGGAACGGCTGGAAGATGATCGAGGCACGCGGCGGCGAGCGCTGACCCCCTCACCCCGACAGCAGCGTCGAGCGGTTGAGCCGGCGCACGGCGAGGTCGACGCGGGCGGCGTCGACACGGGTCTTCTCGACCGTGTCGCCGGTGAACTTCAGGTGCTCGTAGACCGCCCGCTCGGCGGCGTCGGGATCGCCCGCCACCACCGCCTCGCCGATCGCCTTGTGCTGGGCGAGCAGCGCGTCGCGGAAGGCGGCCTGCGCGAACAGGCTGGTGCGGTTGAAGAAAATGTCGCGCCTCAGCATCTCCGAGAAGGCGCGCATGACGTGCAGGATGACGAGGTTGTGCGAGGCGGCGTAGATCAGCCGGTGCAGCACGATATCGGCCT
Organism: Ancylobacter novellus DSM 506; assembly: GCF_000092925.1. Taxonomy (NCBI): domain Bacteria; kingdom Pseudomonadati; phylum Pseudomonadota; class Alphaproteobacteria; order Hyphomicrobiales; family Xanthobacteraceae; genus Ancylobacter; species Ancylobacter novellus. The sequence goes on along the minus strand of NC_014217.1, from coordinate 714,282 downwards.
CGGCCTCGCGGTCCGCATCCAGTGCCTCGTGCGCCGCCGCCATCTCGGCGAGGCATTCGCGGATCGCCTGCCGCTCCGGCGCGGTGGCGCGCACGGCGGCCAGCCCGGCGGCGGTGCGCTCGACCGCGGCGCGGTACTCGAAATAATCCGCCGTCACCTGCTCGTTGGATTGCAGCAGCCCCGCCAGCGGGTCGGTGAGGCCCGAGAGGAACTGCGTCACCCGCGTGCCGTCGCGGCTGGTGGCGAGCAGCCCGCGCTTCTCCAGCATCTCCAGCGCATCGCGCAGCGAGGGGCGCGATACCTCCAGCCGCTCGGCGAGGTCGCGCTCGCTGGCGAGCTTCTCGCCCGGCCGCAGCACGCCTTCCAATATGAGCCGCTCAATGTGCTCGGCGATCGCCTCGGCCAGTTTCGGTGTGCGCAGCCCTTCCACGGTCTCCCCTCCGCCGTCTTGTTTTTCCAACGTTATTTCCCGGTCGCCGTCAACGACACTCGACCAAAGGCTAATCCGTGGACCAATTGACTTGAATGGTAAGAAGAACTTACCAAGCGAGACTTTTTTGTAACCCTTCCCATGCGGAGGGCCGGCCCGGCACCCGCCGCGCCCAAGCGAACGCCAGAAGCGGAGAGAAAACTCCGTCCGCCCCGCCCCCGGAGAAACGCTTGTGACAGAAACCCTCGCAACCTGGAACCAGGTATACGATCCCTTCGGCAGCATGGCGCTGTCGACGCTGCTCGCCGCCGTGCCGATCGTGGTCATGCTGGTCGGCCTCGGCTTCCTGCACATGCGGGCGCATGTCGCGGCCTTCGCCGGCCTGGTGGCGGCCTTCGTCATCGCCGTGTTCATGTTCGGCATGCCGGCCGACAAGGCGGGCCTCGCCGCCGGCTACGGCGCCGCCTACGGTCTGATGCCGATCGGCTGGATCGTGCTGAACATCATCTTCCTGCACCAGCTCACCGAGGCCAACGGGTCGTTCACGACGCTGCAGCGCTCCATCGCCGGCATCACCGGCGACCGCCGGCTGCAGCTCCTGCTCATCGCCTTCTCCTTCGGCGCCTTCTTCGAGGGCGCGGCGGGCTTCGGCACGCCGGTCGCGGTCACCGCAGCGCTGCTCATCGGCCTCGGCTTCTCGCCGCTCGCCGCCTCGGGCCTGTCGCTGGTCGCCAATACCGCCCCCGTCGCCTATGGCGCGCTCGGCACCCCGGTCATGGCGCTCGCCGCCGTCACCGGGCTCGATCTGCTCGACCTCTCGGCGATGATCGGCCGCCAGCTTCCCTTCTTCTCGCTGATCGTGCCGTTCTGGCTGATCTGGGCGTTCGCCGGCTGGCGCGGCATGATGGAGATCTGGCCGGCCATCCTGGTCTGCGGCATCTCCTTCGCCGTGCCGCAGTTCCTGGTCTCCAACTTCCACGGCCCCTGGCTGGTGGACGTGGTGGCGGCCATCGTCTCGATGATCTGCCTCGTCGCCTTCCTGCGCGTCTGGCAGCCGAAGAAGCTCTGGACCTCGACCGCGCTGAAGGGCCGCACGAATGGCGATGGCTCGGAAGGCGCCACGGCCAAGAGCGCGACCGACCTCTCCGGCGCGCGTCCCTCGACCGGCGCGCTCATCAAGGCGTGGCTGCCCTGGGCCATCCTCACCGTCTTCGTCTTCGCCTGGGGCATCCCGCAGGTGAAGGCCGCGCTCGACGCCATCTTCATCTCGAAGATCCCGTTCGAGGGCCTGCACAACCTCGTCTTCAAGGTGCCGCCGGTGGTCGCCGCGCCGCATGCGGAAGCCGCGGTGTTCACCTTCAACATCCTGTCGATGACAGGCTCGGGCATCTTCGCCTCGGCCATCGTCGCCGGCCTGCTGATGGGCTACTCGCCGCTGGCGCTCGTCCGCATCTACCTGAAGACGCTGTGGAAGGTGCGCTACTCGCTCGCCACCATCGCCATCATGCTGGCGTTGGGCTTCCTCACCCGCTACTCGGGCCTCGACGCCACGCTCGGCCTCGCCTTCGCCATGACCGGGCCGTTCTACCCGCTGTTCGGCACCATGCTCGGCTGGCTCGGCGTCGCGCTCACCGGCTCGGACACGGCGTCCAACGTGCTGTTCGGCGGTCTGCAGAAGATCACCTCCGAGCAGCTCGGCCTCTCCCCGACGCTGATGGCGGCCGCCAATTCGTCGGGCGGCGTGATGGGCAAGATGATCGACGCCCAGTCGATCGTCGTCGCCTCCACCGCCACCGGCTGGCAGAACTCGGAAGGCATCATCCTGCGCTACGTGTTCTTCCACTCCATCGCGCTGGCGGTGCTGGTCGGCATGCTGGTCACGCTCCAGGCCTATGTCTGGCCGTTCACCAGCCTCGTCATCCACCATTGACGCCGATCGGGGGAGGTACCAGCCTCCCCCGAAAACGTTCCGGGGGAGGAACACGCCATGGCCGTCGTCACCAACATCCAGGACCTTCGCGCCATCGCCAAGCGCAAGGTGCCGCGGGCGATCTTCCACTACGCCGACCGCGGCTCCTATGACGAGGTGACGATCCGCGCCAACCGCACGGCGCTCGAGGCCATCCCGCTGCGCCAGCGGGTGATGATCGACGTCTCCGACCGCTCGACCGCCACCACCATGATCGGCGAGAAGGTCGCGCTCCCGCTCGCCATCGCGCCGACCGGCCTCACCGGCCTGTTCCACGGCAATGGCGAGATCCACGGCTGCCGCGCCGCGCAGGCCGCCGGCATCCCCTTCACCCTTTCCACCGTCTCGATCTGCTCGATCGAGGACGTCGCCGGCGCGGTCGACAAGCCATTCTGGTTCCAGCTCTACGTCATGCGCGACCGCAAGTTCTCGGAATCGCTGATCGAGCGCGCCAAGGCCGCCAAATGCTCGGCCCTCGTGCTGACGCTCGACCTGCAGATCCAGGGCCAGCGCCACATGGACATCAAGAACGGCCTGTCCGTGCCGCCCAAGCTGACGCTCGCCAATGCGATCGACATCGCCACCAAGCCCGGCTGGGCGCTCGGCGTGCTGGGCGGCAAGCGCCGCACCTTCGGCAACCTCGCCGACCGCGTGCCCGGCGGCGACAGCCTCACCACCCTGTCGCAGTGGATCGGCAGCCAGTTCGACCCCTCCCTGTCGTGGAAGGACGTCGAATGGGTGCGCTCCATCTGGCCGGGCAAGCTGATCCTCAAGGGCGTGCTCGACGTCGAGGACGCGAAGATGGCCGCGGCCACCGGCGCCGACGCCATCGTGGTGTCGAACCATGGCGGCCGTCAGCTCGACGGCGCCGTCGCCTCCATCTCGGCGCTGCCGCGCATCGTCGACGCCATCGGCGGGGGCAAGAGCGAGATCTGGTTCGACGGCGGCGTGCAGTCCGGCCAGGACGTGCTCAAGGCGGTGGCGCTCGGCGCCAAGGGCTGCCTGATGGGCAAGGCCTTCCTGTGGTCGCTCGCCGCGGGTGGCCAGGCCGGCGTCGCCAAGGCGATCGATATCATCCGCAAGGAGCTCGACGTCTCCATGGCGCTCACGGGGGTGAAGGACATCACCCAGGTGGACAAGAGCGTGCTGGCGCTGTGAAGGCCGGATCGTTCCTCCACTCGCCCTGAGAATACCGTCATCCCGGCCGAAGCGCAGCGGAGAGCCGGGATCGCCCTCCATTTCGATGACGATCCCGGATCGGCCTGCGACCGTCCGGAACGACGGACGATGCGGCTCGCTGCCGCACCCCCTATTGTCTAAGCACTGCCCCCGATGCCCGCCGCGGCCGGCGCCGCTAGACGCGACGGTATGACCGATCCCCTGCTGTTCGCCCTCGCCGCGCTCGCTATCCTCGCGACTCCCGGACCGACCAATTCGCTGCTGGCCACCGGCGCCGCCTCCGCCGGCTTCCGGCAGGCGCTGCCGCTCGTGCCGGCGGAAGCGGCCGGCTATCTCATCGCCATCTCGGTGATCGGCTACGGGCTCGGCCCGGCCGTGGCGGCGTCGCCGTCGCTCGGCATCGCCCTGCGCCTCGCCGTCGGCGCCTATCTCGTCGCGCTCGCCTGGAAGCTCTGGCCCGGCGCCCGGCGGCCGGCGCTGGTCGCCGGCATCGTCACCCCCGCCCGCGTCTTCCTGACCACGCTGCTCAACCCGAAGGCCATTGTCTTCGCCCTCGCCGTCGTGCCGCTGCAGGCGGACTACGGCTGGGCCTACCTTCTCTCCTTCGGCTGCCTCGTCGCCGGCGTGGCGCTTGGCTGGATCGGCTTCGGCGCGCTGCTGGGGCGCACGGTCGAGACCACCGCCTGCGAGGGGCTGGTCCCGCGCGTCGGCGCCGCCGTGGTCGGCACCTTCGCCATCGTGCTGCTGACCGCCCCGCTGGTGCGCTGACGGCGTTCGGAAAGCTCGGGCAACCGACCCTGAGCGCCGTTCAGCCCTTCCGCCGTTGCGCGGCCGGTCGCTGCATGGCGCCACGTGGCAGGCGCAGGGGCCAGCGCACCATGTGGTCGACGAAGTCCTCGAGCGGCAGTTCGTCCTCCAGCGCCGCCACCTTGCCGCGCACCGAGACGCCGGCCGCGTGCACCGTGTCCCTGTCACCGGAGACGAGGTGGTGCCACCAGTAGAGGTCGCGCCCCTCCTCGACCAGCCGATAGGCGCAGGAGGGCGGCAGCCAGTCGATGGCGCGCACGGTCTCGGGCGTCAGGCGCACGCAGTCCTCGATCTGCGCCTGCCGGTTCGGGTAGTCGCGGCAGCGGCAGCCGAACTCGTCGAGCAGCTTGCAGCCGATGTCGGTATAGGCGATGGCCTCGGTGTCCTCGTCCTGCAATTTGACGAGGCAGCAGCGCCCGCAGCCGTCGCACAGACTCTCCCACTCGGAAGAGTCCATTTCTTCCAATGACTTGGTGCGCCAGAACGGCGCGGTGTCGGTATCGGCCATGGGAATCCGTGAGGCGCCGGAGCGGGCCGGCCCCGCTTTCCCAAACGCCGTTCAAACCTTAGATAGCCCCACCGTTTCGCCATTGCGAGCCCTCATGCCGCCCTCGTGCAGCGGCGGAGGCTCGGCTATAAGGGCGGAACGTCGCCACGGGCGGCCAGGAGAGTACGGGCTTGAACGACACGCCGAACACCGATGCGCCGGAGGGGGCTCCGGAAGGCACGACGCCCGAAGGCGCGCCGGAAGGTTCGCCCCCGCCATCCAAGGGGCGCTGGCGGCTGCGCAACGTCCTGCTGGCCATCGATTCCTGGATCGACAGCACCATCTATTCCGGGGGTGTCGGCCTGCGCTCGACCTGGGACAGCTTCGTCGCCTTCACCGAGCGCTTCAACGTGCAGGGCCCGGCGCGCTGGGGCATCTCGCTCGCCTCCGAGGGCATGACCTGGGGCACGGTCGGCGCCGTGCTTATGCTGGCGCTCGCCGTCCCGGCGTTCCGCGAGACCTCGGACGACTGGCTCAAGCGCGCCGAGCTCTCCGTCACCTTCCTCGACCGCTATGGCAACACCATCGGCGAGCGCGGCATCCGCCACAACGACACGGTGCCGCTGGAGGAATTCCCCGACCACCTGATCAAGGCGGTGCTCGCCACTGAGGACCGGCGCTTCTACGACCATTTCGGCATCGACATCCCCGGCACCTTCCGCGCCGTGCTGTCGAACGCGCGCGCGGGCGGCGTGGTGCAGGGCGGCTCCTCCATCACCCAGCAGTTGGCCAAGAACCTGTTCCTGTCGAACGAGCGCACGCTCGAGCGCAAGATCAAGGAAGCCTTCCTGGCGCTGTGGCTGGAGTTCCACCTCACCAAGAACCAGATCCTCAAGCTCTATCTCGATCGCGCCTATATGGGCGGCGGCGCCTTTGGCGTCGACGCGGCATCGCAGTACTATTTCGGCAAGTCCGCCCGCGACGTGAACCTCGCAGAGGCCGCCATGCTGGCCGGCCTGTTCAAGGCGCCGTCGAAATTCGCCCCCCATGTCAACCTGCCGGCGGCGCGCGGGCGCGCCAGCGTCGTGCTCGACAACCTCGTCGATGCCGGCTTCATGACCGAGGGCCAGGTGTTCGGCGCCCGCCGCAACCCGGCGACGCCGATCGACCGCAAGCAGGACGATCTGCCGGAATATTATCTCGATTTCGCCTTCGACCAGGTGAAGCGCATCGTCGACACCCTGCCCAAGGGCTATGCCGAGCGCTCCTTCATCGTGCGCACGGCGCTCGATCCCAACATCCAGAAGGCGGCCGACACCGCCATCCGTGACAGCCTGAAGCAGTTCGGCAAGGATTACGGCGCGTCGCAATCGGCCATGGTGGTGATGGAGCCGAACGGCGCCGTGCGCGCCATGGTCGGCGGGCGCGACTATGGCGAGAGCCAGTTCAACCGCGCCACCGACGCGCTGCGCCAGCCAGGCTCGTCCTTCAAGCCCTATGTCTACACCGCGGCGCTGATGACCGGGAAATACAAGCCCAACACCATCGTTGTGGACGGGCCGATCTGCATCGGCAACTGGTGCCCGCAGAATTACGGCCGCTCCTATGCCGGCCGGATCCCGCTGATCACGGCGCTGACCCGTTCGCTGAACACGGTGGCGGTGAAGCTGGCGGAAGCCATCGGGCGCGGCCGCATCGTCAATCTCGCCCACGCCATGGGCGTGAAGAGCGAGCTCAAGATCACCCGCGCGCTCCCTCTCGGCGCTGCCGAGGTGACGGTACTCGACCAGGCGACCGGCTATGCCGTCTTCGCCTCCGGCGGCATGTCGGTCGACCCGCATGCGGTGATCGAAATGCGCACGCCCGCGGGCGATCCGGTCTGGAGCTTCGCCCAGAACGGGCCCAAGCCGCACCAGGTGATCCCGCCCGACATCATCGCCATGATCAACCCGATGCTGAACAGCGTGGTGGAGAACGGCACCGGCCGGCGCGCCATGATCCCGGGCACCAAGGTCTCCGGCAAGACCGGCACTACCAACGCCTATCGCGACGCCTGGTTCGTCGGCTTCACCGGCAATTACGTGGGGGCGATCTGGTTCGGCAATGACGATTACGCCCCGACCCGCAAGATGACCGGCGGCACGCTGCCGGCCATGACCTGGCAGAAGGTGATGGCCTTCGCCCATCAGGGCATCGAGCTGAAGCCGACGCCGGGCCTGGGCAACCAGCCGGCGCCGGTGCTCGATGGCGCGGTGGCGCAGGCGACGCCGCTCGACATCCAGGGCGTGCAGCGTCCCGTCACCCTCACCCCGGCCTCCGCCGAGCGGCTGATGGCGCTCTCCGCCCGGCTGCGCGAAGCGGCGACTCAGCCAGTGCGCCGCCCCACCGCCGCCATGGAGCCGGGGCAGCTTGCCGCCACCCCGGCGGTCGGCAGCAACTGACGTTTCGCCGCGATTGACCTTCGCGCGTCCTGCGCCCATGCATGGGACGCGCTCCACCGGATTGTCCTGACCCGTGCGTTCCCTGCTGTTCCTCCTGACACTGGCCATTGGCGCCGTCATCGGCCTCGGCCTCACCTGGGTGACCACGGTGAATGGCTACGGGCCGGGGCTGGTGCGCTCGGGACCGTGGGAGACCTGGCCGAAGGCCGGCACCGAGACGGCAGACCCTTACGCCCGCGCCGCGCTCGCCCGCGCCGGCGAATTGCCGCTGGAACTCGCCGACGGCATTGCCTTTACCGCCACCACCGATTCCAATGGTCGCGCGCTCGACGGGCGCTGCGACATCCGCCTGTCCGGCAGCCTGCCGCAGGCGCGCTTCTGGACGCTCACCGCCACCGACAATCAGGGCCGGCTGATCGAGAACGCCGCCGAGCGCACCGGCTTCACCAGCGCCGAGGTGGTGTGGAACCGCGACGGCACGCTCGACGTCGCGCTCGGACCGCGGGCGCGTCCGGGCAACTGGCTGCCGACCGGCGCGCGTGATCGCATCGTCCTCACGCTGCGCCTCTACGATACCCCCGTCGGCCTCGCCAACCGGACCAGCGACGCCCCGGACATGCCGCGGCTGCTGGTCGAGCACTGCCCATGGGAGCGAAGCTCATGACGGTCACCGCCCGGAGCCTTGCAGGCGCCCGGAGTTTTGCCCGATGAAGCGGCTGGTCCTGCCCATCGTCGCCGGCCTCGTGCTCGGCGGCATCGTCCATCTCGTGGCGGTGCTGATCCTGCCCTATCTAGCCGAACAGGACGCCTATGCCCGGCTCTCCGCCGTCGGCAGCGCCAACATGGTGGCGCAGATCGACGACCCGTCGGCGCTCGGCGCCGTGCTGCCAGCGACCGATCCGGCCTTCGTCTCGGCCGTGTGCCTCTACAATCTGAGCGAAGGCCCGCTGAAGGTGCGCGTGCCGACCACCGAAGACTACACCTCGGTGTCGTTCTACACGCGCTACGGGCTTCCCTTCTATGCCATCAACGACCGCTCGGCCGGGCGCAGCATCATCGAACTGGACCTGATGAATTCGAAGCAGCGCGCCGCGCTGCCGGAGGACGAGGAGGTCACTGCTGCCGACCGCCTCATCGTCGAGTCGCCGGATGACGAGGGTATCGTTCTCATCCGCGCCATGGTGCGCGAACGTGGCGCCCGTGACGAGGTCAAGGCGCGGATGGACGCCGCTACGTGCGGCGCGCCGTCATAGCGGCTCCCGCGCCGCCGGCTTCACCGGGGCCAGCGGCACCGGCTCGTGGCGCAGGAACTGCACCACTGGGAGAATGACCACCTCGCCCGGATAATCGGGCGGCACACGGACGCCACGGGTCTCGCCCTGCGTCCGACGGATCGGAAACGGAATCACCGCGCCCATCGCGCCCTCCGCTGTTCCATCAACCGGACATGACCCAGTAGGGGTCATTATGGTTAACGCCTTTCTAACGTTCGCCACTTAGCTTGGTTTCGCGCCCCGTCCGGGATCGCAATGCCCTTATCGAGCAGCCCGCCGCCCATGTCTTCCACATCCGGCTCCGGCCCTTCCGATTCGAACGACCAGCTGCGCCGGCCGCCCGGAGACACGCGCCCGGACATGCTGCGCCTGCTGGTGCAGGAGTTCGTGAAGCGGCCGATCCGGAACGAGGCGGCGGACGCGCGATTCGTCACCCTCGCGACCCGCCTCGTCGAGGCGGTGGACGCACCGGTCGCCGCCCGCATCGTGCGCGAGCTGGCGCCGCATCCGGATGTGCCACGCGCGCTGGTGCTGCATCTTGCTACCGCGCCGCTCTCCATCGCCGGGCCGTTCCTGCGCCTGTCACCGGTGCTCGACGAGGCCGACCTCGCCCATCTCGCCGAAAGCGCCGGGCCCTCGCACCTCGCGGCAATTGCTGCCCGTCGGGACGTCTCGCCGACGCTCGCCAAGCGCATCGCCGAGCTGGTGCACCGCCGCGGCGAGGAAGTCGCGCAGGCGGAGCCGATGGTCGCGGCGGCGCCCGACGACGCGCCGGGCGAGGACGTTGAAAGCGCGGCCGATCAGCCGATCGTTCCTCCGGTCGAGACCGCCGATGCCCCGGTGGTCGTCGAGGCTGACGCCGCTCCGCCGGAACCAGCCGCCATGGATGTGAACGCCGAGCCGGAGATCACGGAAGTCCCGGCCAGCGAGCCGGAGACGGCAGCACTGCCGGCAACCGACGCCGAGCCCTCCCCCGCCCCGGCTCCCGTCCCGCCGATCGATTATTTCGCCGCGGGCCCGGAGGAACGTGCCGCCTTCGTCGCCCGGCTCGTCACCTTGCCACCGCTGCCGCTGGCCGAGCGCGTGGCCGCGCCGCCGCCCGGCTTCATCGACATGCTGCTCGATGCCGCCAAGGCCAGCAGCGCCGACGATGTTGCCGGGCTGCTGGAGCGCACGCTCGGGATCACGGAAGCCAATGCGCAGCGCATCGTCGCGGATGCGACCGGCGAGGCGCTCGCCGTCGCCGCGCGGGCGCTCGGCCTGTCCTTCGCCATCCTGTCGCGCGTGCTGTTCCGACTGCACCCCGTCGCCGGCCGCTCGGCGGCTCAGATGACGCGCCTCGCCGAGATGTTCGACAGTCTCCCCACCGCCAGCGCGCAGCATCTTGTGGCGTCCTGGCGCGCCGGGCGGCGCATTCCGCGCGAGCGGGCGGAGGAAACGCCCTCCATGCGCAGCTTCGCGCAGCCGCATCCCGCGCCGCAGACGGCGGCGGACGCCGCTGACAGAGGCCGCCGTAACGGCTGAAAGCTTTCAGCCTTCGCTCAGTTCGAGGAAATACCGGCCTTCGCGGTCCTCGATCTCGACGAACCACAGGTCGGGATCGAAGCCGATCTCGCGCGCCATGCGCTCCTCCGCCTCGCTTTCGGGCGCACCGGGTGCCACCAGCGAACGGAACAGCCGCGCGCCCGGCTCCGGCTCGGCATCGAGCGAGGGCAACGCCGGGCCGTAGAGCGCGGCACGGCCGTCAAGCGTCGCCACCTTGACGAAGATCGCCCCCGCCTCCTCCGCCCCGCGCCGGCGGACGGCGGCAAAGGCGCCGACGCCATTGGCCCGGCGCACCAGCGCGGAGACGAAGATCGCGCTTTTCAGCCGCATCGCCCGACCTATTGGATGGAAAGGCCCGCCACGGCATTCAGCTCGCGGATCAGCCGGTCGGAGACGTCGCCGGTCACCGGCAGGCGGCGGTCGCGCTCGAAGCGCTCGATCGCCTGCTTGGTCGCCTCGCCGGTGCGCCCGTCGACCCGAAGCGGGCCGTAGCCGAGGCGGGCCAGCGCCTTCTGAATCTCCACGATGCGCGGCGACACCGGCACCTCGCCAGGTGGCAGCAGCGAGGCGATGCTCGGCGCGGCGGCGGGAGCGGCGATCGCCACGGGCGTGGCGGCGGCAGGCGCGGGAGCCGCCGCGCGGGGCGGCGGCGCCGGCTTGGATGGGGGCAGTGGTGCGACCGGCGTGGCAGCGGCCGGCGGGGTCATGGCAGCCGCCGGCTGCGGCGCGGGAGCGGCTGCCGGCGCGGCGGGCGCAACGGGCGCGGGATTGTGCACCTGGCGGATATCGGCCGGCGCCGCGGCCGGGGTCGGCACCGCCGAGGAACGAGCCCCTCCGGACCGGCCCTGCTGCAAGGCTAGCGCATTGAACAGCACGGCAGCGCTCGCCGTGCCGGCAAGGGCAATCATGAACAGGTCGGACCGCCGGCGGCTCGGACGATAGGGACGACCAGCGACGCGCTCGCCGTCGAGGTCGATGTCGTCCACCAGGAGGTCGCTTGCATAGGAACGGGGCATGGCAACCGAATCGTGGTGCGCCCGACGGCGCCAGGAGCCCGCACTGTGCCATGCGGGGTTTAAGCGAACCCTAAAAGCGGCGACGTACTTAACACCGGCTTTCCGCGATCGTCGGATTCTGCGCTTTTCCAACACATGTTGAGCAACCCGTGGTCGCTATTGTGCACCTCCTGAAAGGTTCAAAGGGCTCCCTCGGCGAAGACCGCGAGAAGGATCATGTTCTTCCTGCTGCGCATCGGTTTCTGGCTGACCATCGTGTTTCTGCTGCTGCCGGCGGTGACCGGCGGCCCGTCGCCGCACGGCGCCTCGGGCAATGGCGAGCCGCAGGTCAGCGCGGTCGAAGCCCTGTCCGCCGCCTCCTCGGCGGTCGCGGATGCCGGAGGCTTCTGCGAACGCCAGCCGCAGGCCTGCACCATCGGCGCCGGGCTGATCGCCATGATCTCGGAGCGCGCCGAGGCCGGCGCCCGCTTCGCGCTGAGCTACCTCTCCGAGCAGATCCTCGAGGAGAAGCGCAAGGCGGCCACCCGCGCCCTTGGCGCGCCGACCGGCGACACCCTTACCACCCACGACCTCAGCCCGAACTGGCAGGGGCCGAAGCTGCCGGCCGCCCTTGTGGCGCCTTCCGCGCCGGACCCCGCGGAGGCCCGCCCGGCCGCTCCCGCCAACGCCGTGCCGCTGCCGCCAAAGCGCCCGGCCTGAACGCGAAAACCCGCCGAAGCATTGCGCCTGCCGCCCCTGCGCCACTATATGCGGGAGGCGAGAGGCGCTTATGACCACAAAGATCGACAGCATCATCGAGGACTTCGAGCTCCTCGACAATTGGGACGACCGCTACCGCTACCTCATCGAGCTGGGCCGCACCCTGCCGCCCTTCCCCGAGGAGGAGCGGAGCGACCGCACCAAGGTGCAGGGCTGTGCCAGCCAGGTCTGGCTGGTGAGCGATGTGAGCCGGGGCGAGGACGGCCCGCGCCTCGCCTTCGTCGGCGATTCCGACGCGCATATCGTACGCGGCCTCATCGCCATCCTGCTGGCGCTCTACTCTGGCCGCGCCGCCCGCGACATCGTCGCCACCGATCCGGCCGGCGTGTTCGAGCGCATCGGGCTGAAGGACCACCTCACCCCGCAGCGCTCCAACGGGCTGCGCTCCATGGTCGAGCGCATCCGCGCCGATGCCCGCCGGACCTTGGCCGAGACCGCTCAGGGCGCCTGATCCCCCGCCTTCCAGACACGGGTGCGCGAGCGCGCCGGCCCCTGCGCCGCCTCGCTCAGCCCGTAATGCCGAGCCAGCCGATCGAGCGCCAGCGACAGCACCACCTTGGCGGTGCGGGACGGCCAGCCGCGCTCCTGCTCGACCTGCTCCAGCCCTTTGAGGAAGCAGCACACATCCATCAGCAGGCCGGAGAATTCCGGCCCCGCCGCCTCCAGCGCGCGCGAGAGCCGCTGGCGGGCGGCCAGCGCCGCCTCGGGAATGGTGAGCCCCGGCGCGCCGCGCGTCGACGAGCGCGCCACCGCGCCCCAATCGGCGGTCAATCTCGGCGTCATCTGTGCACGGGTGAAATCGGCCCGCAGCCGCTCGCCAGCGACGAGCTGCGCCGGCGAGATGAAGATCCTCCCGTCCCGTCCGCGCCGCCGCGCCAGCCAGCCCAGCGGGCTTTCCTCCAGGTCGATGGTGACGGCGCTGCGCTCGCCGGCGATCTCGACCTCGATCCGGTCCAGCTTGCGCTCAGCCAGTTTTCGTTCAGCCATGGACGCCTCCCCGGGCCAGCGCGCCCCGCACCTCGTCCTCCAGCGCCGCCACATGGTCGTTCCAGCCGGCGACCTCCCGCCGCTCCTCGATCATGCGGCAGGCATGGGCGACGGTGGAGCGGTGACGGCCGAAGTCGCGGGCGACCCGGCTCATCGACAGGCCGAGCCCGACATGGGCAAGGTACATGGCCAGCGCCCGCGCCGAGGAGCAGCGCCGGTCGCGGCGGCCTTCATGCATGAGTGCATCGAACGGCACCTGGACAGCCTCGGCGGCAAACCGCGCCGCGACGAGGCAGGGCCCGGCACCTGCGGGATCGGGGGATCGGATCATCGGCAAACTCCTTAAAAGGAATTTAAGCCTATTATTGATGCCGAAAGTGATCAAGAACAAAAGATGAACATTGCCTTAAACGAGCGCACATAGAATGACGCGGCCTTTTCCCATAGGCCATGAGATAGGAAATTTATCCGCACCCTAGCTACCTCCACCGATACTCGCGGCAGGAGGATCGTCCATGTCATCGCATCATCGAAAGCGCCGCATACGGGCGGTGCGGACCGAAGAGCCGGAAGACGCCATCGCCGCGCGGGCGAAAGCGCTGCGCCCCTTTTTGGGCCGGACACGGGAGGAGCGTCAGACAGCGCTCAGGCGGCTGCTGCGAACGGAGCGCCGCGCCGCCCGCTGCGGCATCGGCTACGACGCCATCCGCCACGCGGCACTGCGCCGGCTCATGGCCGAGGCTGAAAAGATGAACGGAAACAATGAAATCATCGCCCGGACGCGCCCGCATATGCGGCCGGGTACGAGCTGATGCACATCCGGCAATGCCGCCGGACGGCAGGATCGCCTGTCGAGGCCGCCGAATGGCTCAGCCGCGCCCGGCGCGGCGGCGCTGCTGGCCGAGGCCCATCTCCTTGGCGAGCGCCGAGCGCGCCGCCGCATAATTGGGTGCGACCATCGGATAGTCGGCCGGAAGGCCCCACTTCTCGCGATATTCCTCGGGAGTGAGGTTGTACTGCGTGCGCAGGTGCCGCTTCAGCGACTTGAACTTCTTCCCGTCCTCGAGGCAGACGATGAATTCCGGCGCCACGGAACGCTTGATCGGCACCGCCGGTTTGGCCGGCTCGGCGACGGGCTCCGCATCGCCCTTGCCAACGCGCTGCAACGCACCGTGTACGTCCCCGAGAAGGGCCGTCAGGTCATTGGCCGAGACCGAATTGTTGCTCACATAGGCGGAGACGATATCGGCGGCCAGTTCGATATAGCTGTCGGCGTCCTTGGTGTCGCTCATGATACAATCTTCAATGACATCGATTAACCCGAGCACCGCTCGCAGGCGCCCTCTCGCATCCGCCCCAGCGCGCAACAATACGTCGTCACGAAACGTATTCAGTCCACGTCCGGATACATGGCGATAAATAGACTTTGAAAGAGCCGATCACAAGATTTTTCGAGCAAAATTAAACGCAATTCCGCTCCCTTCCCCAAAAGGGACAGGCTCTCGCATTGTTTGCGAAAGCTCAAATCCGTCAAGCCGACGCATTGTATGCACCGCGCCTGCGCTGCACGTGCGAAGCCAAGACTTCGTGAACGGCCTCAACACTTGCCGGGAAGCGGGTGGGCGATTATCTCAGCGAAAAACCTCAAGGATTTCCCATGAACCAGACATCCGGCCGGCCAAAGGTGGTGAAGACGGACGCGGAGTGGCGCGCCCTTCTGACGCCCGAGCAGTACCGCGTGACCCGTGGCCACGGCACCGAATGCGCGTTTTCCGGCCCGCATCTGTCGCAGAAGGAGCCGGGCACCTATAGCTGCGTGTGCTGCGGTGCGCCTCTGTTCCGCTCAGACGCCAAGTTCGAATCGGGCACCGGCTGGCCGAGCTTCTTCCAGCCGGTCGATGCCGAGGCGGTCACGGAATATCATGACCACTCCTACGGCATGCACCGTATCGAGGTGCGTTGCGCCACCTGCGACGCCCATCTCGGTCACGTCTTCCCGGACGGGCCGCGCCCGACCGGGATGCGCTACTGCATGAACGGCGTTGCCATGACCTTCAAGGCCGACGAGCCGGCCGCGCAAGGTGCGGCCTCGTGAGGAGCGAGGCTTCCGGCGGAATTGCCGCTTCTGCGCCCGCCCACCCGCCGCTGGTGCGCAGCTTCCACGGGCAGACGCTCGTCGACCCCTATGCCTGGCTTCGCGCCGACAATTGGCGCGAGGTCATGCGCGACCCGACCGTGCTGGCACCTGACATCCGCGCCTTCCTTAACGCGGAGAACGCGGCGGCGGACGGCTGGTTCGCCCCGCATGCCGAGCTGCGGCGCACGCTGGTCGCCGAGATGCGCGCCCGCATCAAGGAGGACGATTCCTCTGTGCCGGCGACGGACGGCCCCTTTGCCTATTTCACCCGCTTCCGCGAGGGTGGCCAGCATCCGCTGATCTGCCGCCGCCCGGCCGGCGCGGTCGCCGGCGAGACGGTGCTGCTGGACGGCGACGCGCTCGCCGAAGGCAAGGCCTATTTCCAGTTCGGCGATGCCCGCCAGTCGCCCGACCACCGCTTCTACGCCTGGACGGCGGATGAGGCGGGATCCGAGTATTACACGTTGCGCGTCCGCGACATCGCGGCGGATACCGACCTGCCTGATCTCGTCGGCGAGACCACCGGCGACGTGCTGTGGAGCGCTGATGGCACCTATCTCTACTACATCCGCCGTGACGCCGAGCATCGCCCGAGCTTCGTGTATCGGCATGCGCTCGGCGCCGATCCCGCCACGGATATTCTCATCTACGAGGAGCCGGACAAGGGTTTCTTCGTCAGCCTCGGCCGCACCCAGTCGGGCCGCTTCGGTCTCATCTCCTGCGGTGACCACGACACCAGCGAGGTGTGGCTGCTCGATCTCGACGCCCCCCTCGCCCCGCCCGTCCTCGTCGAGCCGCGCGAGCCGAGCCTGCGCTACGGCGTCGAGCACCATCCTTCGCTGGATGGCGTCGAGAGCCTGATCATCGAGACCAATGCCGACGGCGCCGAGGACTTCAAGATCGTCGTCGCGCCGCTGGCCGCTCCCGGGCGCGCCGGCTGGCGCGACCTCGTCCCGCACAAGCCCGGCCGGCTGATCCTCTCGCAGAGCGCCTTCCGCGGCCATCTGGTGCGGCTGGAGCGTGAGGACGGGCTGCCGCGCATCGTCGTGCGCGCGCTCGCCGATGGCGCCGAGCACAGCGTCGCCTTCGCCGAGGAAGCCTATTCGCTCGGCTTCGATCCCGGCTACGGCTTCGACAAGACCGAGATCCGCTTCACCTATTCCTCGATGACCACGCCCTCCGAGGTGTGGGACTACGACGTGGCGAGCCGCGCCCGCGTGCTACGCAAGCGGCAGGAAGTGCCCTCCGGCCACGACCCGAAGCGCTACGTCACCCGCCGGCTGATGGCGCCGGCACCGGATGGCGAGTTGATCCCGGTCTCGCTGCTCTTCGCGAAGGATACGCCGTTCGACGGCAGCGCGCCCTGCCTGCTCTATGGCTATGGCGCCTATGGCATCTCGATCCCGGCTGGCTTCTCCACCTCGCGGCTCTCGCTGGTGGATCGCGGCTTCGTCTATGCCATCGCCCATATACGCGGCGGCACCGAGAAGGGCTGGCGCTGGTACCGCGAAGGCAAGCTGGCGAAGAAGCCGAACACATTCTCCGACTTCATCGCCGCCGCCGAGCATCTGGTGAGCGAGCGCGTCGTGGCCCGCGACCGCATCGTCGCTCATGGCGGCTCGGCGGGCGGCATGCTGATGGGCGCCATCGCCAATATGCGCCGGGAGCTGTTCGCCGGCATCGTCGCCGAGGTGCCCTTCGTCGACGTGCTCAACACCATGCTCGACGACACGCTGCCGCTCACCCCGCCGGAATGGCCGGAATGGGGCAACCCGATCGCCGACGCGGAAGCCTTCGCCGCCATCCGCGCCTATTCGCCCTACGATAATGTCGCGGCGGAGGACTATCCGGCGATCTTCGCCCTCGCCGGGCTGACCGATCCGCGCGTGACCTATTGGGAGCCGGCGAAATGGGTGGCGCGGCTGCGCGAGCTCAAGACCGACAACCGCCCGCTACTGCTGCGCACCAATATGGAGGCGGGACACGGCGGCGCCGCCGGCCGCTTCGACCGGCTGGAAGAGACCGCGCTGGTCTATGCCTTCGCGCTCGCCGTCGCGGGCCGCTGAACAAAAAAGGGCGCCGCGCGGCGCCCTTTTCTTTTCGCAGCGGAGCTGCCTAGCTCTGGCCGCGCCCGCCGCCGGCGACATGCTCGCGCAGGTCCTGCAGCGAGGCAAAGCGCAGCGTGCCGTCAGGCAGGTCGGCCTCGATGGAACCGTCCGAGAACAGCTTGTAGCTCATGCCACCGATGGTGCCGGACTTCAGCACCGTCACCTCCGGCTCGGTGGGTGCCTCTTGCGGCTCCTCGCCGAGGAGGTCAGATTCGCGCAGGAAGGCCGGCGGCGCACTCGGCTCAACTTCGGGCTCTTCGCGCGGACGAGACGGGCGGGGTTCGGGAGAACGGGGCGTCCCCTCGGGGTTTGCAGGCACCGGACGCTCCGGCGCCGATCCGCCCTGCCGCAGGAAGGGCGGCGGCTCGCGGCGCGCAGGCTCGGACCGTGCCGGCTCGGAGGCGGGCCGGAACGGCTCGAAGGCGGGCTTCGGCTCGTGAGCCGGCGCGGGCTCAGCTTCGGGCTCCGCCTCGGCACGCTGGCGACGGAACCACGACGGCAGCCCGCCCGACGGCGCGGCCAGTTCCTCACGCGGCTCGGGGCGCTGCGGTTCGGCCGGCGCCCTGCTCTCCTCGGGGAAGCGCACCGGCGCCGGCATCAATTCCTCGGCCTCGATGACGAGCGCGGTGACATCGGTGCGTCCGGCCGCGGCTTCCTCTTCATAGGGCTCGAAATGGACCGCGCCGTCGAGTTTCTCCGCGATCTCGCGCAAGACCCTCAGAATGAAGCCGAGGGCCAGCAGCAGAAGTCCGCCGACAAAAGCGGTGCTGCCCACCGTCATCAGGGTCGCGCCGGAAGTCGTCTCCGCAGAACCGTATCCAATTGCGCCAAGGACGACACCGAGCGCGGCAACCGCTACGCCGATTCCGATGACAATTGCACCCATCAAGAAACTCCGCCGGACCGATTCGCGGCCGGTCCTCTTCCACAAGACCTTACGTCTAGTACAGCTTCAACGAAAGCGCAGCGCCGCAGATGTCCAGCCGGCGCGAAGGCGGGGGAAGAAATCGGCCGCGCGCGATGCTTTCGGTTGTCCGCCGATCAAGACCGACCTATCTAATCAACGCCGATCTTTCGCGGTGCTCGCGCACCTTGGAAGTACCCGCGCCGGGGTTCGGCCGGATTTCATTTCGCGGAGACAGATTCGATGTCCTTCACGCTTCCCGAGCTTCCCTATGCCTATGACGCGCTCGCTCCCTTCATGTCGCGCGAGACGCTCGAATATCATCACGACAAGCACCACCAGGCTTACGTGACCAACGGCAACAACCTGCTCAAGGGCACCGAGTGGGAAGGCAAGTCGCTGGAGGAGATCGTCAAGGGCTCCTACGGCAAGAATGCCGGCCTCTTCAACAATGCCGGCCAGCACTACAACCACATCCATTTCTGGAAGTGGATGAAGCCGAATGGCGGCGGCGCGATACCGGGCGAACTCGAGAAGAAGATCGTCGAGGACCTCGGCTCGGTCGAGAAGTTCAAGGAAGACTTCGCCCAGGCCGGCGTGACCCAGTTCGGCTCCGGCTGGGCCTGGCTCGCGGTCAAGGACGGCAAGCTCGTCATCACCAAGACCCCGAACGGCGAGAACCCGCTCGTGCACGGCGCGACCCCGATCCTCGGCGTCGACGTGTGGGAGCACTCCTACTACATCGACTACCGCAACCGCCGCCCGGACTATCTCAAGGCCTTCATCGATAGCCTGGTGAACTGGGACTACGTCGCCGAGCTGTATTCCAAGGCGGTCTGACGCCTTTCGAGTTCGTGCATCGCGCCGTCGCCCCCACCGGGCGGCGGCGTTCTGCTTATTTGGGCCCGGGAACCATGGTGCGCGGAGCCCAGCCGCGCGGTGCCGGCGGCCAGCCCTTCACGCAATAGTCGTTCCAGAAATCGAGCTGCCAGGCCGAGCGCCACTGGTAGAGCCAGTTGTCGCACTGCGCCTTGGTGCGGAAGCAGCCATCGGCGGTTCGACCCTCGATGAAATTGTAGTTCCACGGCGAGTAACGGCGCCCGGTGAAATGGCCGTACCAGAGCTGCGCGCCCGGGATCGTCGCCGCCATCTGCCGGCAATTGCCGCCCGGAAAAGTGCCGGTGAACTCATACGCCGCCGCCGGACTCGCCGGGACCAGTGCAGCCAAGGCAAGGCCCAGCGCCATCGCCGCGCCAGGACCGGCCAGGATCAAACGCCTCATGGTAGGGTTCCTCCGGCGGCCGGCGCAACAGGCGCGGCGGTCCGCCGATACCGAATCTAGTCGTCCGAAGGCGCAAGAAAAGAGCCGCTTTCGAGCGCGCAGGAATTTGAATTCACAGCCAGCGGATCATCCGTAGCCAGGCGACGAGACCGACGCCCAGAGCCGCCGCCATCACCGTCACCGCCCAGAAGCCGTTCGGATCCTGGGCACCGGGAATTCCCTCGACATTCATGCCCATCAGGCCGGTCATGAGCGTCAGCGGCGCGAAGATGACCGTCACCGCCGCGAGCACCAGCATGGAGCGGTTCATCTGCTCGGCGCGGCGTTCCACCATCTGGTCGTAGATCACCGCCGCCCGGTCGCGCACGGAATCGAGCTCCTCGGCAAACCGTGTCACTCGATCGGCAGCCTCGCGCAGCCGGTTGCGATCGCGCGGGGAGAGCCACTCCGCATCTTCAAGCGAGAAATGGTTCAGCGCCTCGCGCTGCGGGGCGATGTAGCGGCGCAGGATGATGGCGACGCGGCGCACCTCCGACACCTTGGGGCTGAGATTGGAGAGCGTGGCGCTCAGCACCATCTCCTCGATCTCGTCCGCTTGTTCCGCGAGCGCGGTGATCACCGTATCCATGCGGTCGACGAGGCGCATGGAGAGATCGGCGACGAACTCGCCCGGCGTGCGCGGCGCCCGCCCGCGCTGGATGGCGTCCTCGAAATCCCCCACCGCCGAGAGCGAGCGCTTGCGCACCGAGACGATGCGGTGCGGCTCGACCCAGAAGCGGATGGAGTGCATCTCGTCGGGCAGCGAATAGGGCATCAGGTTGATGCCCCGCAGATTGAGGAAGGCGCCGTTGTCGAACAGCGCGCAGCGCGGCCGCGTCTCCGCCGCCACCAGAGATTCGACGATACTGGGGTCGATGCCGCTCTCGTCCGCCAGCCAGGTGCGTTCGTGCCGGTGATCCAGCTGCTGCAGGTTGATCCAGTCGAAGCCCCGCCCCGCCGGGGGCCCGCCGTGAATCTCGTCCCAGCCGATCCGCCGAGCGCCGCCTGCGCCGTCGAACGTCCAGGCGGAGACAAGACCTTCCCTATCGTAGTCCGGCAAAGCGGCGCTCCTCATTCCCGGCTGAACGCCGGATGAACGGACGGACTGGAATGCGTTCAGATTGATGAACCTATTGCAACAGCCGGTTCAGTTTGGGTTCGGCTGCCCAAGGCTAGCTTTGCGTCCATCCACGGCCAATCCCGGCCGCGAGCGACTAGCAGAGTTTACCGAGGACGTCATGATGCGCTTCGCCAAATCGACCAAGCTCGCCGCGCTCGCTCTCGCGGGCGCCACCATTCTCGCTTCCGCTGGGACCGCCGACGCCGGCTGGCGCGGGCGCGGCCATGGCTGGGGCGGACCCGGCTGGGGTCCCGGCTACTATTACGCTCCGCGTTACCGCCATAACGGCGCCGCCGTCGCCGCCGGCATCATCGGCGGCCTGGCTGTCGGTGCCATTGCCGCGCAGGCCTACAACCAGCCGCGCTGCTGGTACCAGCCGCAGACCTTCTACAACAGCTGGGGCCAGCCCTATTACCGCAACGTGCGGGTGTGCAACTGACGACAGCCGTCCCTGACCCGAGGGGCGACGGAAAAGGCGGCGGAGCGATCCGCCGCCTTTTGCATGTGGGCCGGTTCTCAGTAACCCGCCGGCTGCGGCTCGACCTTGACGATACCGCTGCGGTCGAGCGCCTCCAGAGCCGTGCGGATGGGCCCCCCCTGCACCACGAGGTCGGGCGCCAGTTCGGCCAGCGGGATCAGCGCGAAGGCGCGCTGCATCATGCGCGGATGCGGGATCTCGAGATCCGGCTCGGCGATCACGTCTTCGCCGAAGAGCAAGATGTCGATGTCGATGGTACGCGGCCCGAAGCGCACCTCGCGGGTGCGGTCGCGCCCGAAGGCGTGCTCGACGCCGAGCAGCATGTTGAGCAGTTCCCGCGCCGAGAGCTCGGTCTCCACCGCCACCACCATGTTCAGATACGGCCCCTGCAGCACCGGCCCCCAAGGCGGCGTCTCGTAGAGCGAGGAGCGGGCTATGATCTTCAGCCCGGTGCGGGCGATCAGCCCCACCGCCTTCGCAATGGTCCCGGCGCGGTCGCCGAGATTGGAGCCGAGGCAGAGATAGGCGATGCGCTTCTCGACCTTGCGCGGGCGGCGGACGAAGAATTCGGGCGGCGCCTCACGCGGCATGGAGGATAGCCTCCGTCACCCGCGCCGCCTGCACATGGGCGGCGACGTCGTGCACGCGGATAATGGCGCAGCCGGCCATGATACCGATGACGTTGGAGGCGATGGTGCCCGGCACGCGTTCGGCAGGCGCCGTGTCGATCACCCTGCCGATCAGCGACTTGCGGGAGGTGCCGAGCAGGATCGGGAAGCCGAGCTTGCCGAACTCGCGCAGCGAGGCCAGCGCCTTCAGATTCTGCTCGAAGGTCTTGCCGAAGCCGATGCCGGGATCGAGGCTGATGCGCTCGGGGCGGATGCCCGCCCGCGCCGCCCGTTCCAGCGACTGCTCGAAGAAGCCGATGATGTCGGCGACGATGTCGACCGAATCGTCGACGATGGAACGGTTGTGCATCGCCACCACGCCGGCCTCGTAGCCTGCAGCGACACGCGCGATCTCCGGGTCCCCCATCAGGCCCCAGATGTCGTTGAGGATGGCCGCGCCGCGCTTCAACGCCGCCTCGGCCACCACCGCCTTCTGGGTATCGATGGAGAGCGGCACCGACAGATCGGCCAGCGCCTCGATGACCGGCAGCACGCGGCGCAGTTCCTCCTCGGCCGGCACTGGCGTATGGCCGGGCCGCGTCGATTCCCCGCCGATGTCGATGATGTCGGCGCCTTCCTCGACCATCCGCCGGGCGTTGATGACCGCGTCGTCCAGCGCCGCGCTGCGACCGCCATCGGAGAAGGAATCCGGGGTCACATTGAGGATACCCATCACCAGCGTACGGCCGGCATAGTCCAGCCGGCGACCGCGCGCGTCGAGATAGCGTTGGGTGGGCGGGTCGAGCGAGGCCATGATGCTCCCGGCGTTGATGTTCGCCCTTCAAATCGCGCGGGCGCATCGCGAAGGCAAGCGCCGTGCGACAAATCCCGCCCGCCATGGCGGAAGATAGTATGGGTCGTGCGCCCGCTGTCCCCGCTTGCCGAACCGCCCCCGCCTGCGCTCTAAAGGTGGCCCAGACCTTCGCTCGCAGGAGACGGCCATGTCCGGAGACATCGACGGCAAGATTTTCGTCGGCAAGAGCGAGAAGCCCGAATACCTCACATTGAAGCTCGCCAACCGCCATGGCCTCGCCACCGGCGCCACCGGCACGGGCAAGACCGTCACCCTGCAGACCATCGCGGAAGGCTTCTCGCGCAGCGGCGTGCCGGTCTTCGCCGCCGACATCAAGGGCGACCTCTCCGGCATCGCCATGCCCGGTGAGGGACAGGACTGGATCGTCAAGCGCTGCGAGGAGATCGGCGTCGACTATGTGCCGGACGAATTCCCGGTGATCTTCTGGGACCTGTTTGGCGAGCAGGGCCACCCGGTGCGCGCCACAGTCTCGGAGATGGGCCCGCTGCTGCTGGCGCGGCTGATGGACCTCAACGAGGTGCAGGAAGGCGTGCTCAACGTCGTCTTCCGTATCGCCGACGAGCAGGGCCTGCTGCTGCTCGACCTGAAGGACCTGCGGGCCATGCTGGCCTTCGTGGCGGAGAACGCGGCGAAGCTCACCACCACCTATGGCAATGTCTCGCCCGCCACCGTGGGCGCCATCCAGCGCTCGCTGCTCGTCCTGGAGAACCAGGGCGCCGACAAGTTCTTCGGCGAGCCGGCGCTGAAGATCACCGACTTAATGCGGGTCGATCCGCGCTCGGGCTATGGCACCATCTCGCTGCTCGCCGCCGACAAGCTGATGGGCTCGCCGCGGCTCTACGCTTCCTTCCTGCTCTGGCTGCTCTCCGAATTGTTCGAGGAGCTCCCCGAAGTCGGCGATCCCGACAAGCCGAAGGTCGTGTTCTTCTTCGACGAGGCGCACCTGCTGTTCGACGAGGCGCCCAAGGCGCTGCTCGACAAGATCGAGCAGGTGGTCCGTCTCATCCGCTCCAAGGGTGTCGGCGTCTATTTCGTCACCCAGAATCCGCTCGACGTGCCCGAGAGTGTGCTCGCCCAGCTCGGCAACCGCGTGCAGCACGCGCTGCGTGCCTTCACCCCGCGCGACCAGAAGGCGGTGAAGGCCGCGGCCGATACCTTCCGCCCCAACCCCAAGCTCAACACCGCGCAGGTGATCACCGAGCTCGGCAAGGGCGAGGCGCTGATCTCCATGCTGGAAGGCAACGGCACACCCTCGATGGTCGAACGCACGCTGATCGCCCCGCCTGCCGGACGGGTCGGGCCGATCACGCCGGAATTGCGCAAGGTTGCCATCGAGCGCAGCCCGGTGCGCAACATCTATGACGAGACGCTCGACCGCGAGTCGGCCTCCGAGATGCTGGCCAAGCGTGCCGCCGAAACCGCTCCGGCCGAGGCGCCGGTGACGCCCTCGCCGGGTGCTCCCGCGCCCACCGAGGCCAGCGCGGCCGGTGGCGGCTTCCTCGACAGCGTGCTTGGCGGCCTGTTCGGCACCCGTGCGCCGCGCGGGCGCATGACCATCGGCGAGCAGGTGACCCGGCAGGTCACGCGCGAGCTCACCAACCAGGTCACCAAGGCGATCCTGCGCAACGTGCTCGGCGGCGCGCGGCGGCGATAGGTCATTCCTCCTGGGCGTCATCCCGGAGCGGCCGCAGGCCGCATCCGGGATCGCTCACCGATTTCACGATCCCGGATCTGCGCTTCGCTTCGTCCGGGATGACGGCAAAGAACAACAAGGACTTCCTCCATGGCCGATCTCGACCGCGTTCTCGCCACCGTGGATGCCGATCTCGACGCTTCGCTGGAGCGCCTGTTCGCCTTCCTGCGCATCCCCTCCATCTCGACCGACAGCGCCTATGCGAGCGAGTGCCGCCGTGCCGGCCAGTGGCTGGCCGACGACCTCGCCGGCCTCGGCCTCGACGCGAAGCTCAACGACACCGCCGGCCATCCCATCGTCACCGGCCGCTCGAATACGGGCGCCGCGAAGCGGGTGATGTTCTACGGCCATTACGACGTGCAGCCGGTCGATCCGCTGAACCTGTGGGACAGCCCGCCCTTCGAGCCGCGTCTCGTCGAGAACGCTTCAGGCGTGAAGCGGATCGTCGCCCGCGGCTCCTCGGACGACAAGGGACAGGTGATGACCTTCGTCGAGGCCTGCCGCGCCTATCTCAAGGTGACGGGCAAGCTGCCGGTGGACGTCAGCATCGTCGTCGAGGGCGAGGAGGAAAGCGGCTCGGAGAACATCGGCCCCTTCCTCGCCTCCCACAAGGACGAGCTGGCGGCCGATCTCGCGCTCGTCTGCGACACCGGCATGTGGGATGCGCAGACCCCTGCCATCATCCTCTCGCTGCGCGGGCTGATGCACGACGAGTTCATCGTGCGCTGCGCCGACCGCGACCTGCACTCCGGTTATTACGGCGGCGCCGCGGCCAATCCGCTGCATGTGATCTCGAAGATCATCGGCGGGGTTCACGGCCCGGACGGACGCATCTCCATTCCCGGCTTCTATGACGGCGTCATCGAGCCGCCGGACTATGTGAAGCAGTCCTGGTCCACCCTCGACCTGACGCCGGAGAATTTCCTCGGCCCCGTCGGCCTCGCCAACCCCATCGGCGAGAAGGACCGCCTGCTGATCGAGATGGTTTCCACGCGCCCGACCTTCGAGGTCAACGGCATGTGGGGCGGCTATACGGGCGAGGGCGCCAAGACCGTCATTCCGTCCATCGCCACCGCCAAGATCACCTGTCGCCTCGTCGCAGATCAGGATCCGGCGCATGTGCGCGACGTGGTACGCGCCTATATCCGCTCGAAGCTGCCTTCCGACTGCACGGTCGAATTCCTCAGCGGCGAGGGCAATCGCGCGGTCGCCGTCTCGCACGACAATCCCGCCATCGCCAAGGCCGCCGCGGCGCTGGGCGACGAGTGGGGCACGCCGGCGGTCACCTATGGCGAGGGCGGTTCGATCCCGGTGGTCGGCCAGTTCAAGAAAGTGCTGGGGCAGGACACGCTGCTGGTCGGCTATGCTCTCGACGACGACCGCATCCATTCGCCCAACGAGAAGTACGACCTCACCTCGTTCCACAAGGGCATTCGCAGCTGGGTCCGCATCCTCGCGGCGCTGGCGGACTGAAAACGGGTTGAGGCAACAGCTAATTTCCTTCCTCATCCCCGGGCTTGACCCGGGGACCCGGGGGGACTGGGCGCTCCCGGTCACTGGGTGGCCGGGTCAAGCCCGGCCATGAGGCAAAACATAAAAGAGGGGCACCCGATGACCCAGAGCTGGTCGCGCACCTGGACGTTCTTTGAAGGCCAATGGCACGAGGGCAATGTGCCGATCATGGGCGTGCGCACCCATGCGGCCTGGCTTGGCACCTCGGTGTTCGACGGTGCCCGCGCCTTCGAGGGCGTCACCC
Source organism: Ancylobacter novellus DSM 506 (assembly GCF_000092925.1). Lineage (NCBI taxonomy): Bacteria > Pseudomonadati > Pseudomonadota > Alphaproteobacteria > Hyphomicrobiales > Xanthobacteraceae > Ancylobacter > Ancylobacter novellus. Next base: position 688,389 of record NC_014217.1, on the reverse strand, counting down.
CCGACCTCGACCTGCATTGCGAGCGGGTGAACCGCTCGGCGGTGGCGATGGGGCTGAAGCCGTTGATCCCGGTGGAGCAATGGGCGGAACTGACGCGCGAAGGGCTGACGCGCTTCGCGCCCGACGCGGCGCTCTATATCCGCCCCATGTACTGGGCCGAGTTCCCCGGCGCCCGCACCGTCGACGCCGACCCGGAATCCACCCGTTGGTGCCTTAGCCTCTACGAAGCCTCCATGCCTCCACCCAGCCGCGGCGCCGCCATCACCCTGTCACGCTACCGCCGCCCGACCATCGAATGCGCGGTGACCGACGCCAAGGCCGGCTGCCTCTACCCCAACAACAGCCGGGCGCTGGCCGAGGCGCATGCGCGCGGCTTCGACAATGCGGTGTTGTGCGACATGCTCGGCAACGTTGCCGAACTCGCCACCGCCAACCTCTTCATGGTGAAGGACGGTGTCGCCTTCACGCCCGCGCCCAACGGCACCTTCCTCGCCGGCATCACCCGCAACCGCGTCATCAAGCTGCTGCGCGAGGCCGGCGTCGAGGTGGTGGAGGGAGGCCTGACCTGGCCGGACTTCCTCAATGCCGACGAGGTGTTCTCGTCCGGCAATTACTCCAAGGTGTCGCCCATCTCCCGCATCGAGGAGCGCGAATTGCAGCCAGGCCCGATCTTTCGCAAGGCACGCGAGCTCTATTGGGAATTCGCGCACGCCTAGAGCGGTTGCCTGAAACGACAAAGCCCCCGCCTCTGGCGGGGGCTTCCTCGATGCATGAAGCGCAGCCGCTCACATCTTGAAGCGGCGCGACCAGTCGTCGATCTGGCGGTTGGCTTCGTCCTTGGCGAGGCCGTAGCGCTCCTGCAGGAGGCCCTCCAGCTCCTCGCGCTTGCCATGCAGGCGGTCGACGTCGTCGTCGGTCAGCTTGCCCCATTGCTGGCGCACCTGACCCTTCATCTGCTTCCAATTGCCTTCGATCCGATCCCAGTTCATGGGGTCTCTCCCGTTGATGCAAAAGTGCCTCGCCTCGTCAGGCGACGGCGTCGCTGCTAGCATTGGCTATCCAACGCGCAGGTCCCCGAATTGATCCACGCCGCCGCTCCCCTTCCCTCGCTCGAAGAGCTCGTCGAGGGCGTCCGCGCCGGCCGGCGGGCCACGCTCGCGCGGGCCATCACGCTCGTCGAATCGCGCAAGCCCGAACACCGGGCGCTGGCCGAGGAATTGGTGCAGGCGCTGCTGCCCGCCACCGGCAAGGCGATCCGCGTGGGCATCACCGGCGTGCCGGGGGTGGGCAAGTCGACCACGATCGACGCGCTTGGCACCCATCTGCTCGAGCGTGGCCACCGCGTCGCCGTGCTCGCGGTCGATCCCTCGTCCAGCCGCACGGGCGGTTCGATCCTCGGCGACAAGACCCGCATGGCGCGCCTCTCCATGGACGATCGCGCCTTCGTGCGCCCCTCCCCCGCCGCCGGCACGCTGGGGGGTGTCGCGGCGCGCACGCGTGAGACGCTGCTGCTCTGCGAGGCGGCCGGCTACGACGTCGTTCTGGTCGAGACGGTCGGCGTCGGCCAGTCGGAGACGGCGGTGGCGGACATGACCGACACCTTCCTCGTGCTCATGCTGCCGGGCGCCGGCGACGAATTGCAGGGCATCAAGAAGGGCATCATCGAGCTCGCCGACATCCTGGCCGTCAACAAGGCCGACGGGCCGAACGCCCCGCGGGCCAAGAAGGCGGCCGCCGACTACCGCGCCGCGCTGCACCTGCTCGGCGGACGCGAGCCGCACTGGTCGACGCCGGTGCTCACCTATTCCGGCCTTACAGGCGAAGGGATAGAGGAGCTGTGGGGCCAAGTGGTGCTGCACCGCGAGCGCGCCGAGCAGGCAGGCGCCTTGGCCGCCCGGCGCAGCACCCAACAGGTCAAATGGATGTGGGCGCTGTTCGACGATCGGCTGCGTGGCAGGCTGCATGCCGACCCGTCGCTGCGGACCGAGCTTCCCGCCATTGAACGGGCGGTAGCGAATGGTACTCTGGAACCAACATCGGGAGCTTCTCGCCTCGCGGCTCTGCTTGGCTTGTGACACCCCGCAAAAAAGCCGGATTGGGCAGAAACTATTTGTTAACCACGGAATTTCCGGGGTCGGGGGCTGGGGCCCGAACCGCTTGCGGGTGGTGCGGGTAAGGGGTGACGGTCGCATGGAAGGGCAGCACGCGCTGGCCGGACAACGGATTTTCATCGTCGAGGACGAGGCACTCGTGGCGATGATGATGGAAGCAATGATCGAGGAACTCGGCGCCGTCGTCGTGGGTACCGAGGCGCGGATAGGCGATGCGCTGAACTTCGTCGCCCAGCGCCATGGCGAGATCGATGTCGCGGTCCTCGACCTCAATCTCGGCGGCAGCCGAAGCTACGACATCGCCCAAGCGATCAACGGCCACGGCATCCCCATCGTGTTCTCCACCGGCTATGACGACGGCACCATCGAAGACGCCTGGCGCGAGCATCCTCTGCTCAGCAAGCCGTTCCAGCTCGCCGAGCTGGAGGGGGCGCTCGCCCGGGCGCTCGGCACGCGGCGAAGCTGACACGCGCTGACCGACATGCGCCACCGACAGGCTCCGCGCATTCTCGTCACCGGCTTCGGCCGCTTCCCCGGCATGCCGGCCAACCCTTCGTCCGGCCTCGCCTCCGCGTTGGCACGCAGCCGGCGGCTGCGCAGCGGGCAGGTCGAGGCGCGCATCCTGCCGACGCGCTGGTCGGAAGCGGAAGGCTTTCCCGCCGTGCTCGACGCCGCCCCCGATATCGTGCTGATGCTCGGCGTCGCCGGACGGCGTCGCCATGTCACCATCGAGCTCGTCGCGCACAATGCCACCGGCCTCTTACCAGACGCCGCCCGCGCCCGCCCAATCGCGCGCCGGCTTGAGCGGAACGGGCCGGAGCGGCGGCGCCTCGGTGCCGCGCCGATGCCGCTCCTGCGTGCGCTGCGCGAGGCCGGCGCGCCGGCCCGGCTGTCGCGCGACGCCGGACGCTATGTCTGCAACGCGCTGGCCTGGCGCGCCTATGCTTGGGCGCAAGCGGGGTCACGGGCGGATGGCGGGCAGCGGCTCGCGGTCTTCGTCCACATTCCGCGGGCCGGCGTGATCCCGACGGCGACGCTGAAGCGTGCGCTGGCGGCGCTCCTTGTCGCCCTCGCCGGCCAGTACCGGCCGGTAGAGCCGCGGTCGGTAGTGCCGAAGGAGCAGGGTGACGCCGCGCTGGCGGCTTCCCAAGGTCCCCTTACTGCGGCGGCTGGACGGTGACCTTGATCGACGAATACCAGGCGGCGAGGTTAGCGATGTCGGCGTCGCTCAGGGCCTTGGCCACCACCGTCATCATCTCGTTGCTGCGCGCGCCGGAACGAAAGTCCTGCATCGCCTTGACGAGATACATCTCCTGCTGACCTGCCAGGTTCGCCGCCGTCGGAAGCTGGGCGATCCCGTCCTGCCCGTGGCAGACGGCGCATTGCGAGGAGGCCTTGATGCGGCCGGCCTTGGCGTCCTGCGCCAGCGCCGGCGCGCAGGCGACCGATGCCGCAAGGAGCGGCATGCAGAAAGTCCATTTCATTCGATGATTCCCGGCATTGAGAGGTCCCCGCGGCCCCTGAGGGCCGCGGGGTGATGGAGGCTCACTCGCCGTAGGAGATGCGGTAGATCGCACCCGAGGTGTCATCCGCCACCAGCAGCGAGCCGTCATTGAGCTGCGCCACCGCCGCCGGACGGCCAAGATATTCGCCGTTCGGCGTCAGCCAGCCGGAAGCGAACACCTCCGTCTTGGCCGCCGTGCCGTCGTCCTTCAGCGAGGTGAACATCACCCGCGCGCCAACCGGGGTGGTGCGGTTCCACGAGCCGTGCTGCACCGAGAAGATGCCGCCGCGATATTTCTGCGGGAACTGCGAGCCGGTGTAGAAGGTCATGCCGAGGTCGGCAGCGTGCGCCGGCATCTCGACCTCCGGCTTCACCGCATCAGCCGGCGGCGCCTGGTCCTTGTATTCGACGGTGCGGACGGAGCCGCCGCCGAAATAGGGGAAGCCGAAATTCTGGCCGGGCTTGGTCGAACGGTTCAGCTCGCCGGGCGGGATGTCGTCGCCCATGCCGTCGACCTGGTTGTCGGTGAACCAGAGGGTCTTGTCCTTCGGGTTGAAGTCCATGCCCACCGAATTGCGGATGCCGGTAGCATAGACCTCGCGGTTCTTGCCGTCCCGGTCCATGCGCACGATGCCGCTCATGCCGACCTTCTTGTAAAGGTCCAGCTTCTCCGGCGCAAAAACGTTGAAGGGCTGGCCAAGGGTTATGTAGAGCTTGTCGTCCGGGCCAATACGGCACACGCGTGCGGTGTGGTTGAAGGATTCCTCGCCCGGCGGAATCAGGTCGCCCTGCTTCACGACGTTGAAGGCGGCGACGTCCGGCCCCTCGTAGAAGAACTCGGCCGCCGGGAACAGCAGCACGCGGTTCTGCTCGGCGACGAACAGGAAGCCGTCCTTCGAGAAGCAGACGCCGTTGGGCAGCTTGAAGTTGATCGAGGGCGCGAACACCTTGACCTCGTCGGCGACGCGGTCCTTGTCGCGATCGGTCACCGCCCAGACCTTCGCCTTGCGGGTGCCGACGAAGACGACCCCGGTGGTCGGGCCGACCGCCATCTCGCGGGCGTCGGGAACGATGGCGTAGAGCGAGATCTTGAAGCCGTCCGGCAGCTTGATGTTCGAGAGCGTCTTCTTGAACGCGTCGACCCGCGGGCCGGTCTGCGGCACCGACTCCATCTCCATGGAGGCGCCGGTGGTCTGGAAGTTGGAGAGCTTCTCGAGATTGTCGGTCGACTGCTGCGCGCTCGCAGGGCCGGCGATCATCATGACGCCCGCGAGCATGGTCGAAGCCAGCAGCGCAGCGGAACGCTGGCCGCGCCTGAATATAGACATGGGGTATCCTCCTAAGCGTACCGGGCTTCGTACGGGCCCGTTTGCGGTGGGCACGCTAGCACGCAGCCCGCGAACGTTAAGTCAGCACCGATGTCCTATTAGACTTATTTCTAATATTACCTTCGCTTCATCGAATGGAACATTCTCGAATGTAATATCCCAATACTACAAGTTCCTTATGTTTCCCTTAGATTGCGCGGAGTACTTTATTGGTAATAATGTACTCCAGATAAAACTGCTGAAGCCCATGATTCCCCCGCCTTGCGACGGGCGGAGGCCACGATCCCCCACAGCGGGGCGAATCCTGCTAAGCCCTTGGCCGGAACGCTCTCCGCGTGCGGGAACCCGCCAGTGACGATCTATCTGCCGATCGCGGAACTGCCCGTGAACATCTTCACCCTCCTCGCTCTGGGGATCGCGGTGGGCTTCATCTCGGGCATGTTCGGGGTCGGCGGCGGGTTCCTGATGACGCCGCTGCTCATCTTCCTCGGCGTGCCGCCAGCGGTAGCGGTGGCGAGCGTCTCGACCCATATGGCCGCCTCCTCCTTCTCCGGCACGCTCACCTATCTGCGGCGCGGGCTGGTCGACGTGCATCTCGGGCTGGTGCTGCTGGCAGGAGGCCTTACCGGGACACTGGGCGGCGTGCTCACCTTCATGGTGCTGCGCCGCTACGGCCAGCTCGATCTCGTCATCGCCATCACCTATATCGCGCTGCTCGGCACCATCGGCACGCTGATGGTGGTGGAGAGCCTGCGGGCGCTCCTGCGCGAATGGCGCGGCGAGAAGGCCTCGGTGGCGCGACCCGGCGCGCACCCGCTGTTCCTGAGGCTGCCGTTCAAGATGCGCTTCCGCCAGTCGCACATCTATGTCTCGGCGATCCCGGTGGTCGCGATCGGCTTCTCCATCGGCTTCCTCGGCGCGCTGATGGGCATTGGCGGCGGGTTCATCCTGGTGCCGGCGCTGATCTATCTTCTGCGCGTGCCGACCCTCACCTCGGTCGCCACCGCGCTGATGCTGACACTGGTGACCATGGCCGCCGCCATCGTGATGCACGCGGTGCTGAACCAGACGGTGGACGCCGTACTCGGCCTCGTGCTGATGGTCGGCGGCACCATCGGCGCGCAGTTCGGCAGCCGCGCCGGCCAGTCGATGAAGGCGGAGAATCTGCGCCTGCTGCTTGGCCTGCTGGTGCTCGCGGTCGGCATCCGGGTGGCGGTGGACCAGACGACCAAGCCCGCCGACCTCTACGCCGTAACCATCGACGAGAGCGCACCATGAGGCGTGCCGGCGCTCTCCTTCTCGCCTTCTTCGCGCTGATCGGCGCGGCACGCGCGGAAAGCCTGATCCTGTCGCTGTCGAAGCAGCGCATCACCATCACCTCCAGCTTCACCGGTGACAGCATCGTGCTGTTCGGCGTCATCGAGCCCAACGCGGCACCGGGCGAAGCAATGAAACCGAACGACGTCGTCGTCACCGTGCGCGGGCCGAACGAAAGCTTCGTCACCTGGCGCAAGGAGAGGCGCTTCGGCCTCTGGATCAATGTCGACAGCCGCTCCTTCCTCGCCGCACCGTCCTATCTCGCCGTGCTGAGCAACCGTCCGCCGGCGCAGATCGCCGATGCCGACACGCTCCGGCGGGAGCAGGCGGGCTTCGCCAATAACCGCCTCCTACAGCGCGTCGGCAGCGACTATGCCGACGTCGTGCCGGGCGATCCGTTCCGGCAGGCCTTCCTGCGGGTGAAGCAGGCCCAGGGCCTCTATGTCGAGAACACAGCCGGCGTCGATTTCATCGCTCCCCACGTCTTCCGCGCGGTCATTCCGGTGCCCGGCATCGCGCCCGTCGGCACCTATGAGGTGGTGGTGAAGAGCTTCGTCGACGGGGCGCTGGCCCATCGCGGCATGCTGAACCTCGAGGTGGCCAAGGTCGATTTCGAACAGGCGGTCGCGACCGCCGCCGAATATCATCCCTGGCTCTACGGCATCGCCACCATGCTCGGCGCGCTCGCCGTCGGTTTCATCGCCAACCTCGTGTTCCGGAAGGACTAGACCACCGGCTCCGGTGCGAAGGCGACGCCCGCCTTCTCCAGCACCCGCGCGGCCCGCAGCGCGACGTCCTCGCGCCACGGCGTGGCGATGAGTTGCACCGCGATAGGCAGGCGCTCGCCGGTCGGGATCGGCGCCGCCGCCACTGGGAGGCCGATGAAGGAGATCGGCTGGGTGTAGATGCCGATATTCGGCCGCACCAGCATCTCGCGCCCGTCGAGCACGAAGGTCTTCTGCCCGCCGCGTGGCGCCGGCACGGGCGTCGCCGGCGCGATCAGAACGTCCCACTCGGCGAACAGTTCCAGCGCCCGCTCACGGAACCAGCGGCGGAAGATCTGCGCCCGCTGGACCCAAGCTCCCGGCAGCACCGCGCCGGCCAGTAGCCGCTCGCGCACCGCCGGATCGAAATCGCCGGGGCGCTGGCGCAGGCGCTCCATATGCAGCGCCGCGCCTTCCGCCATGGTGATGATGTAGGCAGCCGCCCGCGCCCGCTCGACCTCGGGCAGATCGACGGTCCTTGTCGCGCCAAGCGCCTTGGCGGCACGTGCCACCGCCTCATAGGCCTGCGGCGTGCCCTGCCTCGCGAACCAGCCGCCGAGCACGGCGACGCGCAGATCCCCCGGCGCATCGAGCGTCGGCAGCGTCGGCGCGGCCGGCCTGTCCGCCTGCGCCGGATCGTCCGGATCCAGTCCCACAAGCGCGTCATAGGTGGCAGCGAGGTCGCCGACATGGCGGGCGAAGGGGCCGAGGTGATCGAGGCTCGCCACGAAGGGAAAGCTGCGCGCTCGCGACAGCCGTCCATAGGTCGGCTTCAGCCCGAATATGCCGCAGAAGGAGGACGGCACGCGGATCGAGCCATTGGTGTCCGAGCCGAGCGAGAACGGCACCAATTTGCCACCCACCGCCGCGCCGGAGCCGCCCGAGGAACCGCCTGTCATGTGCTCGGGATCGTGCGGATTGGCCGAGCGGCCGTCATGCAGGTTCTCGCCGGTGAAGTCATAGGCATATTCGCCCATGCTCAGCCCGCCGAGGCAGACCGCCCCAGCCGCGCTGAGCCGTTCGACCAGCGTCGCGTCGCGCGCGGCCGGCGGGCGGTCGCGGTTGATCTTCGAGCCGGCAAGCGTCGGCAGACCCTTGAGATCGAACAGGTTCTTCACCGCGAAGGGCACGCCGGCGAGCGGGCCGAGCGCCCTGCCCGCCGCCCGCGCGGCGTCGATGGCGTCCGCCTCGGCAAGCGCGCGTTCGGTCGTGACGTCGGTGAAGGCATTCAGCACCGGATCGACGCCGGCGATGCGATGCAACGCTGCCTCGGCAACCGCGCGGGCACTCACCTTGCCGCTGCTCACGGCGGCGGCGAGTTCGAGCGCGGGACCGGCGAGGAGGCGCGCCGCCTCAGGATCGACTGTCATGTGGGTGGCGCTCACGGCACATAGACCGGGGCCGGCTCGGCCTCGTCGGGCAGCGGGAACGCGGTGACCAGCTTGGCCATGACGACCGCCGTCTCCAGATGCATCAGCACCCGTGGCCGCAGATCCGGCTCCAGCGGCAGCCCGGCGATCTTCAGTCCCGCATCGAGAAAGGCGCCGAGATCGTCATCCGCCTGCCGTCCGTCCATCGCCCGCTCCCACGCTCATGTCCCGCGCCAGCATACAGGAACCGTGCCATGGGAGTTGCCCGACAGGGCGCGTCGTTGCGGATTTCCGCGATGGTGCTGTGCAACGCGACCGCGCGGCGTTGTATAACGGCTTGCAAAGCCGGGGCCGCTTAATTAGGTTCCGCGCCGTTCTGGCACGCAGCTGTAGCTCAGTTGGTTAGAGCGCCGGTCTGTGGAACCGGAGGTCGGTGGTTCGAGCCCACCCAGCTGTACCAGAGAGAACTCCGCAAGCTCGAAGAGAAACACGGCCCGCGCAGCCTTCCGCCGCCGCCCGTTGATCCACGCTTGACGCTCGCCGCTTGCATCCGTCACAGAGGACGGAAGGAGAGCCGGCCATGGAGCGCAACCCGATCTTCGTCTTCGGTTCCAACCTCGCCGGCATACATGGCGGGGGCGCGGCGAAGTGGGCCTATGAGAATCGCGGCGCGGAATGGGGCGTCGGCTTCGGCCTGACTGGCACCGCCTTCGCCATCCCGACGAAGGACTGGAATATCGAAACCCTTCCGCTGAAGGAGATCGAGAAGTTCGTCCGACGCTTCCTCAAATTCGCGCAGGCGCGGAGCGACCTCACCTTCCAGCTCACGCCGATCGGCTGCGGCCATGCCGGCTACACGCCGGTTCAGATTGCCCCGATGTTCAAGGACGCACCGGCCAATGTGATGCTGCCGGACGAATTCCGCGCCATCCTCGCGCCCGACCAGTCCAGGCCGTGAACCGCCGAACGAACCTCCGCCTTTGCTTTATGACGCTGCCGCCCCATATAAGAGGGGTAGTGCGTCAATGTCGGCGCCTGCGAGAGCCGCGGGGTTCCACTCCAGGCGGCGAGGATTGGATGTAGTTTGCAAGTTCTGGTACGCGACAACAATGTCGATCAGGCACTGCGAGTGCTGAAGAAGAAGATGCAGCGCGAGGGCGTCTTTCGCGAGATGAAGGCACGTCGTGCCTATGAGAAGCCCTCCGAGCGCAAGACGCGGGAGAAGGCCGAGGCGGTTCGCCGGGCGCGCAAGGCCGCGCGCAAGCAGGCCGTCCGCGAAGGCCTCATCGCCGCGCCGAAGAAGCGGGTCGTTGCCGGTCGCCCGGCGCCGCGCGGCACGGAACAGACCGCTGCGAAATGATATTTCGCGCCTCCCTTGAAGGAAGCGCGTGAATACCCTATGTTGAAGACATCGATCTTGGACGTTGAAATTTGTCCTGCGCCATGTGCGCCGTTGCGAACTTCCTCTCAAATCGATGCAAAATGAGCGTTCGTCGACGTGGCGGACGATCGGTTATCTATGTCGACTGAAAGGATTTCGTCATGGCGACAGGTACTGTGAAGTGGTTCAACAGCCAGAAGGGCTACGGCTTCATTCAGCCGGACGCGGGCAGCAGCGATGTGTTCGTGCACATCTCGGCGGTGGAACGCGCCGGCCTGAGCACGCTCAACGAGGGCCAGAAGGTTTCCTACGAGGTCGAAGCCGACCGTCGTACCGGCAAGTCTTCCGCCGCCAATCTTCGGGCGCTCTGAACGGCTGCTTCCGGCCTTTGACCACGGATGTACTGGCATTGGCCGTGTAGGCGATCTGGAGCGTTAGGCTCTTGCGAGAAGGTCGGGGGAACCCGGCCTTTTTTCGTTTCGAAGGAGACAGACATTATGGAGAAGATCACCCGGGAGACCGCTTTCAAGCCCGCGCCGTCGAAGAGTGAAAGCAAGGCCGACGCGATCTCCAAGGCCGCGCTCGCCATCATCGACCAGGAAGTCGCGGCCCGCGACGAGAAGACTGCCCGGCTGCGTGAGGCCCGGCTGGCCAAGGAAGCCGCCGAACGCGCCGCCGAGACCGCCGCCAAGCGCCCGCACAAGGCCGTGAGACCGCGCTGAGCCTATCGCGCGTCGCAGATGTAGAGCGCCATGTCGGCGCCCGCCTCGCGCAACTCCGTCCATACATCCGGACGCACGCGGATGCGCGTGCCCATCTTGCGCGCATAGGCCATGGCGAACCTGTCCGCCGCCCGCGCCCTTTCCACCGACATGATCGATCTCCCTCTTCCGGCGAGAGGGTCCATGCAAGCACGCGGCCAGCGCCGGTGGCGGCTCAGTTCGCCGACGGGATGCGGGCGAGCAGCTCCTGCCTGCGCGATTGCGTCAGCGCCAGCACGCATTGCTGCTACGCGGCCGTGGTGCCGCTGCCGAAATGCCATTCCGCACCGATAGGTCGAACTTGCAGTTGGCGTCGCGGTAAGCGATCCAGGCGCGCTGGGCGGCGACGAGATTGTCGCGCCAGGTCGCCTTCGGGTCGGACGGTGTCGCGTCCTGGTCGATCGCCGCCAGCATCTTCTGATAGGCGGCGTTCAGCGCCTTGTCGGCCTCCGCCGCCTCCTTGGTGAGGCAATCCTCCATGGCGTAGCCGTCGAGCTTGTCGCAGTTCGTTTGCGGGTTCCACTGCGCCCATACCGGGCGCGGCGCCGCCCATGCGAGCATCGCCGCAGCGGCAAGGCAGCACAAGCGCGACAGATGGCCGGACATTCTTCCCTCCCCAAACGCGAACGGGCCGGTCACACGGACCGGCCCGCCAGAACCAACCGCTTCCGGTGTCAGCGCAACAACGCGCTGCAACCGCCATCAGTGCGCCAGGAAGAGCGGCACCGTCATGCGCTCGAGGATGTCGCGCGTGACGCCGCCGAGCACGAATTCGCGCAGGCGCGAATGGCCGTAGCCGCCCATCACCACGAGGTCGATGTCGCGCGCCGCCACTTCCTTGAGCAGCACGTCGACGATGCCCTCGTCGCCCGACGGCACCAGCCGGCGCAGCTCGACCGTCTTCTCGTGCCGCGCCAGATGGCGGGCGAGGTCGGCGCCGGGCAGCTCATCGGCCTTCTTCTTGCCGGTGACGACCACCGCCGCCTCGACGAGGTTGGCATGGGCGAGCAGCGGACGCGCCTCGGCTACCGCCCGTGCTGCGGCGCGGCCGCCGTCCCAGGCGACGAGGATGCGCTTGGCCGAGAACGGCTTCTGATAATTGCGCGGCACCAGCAGCACCGGCCGGCCGGAATCGAACAACACGGCCTCGGTGATCACCTCCTCCGCGCCCATGCGCTCGGGATCGGCCTGGCTGACGATGGCGAGGTCGTAGAGCCGCGCCATCACACCGATCTGCTCCGCCGCGCCGCCCGGCGTGCCGTCGACCGTGCGGATCTCGCCGGGCAAGCCGAGCGAACGCGCCGCCTCGCCGAAACGCTCCACCGCCAGCTGCGCCAGCCGCTGGCTTTCCACCCGCTGCGCCTCGATGAAATCGGTCGAGAAGGCCTCGGTGTAGACCGGCGGCACGTCGATCTCGTAGCTGACGGCGACGCCGGTAAGGTGCGCGCCGAGCGCCGCGGCGGCCGAGGCGGCATAATCCACCGCCGTGTCCGGGCCTTCGCCGATGCGCAGGCTGACGAGAATGTCCTTGATCATCTGTTTCCTCCACTCATTACCTTCGACCACGCTGCTCATAGACAAGTGTGGCCGCATTGACGGGCGTCAAGTAGTACCGCGGCTCGGCGGCGGGCATAGCGGCAACGGTCGCGCAGCCGCGGCCTCGCGGCTATAAGGGCGGAAACGGATGCAGGGATTCACCGGATGGCCGCCATAGGGCGCGCGTTCGCCGTTACCGCCCTTCTGCTCGGCCTATGGGAGGCGGCGGTACGACTTCTCAATGTGCCGGCCTATATCCTGCCGGGCCCGCTACGCATCGGCGCGGCTCTCTGGGACAATGCCGCCATCCTCGCCCACAACGCCGCCATCACGCTCGGCGAGATGCTGCTCGGACTCGTCTGCGGCTCGGTGCTCGGCATCGCCTGCGCGCTCGCCATGGCGGCCTCGCCGCTGGCACGCCGCATGATGCGCCCGGTGCTGCTGGTGGCCCAGGCTCTGCCCGTCTTCGCCATCGCGCCGCTCTTGGTGATCTGGTTCGGCTTCGGCCTCGCCTCCAAGATCGTCATGGCGAGCCTGATCATCTTCTTCCCCGTCGCCTCCGCCTTCCATGACGGGCTCGCCCGCGCCGAGCAGAGCCTCGTCGACATCGCCCGGCTGCACGGGGCCGGCACGCTGGCGACGCTGCGCTACATCCGCATCCCCTCCGCCCTGCCCGCTCTCGCTTCTGGCCTGCGCGTCGCCACCGCCGTCGCGCCCATCGGCGCGGTGGTCGGCGAATGGGTCGGCGCGTCGGCGGGGCTCGGCTATCTGATGATCTATTCCAACGCCCGCATGCAGACCGACATGGTGTTCGCGGCCCTCGCCATATTGCTCGCCGTCGCGCTGCTGCTCTTCGCCTTCGTCGACAAGGCGCTGACCCGCCTCGTGCCCTGGGCGCCGGAGACCGTGCCGGCCTGAGAAGCGCACATATGAGGAGCGCAGAGCGGTGGGCTTGCACGGCATCGACCTTGCGTGGACGATATTGTCGTTGCCGATCCTGTGAGGATCCATGATCTCGCGCCAGGTCATCTATGAAGCGCTTGTCGACGTGTTCGAGCTCTCGCCGGTGGCCATCTGCATTTCGACGGCGGAACATGTCTCGCGCTACATCATGGCCAATCCGGCCTATCTCGCCATGATCGGACGAAGCTGGGAGGAGATCGCCGGCCAGCCCATGTATCTCGATACGGTGCGGGCCCTCGATGACCCGGCGCGGCTGCGCCGCATCCACGCGTTGGACACGGTGGGCCTGTACGAACTCGAGGAGGTCGACCTGCGGCATTCCTCCGGCCGCATCGTGCCGACGCTCATCTCGACGCAGCGCCGCACCATCGATGGCGAGCGGTTCGACATCGAGATCATCATCGACAACTCCCAGCGGAAGGCATTCGAGCGGAGCCTGCTCGAAGCCGCCTATACCGATGTGCTCACGGGCCTGCCGAACCGCGCCGCCTTCGACCACCGGCTGAGCACGTTGCTGGAGCAGCGACCGCCCGGCGAGGGCATCTGCCTCGCCTATATCGACCTCAACGGCTTCAAGTCGATCAATGACGGCCACGGCCACGCCACCGGCGACCGCGTCCTGCGCCAAATCGCCGACCGGCTGCGCTCCCATGCCGATCCGCAGCACTTCATGGCACGGATTGGCGGCGACGAGTTCGTGCTGCTCTCCACCTTCGCGCAAGAGAGCGCACCCTGCATCGAGGACATGCAGATCCTGGCCGAGGCGCTCTGCGCGGTGATGGACACGGACGGACAGCGGCTCGCCATCGGCGCCGCCATGGGTGTCGTCATCACCCGCGAGGCGATCGACGCCGATGCGCTGATGCGCGGGGCCGATGCGCTGATGTACGCCGCCAAGGCGACGGGCCGAACCGTCGCGGTGAACCTGAACTGGATCGGCAACGCGTGAGCCTGCACCTCTCCAACGTCGACGCCCGCCGCATCTTCCTCGCCAAGCAGGGCCTGAGCCGTCCCCGCGGCCCGCTCACCAAGGCGGGGCTGCTGGAGCTCATCACCGACCTCGGCTTCGTGCAGGTCGACAGCATCGCGACGGTCGAGCGCGCGCACCACCACATCCTGTTCGCCCGCAACCCGAACTACAGACGCGAGCAGCTTTCCCGCCTGATCGAGAAGGACGGAGAGCTTTTCGAGCATTGGACGCATGACGCGTCCATCATTCCCAGCGCCTTCTTCCCCTATTGGAAGCACCGCTTCGCCCGCTCCCGCGAGACGCTCGCCGCGCGCTGGCGTCAATGGCACGAGAACGGCTTCGAGACCTACATCGACCACGTATTCGAGCGGGTGAAGACCGAAGGCCGCCTGATGGCGCGCGACTTCGAAGCGGAAAAGCGCCCGCCCGGCGGATGGTGGAACTGGCACCCGGAGAAGACCGCGCTCGAATATCACTGGCGCACCGGCAATTTCGCCATCGCCGGCCGCGAGGGCTTCCAGAAGGTCTACGACCTCGCCGAGCGGGTCATCCCCGCACGCTATTATGCCGGCGAGGTCTCGCGCGAGGAGTTCGTCGACTGGGCCTGCACCTCGGCGCTGGAGCGGCTCGGCTTCGCCACCCATGGCGAGATCGCCGCCTTCTGGGGCCTGCTCACCCCGGATGAAGCGCGTGCCTGGGTGGCAGCGAATGCCAGGCGGCTTGAACCCGTGCTGATCGCCCCGGCCGACGGCACACGCCCGCGCGCCTCGCATGCGTTCAAAGGCAGCGGCGACGCCTTCGCCGCCCTGCCCGCGCCGCCGCCGCGTCTGCGGGTGCTCAACCCTTTCGACCCGCTGCTGCGCGATCGCAACCGCACGGAGCGCCTGTTCGGCTTCAACTACCGCATCGAGGTGTTCGTCCCCGCGGAAAAGCGGGTCTGGGGCTATTACGTCTTCCCGCTGCTGGAGGGTGACCGGCTGGTCGGGCGCATCGACATGAAGGCCGACCGCAAGGCCGGCACGCTCGACGTGCGCCGGCTCTGGCTGGAGAAGGGCGTGCGCGCCTCCAAGGCCCGCCTCGCCGCCCTCGACACTGAACTCGCCCGCCTCGGCACGTTCGCCGGGGTCGAGCGGACGGTGTATCTGGACGGGTGGCTGGGGGAGTAGCCCTCCCCTTAGCCGGCAATTGCCCTGGCATGTCAGCGATGCTAGCGTGCCGCGCATCCGAGGGGTGTCCCGCCGACCGCAAGGTCCAGGGGCTGAGATGGCATCCGCCAGACCCTTTGAACCTGATCCGGGTCATGCCGGCGAAGGGACGGAACGACGGCCGGGTCGCATCGCGCCCGAGCGGATTCCCCCGAAAGCTCATGCGCCGGATCTCCGAATGGGAGGAGATCCATGTTCAAGACCATCGCCCAGACCGCTGCGGGTTGCGCCGTGGCCCTCGCCTTGTCGCTCGCCCCCGCAAGTGCCGCCGACAAGCTCACCGTACTGCTCGACTGGTACATCAACCCCGACCACGCGCCGCTGATCGTCGCCAAGGAGAAGGGCTTCTTCCAGGCGCACGACCTCGACGTCGAGCTCGTCGCCCCGGCCGATCCCTCCGCCCCGCCGCGCCTCGTCGCCGCCGGACAGGCGGACGTCGCGGTGAGCTACCAGCCCAGCCTCTACCTCTCGGTGAAGGAAGGCCTGCCGCTGGTGCGCTTCGGCACGCTCGTCTCGACACCCCTCACGGCGCTCGTGGTGCTGAAGGACGGCCCGATCAAGTCCATCGCCGACCTCAAGGGCAAGACGGTCGGCTATTCGGTGGCGGGGCTGGAGGACGCGCTGCTCGGCACCATGCTGGCGAGCGCCGGGCTGAAGCCGACCGACGTCACCATGATCAACGTCAACTTCGCCCTCTCCCCGGCGCTCGCCGCCGGCAAGGTCGACGCCGTGATCGGCGCCTACCGCAATTTCGAGCTCACCCAGATCAAGCTTGAGGGCAAGGAGGGCCGCGCCTTCTTCCCCGAGGAGCACGGCGTGCCGGTGTTCGACGAACTGATCTATGTCGCCCACAAGGACAAGCTCGCCGATCCGCGGCTCAAGCGCTTCCTCGCCGCGGTCGAGGACGCGACCATCTATGTGCTCAACCACCCGGACGAGGCGTGGGGCGTGTTCGTGAAGGCCAACCCCAAGCTCGACGACGAACTCAACCGTACCGCCTGGACCGACACGCTGCGCCGCTTCGCCCATGCGCCGGCGGCGCTGGACGCTGGCCGTTATGCCCGCTTCGGCGAGTTCATGAAGAGCCATGGGCTGATCGACAAGGTCGAGCCGGTGGCGACCTACGCGCCGGCGCTGCCGTGAGCCGACCTCTGTTTCTCCCGGTTGCCCCAGCGGCAATCGGGAGCTAGGTTGCACCCGCCATGATGATGATCCGCAACATTCGCGCCGTCTTCCAGCTCGGCTGATCCCGCTTCTCCGCGCACCGAGAACCGGATCGGCGCGTCCTGCGCGCCGCGAATGCCGCCTGCCGCGCGCGCTGCGCCGGCACTCATCAGGTGATCTCATGCCGAACGACTTCTCTTGTCCCCGCCTCGGCGCGGCGGATATCGAACGCTTCATCGCGGACGGCCTCGTCCGCATCGACCACGCCTTCCCGACGGAATTGGCTGCCGATTGCCGCGCCATCCTCTGGCGTGCCACCGGCTGCGACCCGAACGACCCCACGAGCTGGACGCAGCCGGTCATCCGCATCGGCCACCTCGCACTGCCGCCCTTCCGCGCGGCGGTGAACACCCCGACACTGCACGCGGCCTTCGATGCCCTGGTCGGGCCGGGCCGCTGGCTGCCATGCGGCGGCCTCGGCACCTTCCCGATCCGCTTCCCCTCGCCCGACGATCCGGGCGACGACGGCTGGCACATCGATGTGAGCTTCGGCACCGAGGCGCCGGACTTCATGCAGTGGCGCGCCAATGTCCACTCGAAGGGACGGGCACTGCTCATGCTGTTCCTGCTCTCCGACGTCGGCGAGGCGGATGCGCCGACGCGCCTGCGCCCCGGTTCGCATCTCGACATCGCCCGCCGGCTCGCACCGCATGGCGAGGACGGGCTGACGCTCGGCGAGCTGGCGGCGAGCGGCTTCGAGGATGCGCCCGGCCATGGCGAGGTCCTCGCCACCGGTGCGGCGGGCACGGTCTATCTGTGCCATCCCTTCCTCGTCCACGCGGCACAACCACATCGGGGCATGCGGCCGCGCTTTCTCGCGCAGCCGCCGCTGCTGCCGGCGGCGGAGTTGCGGATCGACCGGGAGAGCGGCGATTTCTCGCCAGTCGAGCGGGCGACGCGGCGCGCGCTCGGCCTCGGCTGATGTCGTTGGAGGGCGCTCAGGCGCCCTCCACTTGGCTTCCCCAACGGATAGGGCGTTCCGATCGCCCGGAATGACCGTTGCGTGCTTCCGGCTCCCGCCCGCCGATGCTACCCATGGCCGAGGCTCGAACGACCGCGAGGGGCAGGAATGGGGAACGGGGGATATCATGTCGTGGCCGCGCTGGTCGGTGCGGCGGTCGGCGTCCTCGGCTCCGCCTTCCATCTCAGCGTCGAAGGCCTGATGACGGGCTGGCCCGCCTTCCTGCGCGACACGCTCCAGCTTTCCGGCCCGGGGCTCTATGTCGCCGGCGGCCTCGCCGCCGCCGCGATGACGGTCGTCGCGCTCTGGCTGGTGCGCGCCTTCGCACCCGAGGCGAGCGGCTCCGGCGTGCCGGAGATCGAAGGCGCGATGGAAGGGCTGCGCGAGGTCCGCTGGCATCGCGTGCTGCCGGTGAAGTTCGTCGGCGGCGTGCTCTCGCTCGGCTCCGGCCTCGTGCTCGGCCGCGAGGGGCCGACCATCCATATCGGCGCCTCCGTCGCCAAGGCCGCCGCCGATCTCTCGCGCCTGTCCGGCACCGACATGCGCGGCCTGCTCGCCGCCGGCGGCGCGGCGGGCCTCGCCGCCGCCTTCAACGCGCCGCTCGCCGCCGTGCTGTTCGTCATCGAGGAGACGCGCCGGCAGTTCCCCTATTCCTCGCGCACCTATATCGGCGTGGTGCTGGCCTCGCTCGCCAGCGCCATCGTCACCGAGTACCTGACCGGCAATGTGCCCTATATGGCGCTGCCGGTGTCGCAGATGCCCTATGGCGCGCTGCCGGCCTTCATCGGGCTGGGCGTCGTGCTCGGCGCGGTGGGCGTCGCCTTCAACCGCACGCTGGTCTGGTCGCTGGACCATGTGCGCCGTCTCGGCCAGCGCCGCTCCTTCTACATCTTCCCCGCCGTGGTTGGCCTCATCGTCGGTGTGCTGGTCTTCGCGCTGCCAGAGGCGACGCAGGGCGGCGAACTGCTCGCCGTCCATCTTGCGAAGGAAGCCCCAGGGCTCGCGCTGCTCGCCTTCATCGTGCTGCTGCGCTTCGTCATGACCATGGCGAGCTACTCCACCGGCGTCGCCGGCGGCATCTTCGCGCCGATCCTGGCGCTCGCCACCACGGTCGGCCTGCTCTACGGCTCGGCGCTGGAGACGATGGTCATGCTACCCGCCGATACGCTCACCGCCTTCGCCATCGCCGCCATGGGCGGGCTGTTCGCCGCCACCATCGGCGCGCCGCTGGTCGGCATGGTGCTGGTGATGGAGCTCACCGGCGCCTATGCGGTGCTGGTGCCAGTGATGCTCACCGCCATCTTCGCCAACATGGTGGCGCAGTGGCTCGGCGGGCGGCCGATCTACGAGATCCTGCTGGAGCGCACGCTTGCCATCGAGGCGGAGGCGCGCGCCGCGGAAGCCAACGCCGCCGCGGCGCGCTGAACCCGTCTATTCCGCCACCGCGAGCTGGCCCGGCGCGACCGCCAGCACCGCCGGTCCATCGGCGCCGCGCTTGAGCTCGATATGCCGCTCATGCAGGTCGAGCAGCGTAGAGCGGTGACCGATGGAGAGCATCGCCGTGTCCGGCAGGCGCGCCCGCAGCATGCGGTAGAGCGCCGCCTCGCCGGCCTCGTCGACCGCCGAAGTCGCTTCGTCGAGCAGCAGCACGTCCGGCTTCACCAGGAGCGCGCGGGCGATGGCGAGCCGCTGCTGCTCGCCGCCCGACAGGATCGCCGGCCACAGGCCGCGCTCGTCGAGCTGCCCGGAAAGGTCCGGCAGGCCCACCGCTTCCAGCGCCTCGCGCATCTCCTCGTCGGAATGCACCTCCATCGGGTCGGGATAGGCCAGCGCGCCGCGCAGCGAGCCGATCGGCAGATAGGGTCGCTGCGGCAGGACGAGTACCCGCGCGCCGTCCGCCACCGCCACCTCGCCATGGCCATAGGGCCAGATGCCGGCGATAGCGCGCAGCAGCGTGCTCTTGCCGCTGCCGGAGGCGCCGGTGAGCAGCACCCGCTCGCCGCGGCCGATCGCCAGCCCGTCGACGGTGAGCAGGGCGCGCCCGTCCGGCAAGCGCACCTCCATCTGCGCCACCGCGAGCGGCGCCCCGCCTTTGCCCGGTACGCGGGAAAAGTCGCTGGCGAGCGCCTGCGCCTGCGTCGCCATCACCGAGCGCTCGAAGCCGACGAGACGGTCGACGATGGATTTCCATTCGGCGATCTGTGCATAGGCGCTGATGAAGAAGGAGAACGAACCCTGCACCTGCCCGAAGGCGGAGCCGGTCTGCATCAGCTGGCCGAGCTGGATCGCGCCGGAGAAATAAGCCGGCGCCACCACGACGAAGGGGAAGATGGTCGAGAGCTGGCCATAGCCGGAGGTGAACCAGGTCAGCCGCTTCTGCGCGATCATGATGCCCCAGTAGTTGTTCACCACATGGGAGAAGCGGGCGAGCAGGCGCTCGCGCTCCACCGGCTCACCCTCCATCAGCGCGATCTGCTCGCCATTCTCGCGCACGCGCACCAGATCGACGCGGTAGTCCGCCTCGTAGCGCTGCTGGTCGAAATTCAGCTTCACCAGCACGCGGCCGATGAGATGCGCGAGCAGCGTGCCGAGCGCCGCATAGGCGAAGGCGGCCCAGACCAGATAGCCGGGGATGTTCCACGAGCCGCCGAACAGGTTGAAGGAGAAGCTGCCGGACAGGCCCCACAGGATGACGGCGAAGGAGGCGAGCGTCATCACCGCGTTGAGCAGGCCGAGAAACAGGCCGATGGTCTGGTTGATATAGGCGCGGATGTCCTCGGCGATGCGCTGGTCCGGGTTATCGGCCGCATCGCCCTTCAGCCGCATCCGGTAGTGGGTCTCATCGGCGAGCCAGGCGGTGAGGTATTTCTCCGTCATCCAGGTACGCCAGCGTATCTCCAGCCACTGCCGTAGATAGACCTGATACACCGCGACGGCGATGGCGCAGGCGGCGATGCCGGCGAAGACCCAGAGCTGATGGGTGAAGGCCGCATAGTCCTTGTTCTGGATGGCGTCGTAGAACACGGCGTTCCAACTGTTGATCAGCACGGTCGCATAGACCCAGCCGACCTCCATCGCCACCACCGCCGCCAGGAGCGCGAGCCCCCTCCATCGGTCCTCGCCACGGAAATAGGGGATGGAAAGCCGCCAGACATCGGCGATGAGGGTGACGATGGTGCGCAAGGAAGCCTCTCCGGAAGGCGGGACAGTGCGGCGGAGCATACGCCGCGCCAGGCTCGCCGGACGGTTTCCGGCAGATTAATCTTTGGAGAGGTTGGAGGCCGTTATCGCAGTGGCGCTGAGCGAGCGTGAGCCGCCACAGGGAACGTCATGGCCGGACTTGATCCGGCCATCCATGTCTTGGGCTTCAAGTTGGATCTCCGGGTCAAGCCCGGGGATGACGGCGGGCGCGTGGGCAGGGCGACGCGGATGCCGGTTCGCGACTCGCTTCAGATGAAGCGCTTGCGGACGCGCTGGCTCGCCATGTCGAGCACGGAAACCGTGACGATGACGATGATCAGGATCGCGGAAGCCTGCGAATACTGGAAGCTGCGCATCGTGTCGTTGAAGGTGAGCCCGATGCCGCCGCCGCCGACGATGCCGAGCACGGTCGCGGAGCGGACATTGGATTCGAAGCGGTAGAGCGCATAGGAGATCCACAGTGGCAGCACCTGCGGCAGCACGCCGTAGATGATCTCCTGCAGCCAGGTGCCGCCGGTGCCACGAATGCCTTCCACCGGCGCCGGGTCGATCGCCTCCACGGCTTCGGAGAACAGCTTCGCCACGATGCCGGTCGTGTGGACGAACAACGCGAGCACGCCGGCGAAGGGGCCGAGGCCGACCGCGGCAATGAAGATCAGCGCGAAGACCAGTTCGTTGATGGCGCGGCAGGCGTCCATCAGTCGGCGTACCGGAAAGACGATCCATGCCGGCGCGACATTGTCGGCGGACAGGATGCCGAGCGGGATGCCGGCGATGACGGCGAGCAGCGTACCCCAGATGGCGATGGCCAGCGTCTCGACCATGTCCTTGGCGTAGAGGTCCCAATAGGTGAAGTCGGGCCTCAGGAAATCGGCGCCGAGCGTGGCCATGTTGCCGGCGTCGCGCACCAGCTGCCCCGGATTCATCTCGGCCTCGTGCCAGGCATAGACCAGCACCACCACGGCCAGGGCAGCCAGCGCGAGGCGCACCAGGCGGGTGGCAAGCGGTGTCACGGGTGGCGGCGGCATGGTGCTCGTCGCGGCGCGGTGGACGGCATCGGTGGCGAACATGGAAGCCTCGCGGTTCGGCATTGCGGGCGACGGACGAGGTCGTGCCCGCGTCGTCTCGGCAGGCTCCCGGAGCCGCCGCGAGGGGCCGCTCCGGGATGCGTTCGGTCAGGCGAACGAGCGGCCCCAGCGGGCCGCCCATGGCAATCACATGCTCGGAACCTTCTTCATCTGCTCGTCGAGCGCGGCGAGCTTGGCATCGATTTCCTTGAGCTGCTTGGCCTTCTCGTCGGCCGAGAGCTTGTCGCTGGCCTCGACCTTCAGGCGGGTCTTGAACAGCTCGAGCTGGCGGATCGGGTAGAGCTGGGCGTTGGACGAGGGAACGAAGGTGCCCCAGCCGTCCGAGGTCTTGGCCAGGATCGCGCGCTGGCGGGCGACTTCCTCATCCGAGCCGAGGCGGCCATAGGTGAGGAAGAAGGTGTAGATCTTGGCCTTCATGTCAGCCGGCAGGTCAGTGCGCCACACCAGCGGGTCGGACGGGATGAGCGGCGAACGCCACACTTCCTTGAGCTTGGCGGCCTCGGCCGGGCGGACGTCCTTCAGACGGTCCATCGACTCGGTGTTGTTGGTGGCGATGTCGACCTGCTTGTTGGCGACCGCGAGGGCGTTGCCCTCATGGTTGGAGACTACGACGCGCTTGTAGCACTTGTTCGGGTCGACCTTGTTCAGCGCGAACACATAGTAGCTCGGCACGAGGTTGCCGGAGGTCGAGTTCGGATCGCCATTGCCGAAGGTCAGGCCCTTCGAGCAGTCGACCACGTCCTTGAGATTGTTGACGGCGTTGTTGTCGGCATTGGTGATGATGAGCGAGTAGTAGCCCTTGGTGCCGTCCGGCTTGGTCGTCTGGACGAAGATCTCGCCGCCGGCGCGGTCGACCGCT
Source organism: Ancylobacter novellus DSM 506 (assembly GCF_000092925.1). Taxonomy (NCBI): domain Bacteria; kingdom Pseudomonadati; phylum Pseudomonadota; class Alphaproteobacteria; order Hyphomicrobiales; family Xanthobacteraceae; genus Ancylobacter; species Ancylobacter novellus. Next base: position 665,846 of record NC_014217.1, on the reverse strand, counting down.
TCCATGGCCGACTTGTTGCCGTACCAGGCAAGGTCGACCTTCTTGAAGCGCATGCCCTCGATGACGCCGGCATAGTCCTGCGCGAAGAAGGCCTTCACCGGCACGCCAACGGCCTTTTCGAGGTCCTTCAGCATCGGCTCGAAGCTCTTGGCGAGGCCGGCCGAGGACTCGGTCGAGATGATGCCGAAGTTCAGCTCCTTGACTTCCTGCGCCGCCAGCGGGGCGGTCAGGCCAGCCAGCACGAGGCCGGCCGCGAGAATGCGCTTCATGGTCTTCGCTCCTGTCTAGGATACGGTCTGGGACGAGGGGATTTCCGCGGGCGCGCCCGTCCCGGGCGGCACGGTCACGGCAAACTGGCTCGGCAGGATCAGCTCCTCGGCGCTGGCGCCGTAGAGCTCAGTGAGGAAGGCGGCGTTGATCTGCGCGGCCGGGCCGTCGAACACCACGCGGCCGGCATTCATCGCGATCACGCGGTCGAAATAGGCGGTGGCGTAGTCCACCTGATGCAGCGAGACCACGAGGGCGATGCCGTGGTCGCGGCTCATCGTCACCAGCGTGTCCATCACCCGCTTGGCCGACTTGGGGTCGAGCGAGGCGATGGGCTCGTCGGCGAGCACGAGGCGGGCGCCCTGCACCAGCGCGCGGGCGATGGCGACGCGCTGCTGCTGGCCGCCGGAAAGCTCGCGGGCACGCTTGGCGGCATGCTGGGCGATGCCGACCTCGGCGAGCGCGGCATAGGCGGTACGGCGTTCGTCGGAATTGAACAGGCCGAGTGTTCCGCGCAGGGCGCTCATCCGCCCGAGCGCGCCAACCAGCACGTTGGTCATGACCGAGAGACGCCCGGCCAGGGCGAACTGCTGGAAGACGAGGCCGATATTGCGCCGCGCCGCACGCGCCTCGGCGGCGAGCTTGCCGCCTTCCTGCACCCTGAGGCCGTACGCCTGCACCGCGCCGGTGCCGCGGCCCTGCGCATCCGCGAGGATCAGGCCGGAGGCGAGACGGATCAGCGTGGACTTGCCGGAGCCCGAGGCGCCGATCAGCGCCACGCGCTCGCCCTCCCGGATCGTGAGCGAGACATTGTCCACGGCGCGCATGGCACCATAGGTCTTGGTCACGCGGTCGAGTTGAAGCGCTGCCGCCATCGGATCTCCCGCCGGCCATTGAAGGACCGGCTTGGGGTAACGGCGCGGCATGACGGGTGGATGAAGCTCAGATTACAATTCGATGACGTGTGGAGCGCAGACGGCGCATCGCTTTGGCGGGGGACGCGGCGAAACCACCGACACCGCTCCGGCACGCATCGGGTTTACCCAGCGATTTCAATGATGCCCGACGACCCCGATCCGACCCGCATCGTCACAATTGCAGGGGACGGTATCATCGCCCCGGCGACAGCCTCGTTGACTTCGCCGGTTCTCGCTCGCCACTCTGGCGGCGGGAACGGGAGAAGGGGTACAGGCGGCGATGTATTACGCGATCATAGTGCTGACGATGGTGGTAGCACCGCTCATCAGCATCGGTGCCGAGCTCGCCACCACCACGGGCCTCGGCGGCTTCCTAGTCGTCACCACCAAATGGTTCGCCTTCTGGGCGGTGGGCGTGCGCCTCCTGCTCGCCGGCGTCTCGCAGATCCTGCGCCCCGGCTTCACCGCCAAGGGCATACTCGGCGTCGACGATCCGCGTTCCCATGTGCTGGTGCAGGAACTCGGCTTCGCCAACAGCGCGATCGGCCTCGCCGGCCTGCTGTCGATCGTCTTCTCGATCTGGGCGCTGCCGGTCGCCTTCATTGGCGGCCTGTTCCTCGGCCTTGCCGGTATCAACCACATGATGCGCCCGGAGCGGAACCTGCGTGAGACCGTGGCGATGATCTCGGACCTGTGGGGCGCGGCCATCCTGCTGGCGGTCTTCGTGCTCAGCCTGTTCTAGGGCGCGAGCCTCTCGCGCAGCCAGGCGGCGGCGCGGGCGCTGCCGGCCCGGCCATCGGCAAGCCGCGACCACAGCATCCAGGCGTGGATCATGCGCGGCCACACCTCCAGCATGACCGGCACCTCGGCCGCGCCGAGCGCACGGGCGATGCCTACCGCATCGTCGAGCAGCGTCTCGCTGGAGCCGACCTGCACCAATGTCGGCGGCAGGCCGGACAGGTCGGCGAAGAGCGGCGAGACGGCGGGATCGGCGGCATCGCGACCGGCAAGGAAGGCTTGCGCGAGGCCGACCAGATAGTCGCGGCTGATCAGCGGATCGACCTCGGCCTTGAGGTCGAGCGAGGCGCCGCTCATCGTCAGGTCGGTCCAAGGCGACACGAGCCATGCGGCGGCCGGCAGCGCCTCCCCCTGTTGACGTAAGGCGAGCAACGTGGCGAGCGTCAGGTTGCCGCCGGCGCTGTCGCCGCCGATGGCGATGGACTGCGGGGCATAGCCCTCACCGCGCAGGAACCGCCAGGACGCGAGTGCATCCTCCAGCGCGGCGGGATAGGGATGCTCCGGCGAAAGCCGGTAGGCGACGGCGAGGGTGCGGATGCCGGCGAGTTTGCCGATGGTGCCGACCATGCCGCGATGGCTGGCGATCGAGCCGGCGCAATAGCCGCCGCCATGGAAATAGAGCAGCACCTTCTGCCCGTCGCTACCCGGCGCCAGCGACCATTCCGCCGGAACGGTGCCGATGTCGAAGGGCGTGAAGGCGATGTCCGCCGGCGGCAGATCGACCGCGCAAATCTCGTCCATCCGCTCGCGCCGCTCCGCCCATGAGGTCGGGCGCGGCTTGGCAGTGAAGAGTTTCTTCAGTTCGTCGATGTCACTGGTCATGGCAAGCCCCCACGCGCAGCCTAAAGGCCCGCCCTGCGAGGGTCCATGCGGGAACGCCGCTTAGCGCGACCTGAACCCGACATATCCGCCCTCGCCGTCGTACAGCACGTCGAAGCCGTTCAGCAGGTGAAAGCTGGTGTTGACGAACACCCGGTCCGGCGTCACCCGCAGATGGATGGTGCTCGGGGCCAGCGGGGAGCCGTCGTCGACTGAGAAGCTGTAGAGCGGGAAGACGCTCGCGCCCTCGCCGACGCTGATCGCCACCTGCGTGCCGGGCGGCAGCGTCCCCTCCGCTCCCTGCGCCTGCGCGGCCGGCACGGTCATGAACATGACCGACACGCCGGTATCGACCAGCACCGTGCCGCAGGCCGGCGGTGCGGCGCCGTTCAGCGAGATGCAGGCCGGCGTCGGCTGCCAATCGGCACCGTCCGGCCGGCGCGCCAGCTTCAGATAGCGGAAGCCGCCGGTGTTGGCAGGGGTGAGCCCGACATGCACGCCTTCGGGCGAGAGGATATACCCCTGTCGGCGCGGTCCCTCGCCGCCGGTGATACGCAGCAGCGGGTTCTTATCCGGCGTGCTCTGGCTCTGCTTGTCCGCCTCGCGGGCGAAGCCGACGCCGACCATGGCGATGTTGTGCGGGCTCGTGGTCGGCGTGCAGTCGCGGGCATAGTCGAGGCACTGCACCTCGGTGACGGCGAGCACCGGCATGGGCCCGGTCTCGACCGACGCGCCCTCGCGGCCGACCAGCGCGACGGGGACCACCACCCACTGGCCGAGCATCACCCGGCCGGAGCTCGTATAGGTCAGCTTTGCCGGCCCCTGCGACGGGAGCTGGTCGAAGCCGGGGATGTATTCCGCCGCCACCACGATGCCGGTCGAGCCGGAATCGAGCTCCGCCCGCAGCGGCCCGCTGCTGTTGAGCGACAGCCCAATGCGCGGCACCGCACCGATGCTACCCGGCTCGGCATTGAGGTAGCGCAGGAACAGGCCCTCGCGGTAGCGCGAATAATCCGGCGCCTCCTGCGCCTGCGCAGCGCCGGCGAGACCGGCAAGCAGAGCCGCCGCGAACAGCCCCTTCAGCATCGGCGCCTCACATGTTCGGGTAGTTCGGCCCGCCGCCGCCCTCCGGCGCAACCCAGTTGATGTTCTGGTTCGGATCCTTGATGTCGCAGGTCTTGCAGTGCACGCAGTTCTGCGCGTTGATCACATAGCGCTCGCCCTGCCCCGCCTCCTCCACCCATTCATAGACGCCAGCCGGGCAGTAGCGCGCCGACGGCCCGGCATAGACGTCGTGCTCGGATGACTTCTGCAGCGCCGGGTCGGCGACCTCCAGATGCACCGGCTGGTCTTCCTCGTGATTGGTGTTCGACAGGAACACCGAGGAGAGCCGGTCGAAGGAGACGATGCCGTCGGGCTTGGGGTACTCGATCTTCTTCGCCTGCGCCGCCGGCGTCAGCGTGGCGTAGTCCGGCTTGCCGTGCTTGAGCGTGCCGAAGGGCGAGAAGCCGAACAGCGTGTTGGCCCACATGTCGATCCCGCCCAGCGTTATGCCCACATAGGTGCCGAGCTTCGACCAGAGCGGCTTGGCGTTGCGCACCTTCCACAGGTCGCGGCCGATGGCCGAACCGCGCCAGGCGGCATCGTAGCCTTCCAGCTCGTCGTGTGCCCGTCCCGCCGCCAGTGCGTGGGCGACGTCCTCGGCAGCGAGGATGCCGGAGAGCACCGCATTGTGGCTGCCCTTGATGCGCGGCAGGTTGATGAAGCCGGCCGCGCAGCCGATCAGCGCCCCGCCGGGGAAGGCGAGCTTCGGCACCGACTGGTAGCCGCCCTCGGTGATCGCCCGCGCGCCATAGGAGATGCGCTTGCCGCCCTCCAGCGTGTCGCGCACCAGAGGATGCGTCTTGAAGCGCTGGAACTCCTCGAAGGGCGAGAGGTAGGGATTGGTGTAGTTGAGGTGGACGACGAAGCCCACCATCACCTGCCGGTCTTCCATGTGATAGAGGAAGGAGCCGCCGCCGGTGGCGTTGTCGAGCGGCCAGCCGAAAGAATGCTGCACCAGCCCCGGCCGGTGCTTCTCGGCCGGTACGGTCCAGAGCTCCTTCAGCCCGATGCCGAATTTCTGCGGCTCGCGCCCTTGGTCGAGCCTGTAGCGGGCGATGAGCTGCTTGGAGAGCGAGCCACGCGCCCCTTCCGCGAACAGCGTGTACTTGGCGCGCAGCTCCATGCCGCGGGCGAAGCGGTCGGTGATCTCGCCGTCGCGGCCGATCCCCATGTCGCCGGTGGCGATACCGACCACCCGGGTCCCGTCCGCCTCGTCATAGAGCACTTCGGCCGCGGCGAAGCCGGGGTAGATCTCCACGCCCAACGCCTCGGCCTTTGCAGCCAGCCAGCGGCAGACATTGCCGAGCGAGCCGATATAGGCGCCGTGATTGTTCATCAGCGGCGGCATCAGCGCGTTGGGCAGCCGCAGCGCGCCGGCGGGGCCGAGGAGATAGAAGCGGTCGTCCGTCACCGGCGTCTTCAGCGGCGCGTCCGGCTCCTCGCGCCAGTCGGGGAAGAGCCGGTCGAGGCCGATGGGATCGATCACCGCGCCGGAGAGGATGTGCGCGCCGACCTCCGAGCCCTTCTCGACCACGACGACGGAGAGGTTCTCGTCGAGCTGCTTCAGGCGGATGGCCGCGGCGAGGCCCGCCGGCCCGGCGCCGACGATCACCACATCGAATTCCATCGCCTCGCGTTCGACGGTTTCAATTGCCGGCATTTCCGCCGCGTCCATGCCTGCCTCCGCCGACGCCACTGCTGATTGGACTTCTTCCACGCTTGCCGCGACCTGACAACCGTCCCTCCAACGGATAGGATGGATCACCGACCCGATGAATGCTGCTGATGGCTCCGACACTTAACGACCGCGACGTACTGGCCGACATCCTTGCCTTCCATGTCGAGGCGGGGGTCGACGTCGCGCTCGGCGAGCAGCCGGTGGACCGCTTCACTGAGAGCGCGGCCGAGCGCAGTGCCGCCGCCGGCCGCGTGGTCCTCGCGCCGTCGGCCGAATCAGCGCCGGCGCCACGGCCCGCTCCGCCGGTCCCGGCCGCTCATCGACCGGCGACGCCGGCGCTGGCCGGCGAGGCCCCACCGCCGCCCGACCTCGCCGCCGTCGAAGCGCGCGAGGCGGCCGCCAGCGCGCCGACGCTGGAGGCGCTGGAGGCGCTGCTGGAGAAGTTCGACGGCTGCCCGCTCAAGCACACCGCTACCCGCCTCGTCTTCGCCGACGGCAACCCGCAGGCGCGGCTGATGCTGGTCGGCGAGGCGCCGGGCCGCGATGAGGACATCGAGGGCAAGCCCTTCGTCGGCCGCTCCGGCAAGCTGCTCGACCGCATGCTCGCGGCCATCGGCATCGATCGCACCACGGCCTATATCGCCAATGTCGTGCCCTGGCGTCCGCCGGGCAACCGCACGCCGACGCCGCAGGAGACGGCCATCTGCCTGCCCTTCATCTGCCGGCAGATCGAACTCGCCAATCCCGATGTGCTGGTGTGCCTCGGCGGTCCCTCGGCGCAGACGCTGCTCGGCATACGCGACGGCATCACCAAGGCACGCGGGCGCTGGATGGACTACGACACCGGCTCGCGCGTCATTCCGGCCCTCGCCACCTTCCACCCGGCCTACCTCCTGCGCTCGCCGCTCGGCAAGCGCATGGCCTGGCGCGACATGCTGGCGATCGAGGCGCGGCTGGCGGGGCTGCCGGAGCGAGCGCCGGACTGACACTTCGTACCCCTGGACGACCTCATCCTGAGGTGCCCGGCGAACGCCGGGCCTCGAAGGATGCTTATCCATGTGCTCTCTCACGAGCATCCTTCGAGGCTCGCTCCGCTCGCACCTCAGGATGAGGGCGCGAAAGAAATCGGCAGCGGCGCCACGCGGCATCCTGCCGCCGCGACAGGTGGTACCCTGCCCCCGCGGCCTCTCCCGGTGGACACTGCGCCGGCAAATCGTTTTGAGTCATTCCATCGTGACGAAGGCGGGCGTAGTCTTGCGCGCGTCACCCACCGTCAACGGTGAATGACACAGGGGAGTGCGATGGAATTCGATCCCGTCCTGCTGGCGCGCATCCAGTTCGCCTTTACCGTCTCCTTCCACATCATCTTTCCGAGCTTCACCATCGGCCTGGCGGCCTATATCGCGACGCTCGAGGTGCTGTGGATCACCACCGGGCATGAGCGCTACCACCGCATCGCCCGCTTCTTCACCAAGATCTTCGCCGTGTCCTTCGCCATGGGCGTGGTGTCGGGGATCGTGCTGTCCTACCAGTTCGGCACCAACTGGAGCCGCTTCTCGCATGTGGTCGGCAATGTCGTCGGCCCGCTGATCGGCTACGAGGTGCTGACCGCCTTCTTCCTGGAGGCGACCTTCCTCGGCATCATGCTGTTCGGCTGGAACCGGGTGCCGCGCGGGCTGCACGTCTTCGCCTGCGTGATGGTGGCGGTCGGCACCACGCTCTCCGCCTTCTGGATCCTCTCGGCCAATAGCTGGATGCAGACGCCAGCCGGCTACGAGATGATCGACGGCGTCGCCCACCCGACCGACTGGCTAGCGGCGATCTTCAATCCGAGCTTCCCCTACCGGCTCGCCCATATGGTGACGGCCTGCTACCTCACCACTGCCTTCGTCGTGCTGGCGGTCGGCGCGCGCTACGTCCATGCCGGGCGCTACCCGGAGGATTCGCGCACCATGATGCGCATGGCCATCGGGCTCATCGCCATCATGGCGCCGATCCAGGCCTTCATCGGCGACCAGCACGGGCTCAACACGCTCGAGTACCAGCCGGCCAAGGTCGCCGCCATCGAGGCGCATTGGCAGAACGAGCCGGGCGCCGAAGGCGTGCCGCTGGTGCTGTTCGCCATCCCCAACGAGGCGGAGGAGCGCAACGACTACCAGATCGCCATCCCGCACCTCGGCAGCCTCATCCTCACCCATAGCTGGCGCGACACCTTCAAGGGGCTGAAGGAATTCGCCCCCGAGGACCGCCCGCCCGTCGCCATCCCCTTCTTCGCCTTCCGCGTCATGGTCGGGCTCGGCCTGCTGATGATCGCGATCGGCTGGATCGGCGCCTGGCTGCTCTGGCGGCGCCGGCTGTTCGAGACCGACTGGTTCGTCGGACCGCTGCAATATGTCTGGCCGATCGGTTTCGTCACCATCCTCTCGGGCTGGTTCGTCACCGAGGTCGGCCGCCAGCCCTGGCTCGCCACCGGCGTGCTGCGCACCCTGGACGCGGCCTCGCCCATCGAAGGCTGGCAGGTGGCGACGACGCTGGCGCTGTTCGTCGTCGTCTACGGCATCGTGTTCTCCGGCGGCATCTACTACATCAACCGCCTGATCGTGAGAGGCCCGCAGGGTCCCGCCGTGGAGCCGCCCGAAGGCCTGCCGAACCGCCCGCTCGCCTCCGCCCACGAGGCGACGCGCGCGGCGATCAACGCACCGGGGGAATGAGCCATGGTCTTCAGCCTCGGCATGGAATACTACCTGCCCGTCATCTGGGCGCTGCTGCTGGCGGTCGCGATCGCCATGTATGTGGTGCTGGACGGCTTCGATCTCGGCATCGGCATCCTGTTCCCCTTCGCCAAGAGCGATGCGGAGAAGGACCAGATGATGAGCTCGGTCGCCCCGTTCTGGGACGGCAACGAGACCTGGCTCGTGCTCGGCGGCGGCGGGCTCTTCGTCGCCTTCCCCCTCGCCTATTCCGTGGTCATGCCGGCGCTCTACCTGCCGGTGATCTTCATGCTGCTGGCACTGGTGTTCCGCGGAGTGGCCTTCGAGTTCCGCCACGTCGCCGACACCAGCCGCTTCCTATGGAACATCGCCTTCGCCGGCGGCTCGACGCTCGCCGCCTTCTTCCAGGGGATGCTGCTCGGCGGCTTCGTGCAGGGCATCAAGGTGGAGAACAACGCCTTCGCCGGCGGACCGCTCGATTGGGCGACGCCCTTCGCCTTCATGTGCGGGATGGGCGTCGTTGCCGGCTATGCGCTGATCGGCAGCGTGTGGCTGGTGATGAAGACCGAAGGCATCGCCGCGGCGCAGGCGCGCGCCCATGCACGGCTGCTGCTGCCGGTGGTGCTGATCTTCATGGGTATCGTCAGCCTGTGGACGCCGATCGCCTTCCCGCGAATCGCCGAGCGCTGGTTCACTACGCCGAACCTGTTCTATCTGGCGCCGGTGCCGATCCTCACCCTCGTGCTCGCCTATGCGGTGTGGCGCTGGCTGGAGAAGGGGCATGAGCACCTGCCCTTCTTCGGCGTGATCGGCCTGTTCCTGCTCGGCTATATCGGCATCGGGATCTCGATCTTCCCCTATCTCGTGCCGCCGACGCTGACCGTCTGGCAGACCGCCGCAGCGCCGGCGAGCCAGGTGTTCATGCTGATCGGCACCATCTTCATGCTGCCGATCATCCTCGGCTACATCGCCTTCGTGTACTGGCTGTTCCGCGGCAAGGTGCACCAGGGCGAGGGCTACCACTAGGCGGGGCCGCGGCGGAAAATTTGCGGTCCGCTGTCGGATCGGCGAAGCCTCGTTCGTCCTCGTGGCATGGGTCGGTAGACGCCGGCTCGGCGATCCCTACCATCAGCCACGAGGACGAACGAGCATGCCCGGCACCGTAAATCTGCACCGCGTTTTCGCCACCAGCCCGGAGAAGGTCTACCGCGCCTTCATCGAGGGGGACGCGCTCGCCAAATGGCTGCCGCCCAACGGCTTCACCTGCACCGTGCATCATCTCGATGCCAAGGTCGGCGGCACGTTCCGCATGTCGTTCCGCAACTTCACCACGGGCGACAGCCACGCCTTCGGCGGCGAATATGTCGAGCTCGTCCCCGGCGAGCGGGTGGTCTACACGGACAAGTTCGACGATCCCAACCTGCCCGGCGAGATGCGGGTGACCGTGGCCTTGAAGAAGGTCTCGGTCGGCACGGACGTGAAGATCGAGCAGGCCGGCATCCCCGACCTCATCCCGCCGGAGGCCTGCTATCTCGGCTGGCAGGAATCGCTGAAGAACCTCGCACGGCTCATCGAGCCGGAGATCAACCAGTAGCTTCTATTCCGCCGCCTCCGGCGCGGGCACTTCCAGCGCCAGAACGCCTTGCGCCAGCCGCTCGCGCACCGGCGCGAAGGAGGTGCGGTGGTGGCGGCAGGCGCCGAGCGCGGCCAGCGCCTGCTGGTGCTCGGGCGTCGAGTAGCCCATGTGGCGCTCGAAGCCGTAGCCGGGATGGGCGAGGCCGAGCGAGGCCATCAGCCGGTCCCGCGTCACCTTGGCGACGATGGAGGCGGCGGCGATGGAGGCCACCAGCCCGTCGCCGCCGATGATCGCCCGCACCGCGCAGCCTATCGGCGGCGGGTCATTGCCGTCGACCAGCACGAGGCGCGGCGTGCAGGGCAGCCCCGCCACCGCCTTGGCCTGCGCCCACAGCGTCGCCTGCCGGATATTGTGACCGTCGATGCGGGCCGGCGGGGCGAAGGCGAGCGACACCTCGGCGGTGGCGCAGATCACCTCGAACAGCGCCTCACGCTGCACCGCCGTCAACTTCTTGGAATCGTCCAGCCCCTTGGGCACGCGCTTGGGATCGAGCACCACGGCGCAGGCCACCACCGGCCCGGCCAGCGGGCCGCGGCCGACCTCGTCAACGCCGGCTACCGGTACGTCACCCGCCTTCCAGGCGGCGCGCTCCGTTGAAAAGTCCGGCTTCTGACGTTCGGCGGCCACGATCGGGGCTTCTCTATGCGACTCGGCACCGCCCGAGGACGGCGGCGGACCGCAAGATGCCGGCGCGGCGGCGGGGACGCAACCCGCTCCGTGCCCGGCCTGTGGGCAATTGGGCGGGCGTGTCGAGGCGGATGTTTCGAGGTCGGTCGAGCGATGAACTGGTCGGAACGCGTTCAAGAGTTCGTCACTCTCTGGGTCGTCATCGACCCGCTCGGCACCCTCCCCGTCTTCCTCGCCGTCACCACCGGCCTCGACGCCGCCGACCGCAGCCAGGCGGCGGTGCTGTCGATCATCGTCTCCTTCGGCGTGCTGACCTTCTTCTCGCTGGCCGGACACTGGCTGCTGAAGACGATGGAGATATCCATCGAGTCCTTCCAGATCGCCGGCGGCATCGTGCTGTTCCTGTTCGCGCTGACCATGATCAACGGCACCAGCCACGCCGACACGGTGGCACCGGCCGAGACCAATCCGGTCGAGATCGCCATCCATCCGCTCGCCATCCCCTCCATCGCCAGCCCAGGCGCGATGCTCGCCGCCGTGGTGCTGACCGACAATGCCCGGCACGACGTGCCGGACCTGATGATGACCATCGCCACCTTCGGCCTGGTGCTGCTGGCCACCCTCGCCATCATGCTGGCGGGGAGCCGGCTGGTGCATGTCATCGGCCGCGGCGGCACCTCGATCATCAGCCGGGTGATGGGCATGATCCTCGCGGCGCTGGCGGTGGACCTGGTGCTCAGCGCCACCGCGCAATGGCTGCATCTGCCGCCGATCTGAGGCCGATCACGTCTCCACCGGCGGCGGCGCACCGAGATGCTCGGCGAGGAAGGCACTGGTGCGGCTCCACGCCAGCTCCGCCGCCTTGGGGTCGTAGCGCGAGGGGCTCGTGTCGTTGTTGAAGGCGTGGTTAGCGCCGTCATAGACGTAGACCTGGTAGGTCTTGCCAGCCTGCTTCAGCGCCGCCTCATAGGCGGCGATGCCCTCGTTGATGCGGGTGTCGAGCCCGGCATAGTGCAGCAGCAGCGCCGCCTTGATGCGGTCGACCTTCTCCAGCGGCGGCTGCATGCCGTAATAGGCAACGCCGGCCTTGAGCTGCTCGCTCTCCTCGGCGAGCAGGTTCACCATGCCGCCGCCCCAGCAGAAGCCGACCGCCCCCACGGATCCGGTGGAAAGCGGATGCCTGGCGAGGAACGCCACCGCGTCGGCCGCGCGCGCCACCGTCGCCTGCCGGTCGAGCGCGCCGATCATGTCGCGGGCCTTGTCCTCGTCCTGCGGCGTGCCGCCGTCGGGCGAGAGGAGATCGACGCCATAGGCGAGGAATCCCTCCAGCGCGAGGCGGCGGGTGACGTCCTTGATGTGCGGGTTGAGGCCGCGGTTCTCATGGATCACCAGCACCGCCGGCCGCTTGGCGTCGACGCGCTTGGCGCGCACCAGATAGCCGTCCACCTCGCCGGCGCCGGAAGGATACCGGGCGCGCGACACGTCGATGCGCGCATCGTTTTCCTCGACCACGGCGGCGCGGGCATAGTCGTTGGCGAGCAGCGGCAGCAGCGCGCTCGCGGCCGCCGCCGAGCCGGCGATTGTCGCGAGCTTCTCCATGAAGTCCCGCCGGCCGATCTGGCCGTGGGTGAAACGGTCGTAGAGGTCGATGATGCGCTGATCCATGGACGTCCTCCCGATGTTCGCGCGCACGATGGACCTCGCGGACGGCAAGCGCACATCAGAAATGAGGGAGCGGCGGCCCGGTTCGGCCGCCGGGCGACGGCCGCCATGGCTCCAGCACGAAACGCCCCGCGCCGGAATCCGGCCGGGGATTTGAGGCAGTCCCCGCCCCCGAGAAGGGGCGTGCGGGGCGCCGGAGCGGACACTCCGGCGGTCGCCTGCACCGATTGTGAAAAGGTGGTGCAAGCCTTCATTCAACCAACCGACGCGCCGATCTCCGGCGCCCCGCACACGGTGTTTTCGGGCTTGCTCCATGCGGCCCCCGGAGGAACTACCGTTGCTATCCTCCGCTGGGGGGCTGCACGCGCCCCGGCGAACCGGTTTGCGCCAGCCGCGGTGACTCGCGGAAAGTGCGAGCCGGGAACGCACGGCTTGGGCCGCCGCCCGGACGAGGTGCGTTATCCCCGCCAGACGGCCACCGCCCCCCGTCCCGCGCGAGCCGGCCGCTCCGGTTGCGCCCCCTCATCGGGACGAGGTGGAGCAAGGATGGCAGAGGGAAGGGTCTTTGTCTAGGATTATATTCCTCTGGCCTATCGAGGTCGTCCCTTCCCCCTGCCGTCGGCTTCGCCTACGGCCGGGATGACGACTTAGCGGCGGCCGCCAAAAGAAAAGGGCGCGGCTCGCGCCACGCCCCTTCTTGTTCAGAAGCGGTTGGACTTCCTCAGAAGTCCATGCCGCCCATGCCGCCACCCGGCATGGCCGGGGCGGCCGCGGCGGGCTTCGGCAGGTCGGCGATCATCGCCTCGGTGGTGATGAGCAGGCCGGACACGGAGGCCGCGTCCTGCAGAGCGGTGCGCACCACCTTGGCCGGGTCGACGATGCCGGAGGCGATCATGTCGACGAACTGCTCGGACTGGGCGTTGAAGCCGAAGTTCTGGTCCTTCGACTCCAGCACCTTGCCGACCACGATCGAGCCCTCGACGCCCGAGTTCTCGGCGATCTGGCGGATCGGCGCCTCGAGCGCGCGCAGCACGATCTTGATGCCGGCGGCGATGTCCGGGTTCTCGGAGGTGAGCTTCTCGACCGCCTTCTTGGCGCGCAGCAGGGCGATGCCGCCGCCGGGGACGATGCCTTCTTCCACCGCGGCGCGGGTGGCGTTGAGCGCGTCGTCAACGCGGTCCTTCTTCTCCTTGACCTCGATCTCGGTCGCGCCGCCGACGCGGATCACCGCGACGCCGCCCGCCAGCTTGGCCAGACGCTCCTGCAGCTTCTCGCGGTCGTAGTCCGAGGTGGTCTCCTCGATCTGCTGCTTGATCTGGGCGACGCGGCCCTCGATGTCCTTCTTCTTGCCGACGCCGTCGACAAGGGTGGTCTTTTCCTTCTCGATGATCACCTTCTTGGCGCGGCCGAGCATGGCGAGATTGACGCTCTCCAGCTTGATGCCGAGCTCTTCCGAGATCACCTGGCCGCCGGTGAGGATGGCGATGTCCTCGAGCATGGCCTTGCGGCGGTCACCGAAGCCCGGCGCCTTCACGGCCGCGACCTTGAGGCCGCCGCGCAGCTTGTTGACGACGAGCGTGGCCAGGGCCTCGCCCTCGACGTCCTCGGCGACGATCAGCAGCGGCTTGCCCGACTGCACGATCTGCTCCAGCACCGGGAGGATCGGCTGCAGGCCCGACAGCTTCTTGTCGAAGATCAGCAGGAAGGGATCTTCCAGATCGACGATCATCTTCTCGGCGTTGGTGATGAAGTACGGCGAGAGATAGCCGCGGTCGAACTGCATGCCCTCGACGACCTCGAGCTCGGTCTCGGCGGTCTTGGCTTCCTCGACGGTGATCACGCCCTCATTGCCGACCTTCTGCATCGCGCCGGCGATCATCTGGCCGATCGAGGCGTCGCCATTGGCGGAGATGGTGCCGACCTGCGCGACTTCGTCGGTGTTCTTCACCTTCTTGGCGCGCTTGCTGATGTCCTTGATCGCCTCGACGACCGCGAGGTCGACGCCGCGCTTCAGGTCCATCGGGTTCATGCCGGCGGCAACCGCCTTGGCGCCTTCCTTGACGATGGCCTGGGCCAGCACGGTGGCGGTGGTGGTGCCGTCGCCGGCGAGGTCATTGGTCTTCGAGGCCACTTCGCGCACCATCTGGGCGCCCATGTTCTCGAACTTGTCCTCGAGCTCGATCTCCTTGGCGACGGTGACGCCGTCCTTGGTGATGCGGGGAGCGCCGAAGCTCTTCTCGATGACGACGTTGCGGCCCTTCGGACCGAGGGTCACCTTCACCGCGTTGGCGAGGATGTCGACGCCGCGCAGCATGCGCTCGCGGGCGTCACCGGCGAATTTTACTTCCTTGGCAGCCATGTGGCCTACTCCTGAATGGGGTTGCGTCGGGGGTGTTCAGCCGGCCTCAGCCGACGATGCCCATGACGTCGGATTCCTTCATGATCAGCAGGTCCTGACCGTCGATCTTCACTTCGGTGCCGGACCACTTGCCGAACAGCACCTTGTCGCCGGCCTTGACGTCGAGCGGGACCAGCTTGCCGGCCTCATCGCGGCCACCCGGGCCGACGGCGACGACTTCGCCCTGCGAGGGCTTTTCCTTGGCGCTGTCGGGAATGATGATGCCGCCCGCAGTCTTCTCCTCGGCATCCAGGCGCTTGACCACGATGCGATCATGCAGGGGGCGGAACTTCAGCTTGGCCATCGGTTGATCCTCGGTCTTCCTGTCTCGCGCCGGCATGGCGCTCATGGGCAGCGTTTGCTGGTATCACTGGCACTCATCCTGGGAGAGTGCCAAACCGCCGCGAGATAGGCAGGTCGCCGGGATCGAGTCAAGCACCGACAGGCTCCCGGCGGCGGCGACGGGCGGGAGCGCGGGCACGAAAAAACCCGGTCCGCGAGCGCGGACCGGGTCTTAGCGATTGTTCAAAAACCGGCGATCAGACCGACTTCTTGATGGTCTTCTCGACCGAGGCCTTGATCGGCTCGGCGGTGTCGGTCGCCACCTTCTGGGCGAGGGTGGAGAGCTCCTTGGCCTGCGCCGAGAGCACGTCGAACTGCTTGCGCATGTGGCCGGTCGAAAGCTCGACCGCCTCGGAGACGCTCTTGGCGCCGAACAGCGCGCCGACATAGTCGAACGCGGCGTTCACATTGGTGCGCAGCGACTCCAGCGCGACGGCGTTGTATTCGGCGACGCCCTTGGAGGCGGTCGAATAGGTGTCCTCGAGGAGATCGGTCGTCTCCTCGGCGCTCGTCTTCATCTTCTCATAGGCCTCACGCGCGCTCTGCACGCTCTTCTCGGCCATTTCGCGCATCACGGCGGGCACTTCCATGCTCGCGGGGATGTCGAACTTGGGAATGTCGAACTTCGGCATCGCCGCCTCGAAAGCCGAGGTGGCAGCCTTGGCGGCCTTCTTCGGCGAAGGCGGAACGGTGGTGGCCTCAACCATGCGTTTTCTCCTCGCATTCGCGGCTCGGGTTCAACAAGGCATGGCCGCGCTCCGCGCTCGCGCGACCCTGCGTTGACCGGCAGACGCGGCCCCCGGAAGCGTTCCGGTTCACCCTGCCTGATCTCTACGCTGTAATTGTGCACTGCAATATCATATTGCAATGCACAATCAACCCGGATGCGCAAATTTTTTCGCCGGCGCGGCACGAGGCCCGCTTCAGGCGCGCTTGGTCCGCTTATTTGTGCCCGCCGAAGCCGGCGCCGCCGGCATGCTCGCCGAGCGCCTTCGCCTGCTCGGTCAGCCGGGCGGCCTGTTCCTTCACGTAGTCGGCGTGCAGGCGCGTCCACTCCTCCACCGTCGACGCCTTGGCGAGACGGGTGGCGAAATCGAAGCCGGCGGCGATGTTGGCCTCGGTGAACTCCAGCGTGGTGCGGCCGAGGTCGCGGACATTCTCATGCGCCGCGTCGAGTTGGCGGCCGGCGTCGTCCAGCGCCTTGTGCGTCGCGCTCAGGAAGCCGTCGAACGCCGCGCGGGCCTGGTCCACGCCCTGCTCGGCGATGGTTCGCAGTTCCGGAGGGACTTCGAGCTTCGGATCGTCGGCCATGGCACAACTCCCTCCCGTTGACGGCATCGGATCTTAGGTTCCGCCAGCGGGCGATGCATCCGCACTGACGCCTAAATCGAAAGTAGAAGCTGCGCTGCGAAAGGCAATCGAATTTGCGCCTTTTTTCGCGCGCCCGGTTGCATCCGGTTAACCGGTATCGGTGGCATCCGATTAACCGGAAATGATGAAGCTGGAACGACGAGGGCCGCTCCTCATGGCATAGGGCGCCGGCCCGCACTATTGTTACGTTCCGGCGGCATGCCCCATCGGCAGGCCGTCCTGAATTCGCAAAGGGCTGGCGGTATTGCCGGCGGGGTCATTCTGGGGACGATGAACACACCCACGGACGGTTTCGGCAGCGCGGCGCTCGACGCCCTGCGCGCCCAGGCGGCAACCGTCCTCGCGGCGGCGGCGCCGGCCGTGCTGGTGCATGCCGACGGCACGCTGATCGCCGCCAACCCGGCCGGCCGCGCCGTGCTCGACCCGGCCATGGCCGCGGGGCTCGCCGCCCGCCTCGCGCCCGGGCTGCGCCCAAACCGTCCGCCGCGACTGGAGCGCGTGCGCCTCGCCGGGCGGCTGACGCCGGCGACCTTCGCCTGCACGCTCGTCGCCGCCGGCTCCGCGCGGGCGGTGCTGCTGGTCGGCCTCGACATCGCGCCCGTGGGCATGCCCGCCGAGGCTGCCCCTGCCGCCCCCTCGCCGGCCGAGGAGCCGCACGACGCCCCCACCCGCTTCACCTGGCGCACCGGCCTCGATGCCCGGATCGGCCATGTCGACCCGCGCCTCGCCTCTGCGCTCGGCCGTGTCCCGGAAGAGATCGCTGGCCTCGACTGGCAGGCGCTCGGCGCCCCCGGCGCCCATCGCGCCGCGCTGGAAGGGCTGAGCTTCTCCCGCCTGCCGGTGCTGCTGCCCACCGCGCGCGGCGACGCGCTCGACATCGAGCTCGGCGGCGCACCGATCCGCGGCGAGGGCATGCGCGGCTTCGGCCTGATCAAGGGCCGCCGCGCCTCGCCCGAGCGGCCGGTGCAGGCGCCCGCTCCCCGGCCCGCCGCACCACCTATCGTGCCGCCCGTCGCGCCTCCGATCCCGCCCCGCGCGGCCGAGCCGCCGCCTGCGCCCGCCGCGCCGACGGCCCCCGCGGCGGCCGAGCCGACGTCGCCGGTGCGCGTCACGCTCAGCCTCGTCCCCTCCGCGCCGAACGTCGTGCCGCTGCGCGGCAATGGCGAGAACGGCGTGCGCGCCTCCTGGGAAGGCCTGTCCAACGGCGAGCGCAACGCCTTCCGCGAGATCGCCCGCGCGCTCGGTGCCAAACTGGAAGGCGTCGACGACGACTTCCCCCCGCCGGCCGAGCCCGCTCCGGCCGAACCGGCGGCGGCGCCCGCCCCCACTGCGTCGGTCGCCATTCCGCCCGCCGCCGAGCTCCCGGCCGCAGTTCCGCCGCTCCCTCCCCGGCCCGAGCCGGAGGGCTTGCAGCGCGTGCTCAGCGACGGCGAGCGGCCCGTTCTCGACCGGCTGCCGCTCGCCATGCTTGCGTTCCGCGGCGACCACCTGCTCTACGCCAACCGCGCGCTGCTGGAATGGACCGGCCACGCCGACCTCGCCGCGCTGGAGGCCGCCGGCGGCCTCGCCACGCTGTTCGGCGCGCAGCGGGCCGGCGGTGACGAAGAAAGCCGCGCCCTGACCCTCCTCACCGCCACCGGCCACGGCATCACCGTCGAGGCGCGACTGATGTCCGCCCCCTGGGAGGGCGGCACGGCGATGCTCTATGTGCTGCACCGCCTCGACGCCGTGACCGACGAGCGGATCCGCCAGGCCGAGCTCGCCCTGCGCCAGGCGGAGAATGCCGAGCGCGAGTTGCGCGCCATCCTCGACACCGCCACCGACGGCGTGGTGCTGATCGACAAGGCCGGCACCATCCTCTCCATGAACCACCCGGCCGAGGCGCTGTTCGGCTTCAACGCCGGCGACGTACAGGGCGAGGCCATTACCCTGCTGCTGGCGCCCGAGAGCCACCGTGCAGCGATCGACTATCTCGACGGGCTCGCCTCAAACGGCGTCGCCAGCGTGCTGAACGACGGGCGCGAGGTGATCGGCCGCGTGCGCGAGGGCGGGCTGATCCCGCTGTTCATGACCATGGGCCGGATCGGCGACGACCCGACCAAGTTCTGCGCCGTGCTGCGCGACATCACCCAGTGGAAGAAGGCCGAGGAGGAGCTGACCGAGGCCAAGCACCTCGCCGAGCGCGCCAACCTCGCCAAGTCCGACTTCCTCGCCAAGATCAGCCACGAGATCCGCACCCCGCTCAACGCCATCATCGGCTTCTCGGAAGTCATGATGGAGGAGCGCTTCGGGGCGATCGAGAACCAGCGCTACCGCGACTATCTGCGCGACATCCACTCCTCCGGCGAGCACCTGATCTCGCTGATCAACGATCTTCTGGACCTCTCCAAGATCGAGGCCGGCAAGCTCGACCTCGCCTTCACCAGCGTGGCGCTCAACGAGATCGTGCAGCAGTGCATGGCGATCATGCAGCCGCAGGCGAACCGCGAGCGCATCGTGGTGCGCTCCTCGCTCGCCACCGACCTGCCGCCTGTGGTCGCGGATGCGCGCTCGATCCGCCAGATCGTGCTGAACCTCGTCTCCAACTCGGTGAAATTCACCCAGCCGGGCGGCCAGGTGATCCTGTCGACGACGCTGACCGAACAGGGCGAAGTGGTGCTGCGGGTGCGCGACACCGGCATCGGCATGTCGGAGGCGGACATCGCCATCGCCATGGAGCCGTTCCGCCAGATCGCCACTTCCGGCCGCGCCGGCTCGGGCGGCACCGGCCTCGGCCTGCCGCTGACCAAGGCGCTGGCGGAGGCCAACCGCGCCAGCTTCAACATCCGCAGCGCGGTGGATGTCGGCACCATCGTCGAGATCACCTTCCCCTCGACACGCGTGCTGGCGGAGTGATAGTTTCCAACAGGTTGTTGATCTAGAAGGAGTTTCGGCCGCCTCTTTGGTCCAGTGAGGCGACCCAATATGCGCATGGCCTACCCCTCTCCGAAGCTCAACCGGACGTCCGGACGCTGGCGTTTCCGGAAGGTCGTCCCCGAAGCTCTCCGTGCGCGCATCGGCAAGACGGAGATTGTGCGCTGGCTGGGCACTGACCGCGACGAGGCCCGCAGGCGGAACGCTGAACTACATGCCGAGTGGGAGGCGCGGTTCGCTGCGCTGGCGGACGGCATAACTGTTCTCTCGCGTAAGCAGGCTCTGGCGTTGGCTGGGCGGTGGTACCAGTGGTTCGTGGCACGCCATGACGATGATGCCAGCACCACACCCGAGGGCTGGCAGCTCTCCGTCGAAGCTCTTCAAGCGCTGGAGGCTACGGGCGGTCTGTTGGATGAACGTGACATCTCGCCTCTGGATGAGAGGCCGCGCGGGCCGAAGACGACCCAACGGGTGCATGCTTTCCTGCACGACCGGGGACACCTCGCTCAGTTCTTCTTGGACGAGGGCGTGACCCTCGCGCCGGCTTCACTCCCGCTGTTCATGGAGGCGATGGAGGACCAGTTCTATGCCGCTCACCAGCGGCTCATGCAGCTTGCGGAGGGCGACTACAGCGCCGATGAGCGCCCCGCGCGGTTCCCTGTGTGGGAGCGTACTGCGCCGGTCTCAAAGCCTTCTGGCGCCGCTGCTGCGTCAGGCGAGGCGCTGACGATTGCAGAGCTTTTCGAGCGGTGGAAGGCTGCGAACCCTGCCATCAAGCATGGCACGCTCAAAGTCTACGGCCCGCCCATCACCAAACTTGATGCCTTCATAGAAGGCAGGAGCGCGCGCGACATCACTGAAGACGATATCTGGCGGTGGGTGCAGCATTTGCAGGACATCGGCGGCATCGCGCCTAAGACAATTCGGGACAACTACCTCACGGCGCTCAAGTCGGTGCTGGGATGGGCTGCGTCATACCCCGGAGGCCGATTGTTGGCGGCTAATCCGGCCGCGAACGTCAAGCTGAAGGTTCCGAAGGCCGCCCGTGCGCGGCAACCGAATTTCCGCACGGACGAATCCAAGGCCATCCTTTCGGCCGCGCTGGCGGTTGCTGATGATCCGAAATACCCGGCACGTGCAGCAGCCCGCCGGTGGGTTCCGTGGCTTTGTGCCTACACGGGCGCCCGGGTACAGGAAATGACGCAACTTCGCGGCTGCGATATCCGCCAAGAAGACGGCGTGTGGGTGCTGGACATTGTTCCCGAAGCCGGCACGGTGAAGAGCGGCCAGAGCCGTCGCGCGTTCGTTCATGAGCACTTGGTGGAGCAGGGTTTCCCGGCCTTCGCCGCATCGAGAGGTCCCGGCCCGTTGTTCTATGACCCTACGCGCCGAAGGAAACCGGACGCGAAGGCGACGCAGGCCGAATTGGCGGCGAAGGACATCGGCTTGTGGGTACAGGAAACCGTAGGTCTGGACCCGCGCCTACAGCCAAACCACGCGTGGCGCCATACGTTGAAAACGCTTCTCCAACTTGCCCGTGTTGAGGAGTCTATCCGCGATGTTCTCGTTGGGCACACGGTCAAGGGGGTTGCCCGCACCTACGAGCATGCGAGCCCCACCGTGCTGGTGGCGGAACTGAACAAGGTGCCGCGCTACGAGACTGACTAGCGTCTGACGAGATGCCCGGCAGCGCCTCCAGAGCGCCGCAAGAACCCAAAAGTGGTCGGGTCTCGCTCCCGAGGCATTGAAATCAATGGCCCCGCAGCTCGTGGCAGTGCCCTAGAGGTGGTCAAATTGAACGGTATCGACCGAAAAGCATTGCCATTGCTAGAACGGACTTTCTCCTTCCGGCTCCTCCGGCTCCCAATGGGTTGAGGTGGCATCCTCCGCGCGGTGCTGCTCCTCCAGCGTCGTCAGCATGCTCCGCATCAGCCGCAGCATATCCTCCCGCGCCCAATAGTCCGGAGCGTCGCCGAAGGCCCTCTTGAGGTTCGCGAGGGCGTCGCGCGCTGCTTCAACCTCAACGTCGTAGCGCTTCGGGGCGGCGGGCGTCTGGCCTTCATTGGTCCATGGCTCCTCGACTCCGCCCATCTTGCGGAAGGTTGCGGGGAAATCCGCCTGCATCCAGTTCCGCACAGTGCCCTTGGACTTGCCGAGCCGCGCGCCGAGTTCGGCATAAGACATGAACTGTGCGCCGGCCTTCTGGCCGTCCTTGGTGTAGCCGGCCCTTGTGACGTGCCCGCCTGACCGGATGAATGTCCGGAACACCTCCCGCAACTCCGCGCTCTTGAGCTGGAGGCCGTGCTTCAGGTTCGCTTCGGCCGCCCGGCGCATCGCCTCCGGCTTCGACAGCACTGCCGCTTTGACCTCAACGGTGTCCTTGCCGGCCTCCATCGAGGCCTTATGGCGGTGGTGTCCGTCGATGATGACGGGGTAGAGGGCTTCCCCGCAGAAGGCCACAATGATCGGGGCGACCTCGGTGCCAGCCTTGTAGCAACTCGCCAGCCGACTGACGTTCCGTTCGTCCAGCTTCGCCCGAACCTGAAACACCGGGTTCCGCTCGATATCGTCCAGTTTGACCGTTAACGGCCCCACCTCCGCCCCCTTGGCCTCCACAGCCGCCTTGCGCAGGGCTTCCAAGCTCGTCACCGTCACGTCAAATCCTCCAGCGCGTTTCGGAAGGCGTCGCTCTTAGCGGCGGCCTCCTCCTGCTCGCGTCGTTCCAGTTCGGCCAAGCGCAGCCCCACCACACCCAGCGTCTCGACCAGCCATTGCGCGACGATGGCGGACACGGCGGGGGGAACGTCGCGATAGACGCGCTTCGTTCGGCCGCTCGCATGATCGAACCAGACGCCCGCATTGACCTCCGAGAGCCCCCGCACCCGGCGCACGAGCTGGGCATTAAAGGCGGCATCGGTGCGGAATTTGCGGGGGTCGGCGTCGCGCATCAGGTAGAGCGCCGCCACCGTTTCCACCACCGCCCGCGCCTCGATATCCACCAGCCGAAGCACCTCGCCGGCCGCCCGCAGCTCGAAGCGGTTCACCGCCCGGCCGCCCTGAAAGGCCGCGAGGATGCGCTGTGCGTGCTCCACGGTGGCGCGCCATCGCTCATCGCATTGCGACCAGAGCGGGCTCCCGGTGTTCTTGGCGATGCGGGCGCGCACGCGGTCGACATAGGGCGACAGCGCGGCCTTGGTGATGCCGAGCTGGGCAACGTCGCCGTGGCGGCGGACGCGGGACTTGTGGGTGGTGCAGTAATGCCCGAAGCGGGTCGCCTCAGCGCCGCATCCGGGGACGCGACAGAGTGCCATGCGAAACCCGAGAAATCTGCGTCCGTCCCCCGACAGACAGACGCGAATTAATTCACGCGGATGCGGTCCGCAACCCCATCACGCCGACGCGCCTCATGCCACGCGGCGGAACATGAAGCTGCGGCCGTCCGGGCTGCTGGCAAAGCCCATGCGGACCAGTGAGGCGAGGGTGGCCTGTATCTGCGGCTCGACACGCTTGCCCTGCCGGAAGCCCGCGGCGATGGCGGCGGCATCCACGGTGCCGGAGGCGTTGGCAAGCGCGGCCATGATGGCGGCGGTACGCTCCACCTCGTCCGCCGGGAATTGCGGCTTCTGCTCCCTAGCGGCGTCCACCACCAGTGCCATGCTGTCCTGCGTCTCTTCCGGCCGCACGGAGGTCGCGAGGCCGGCGCGGGCCTTCTGGTAGTCTGGCCGCAGCCAGCGGATCAGGCCCCGAGCCTCCTCCTTGGCGCGCTGCTTGTTGAGCGCCACGAGGCGGGCGATGATGTCCTCGTCGGAAAGGTTGTGCGGCCAGCCATAGGCATCCAACACCCGCGCGTCGAGCCGGTCGTGCAGCTCTTTCAGAACCAGCACCAATCCCTCGTCGCGGATGCGCTCGTCGTCCTCGTCGAGTGATGCGCCGACTCTCAGCTTCTCCAGCACATTGTACATCTGCGTGAGGGTCAGACGCGGATGCTCCACCTGCCGGGCCTTGCGGAAGGCGTCTAGTTCCTCAGCAACGGCGCGGATGTCGACTTTCAGTGGCTCGGAGGCGTCCGGGAAGGGGAAAGGGTCGAAGACCCGCGATTTGGAGTAACGCGGGTCATTGCCGATGCCGAGCCATCCACCGGCACGCAGAGCCCAAACGACGTGCGTCCGGGACGACAGAACGCCAAGAACAAACGCATCATCGCTGGCAATGCATACGAGCATATTGTCCGGAACGATATCCTCCGGCAGGAACTGGAAGACCCTGTGCTTCGATGTCTCAACCGTCGCAACGTAGCGGCGCAGCCCCCTCAGTGCTCCTCGCAGCTCCTGTCGCGGCTTTCCAAACACCCACCAGCGCTTAGCGTATTCGATTGCATCGGGCGTGTTCGACCGGAGGCATTGCTCATCTCGTGCGGCACGCACTGTCAACAAGCGCTGATATACCTCGGGGTAATCCCGACGCACCTCCTCTTCCTCCAACCCAAACAGGTCGATGACAAGGACGCCGCGCCCACGTGCTGCGAGGTCACGGCCATTCCGATACGGCCGCACAAATGCTTCTAGGCCCTCACGCTTGCCTAGACCCACAGCTTCGGCTTCGGCTGGGCTGATGATGAAGCCTGAACCGTGGAGCTTCATGCCGGGCGACGAAATGAAGTCGTTGGAGCGAAGGCCTGTCGCGCTTGTTACATCGGCGCCAACGGTCAGGTCAGGATTGATCTCGCCTCGGTAGTCCGCGTACTCGATTGTCGGTGCGTCGCCTTCCAGCCCCCCCTCGCGCACGACTTCGCTCAGCACGCCGTCGTGCTTGCCGGTCGACGCCACCGTCATGGCAATGCGCACCGCCGCCGCGTCGCGGGTGGCTTTGGTCCACGGGTGGTCCGGTATCGCCATCAGCAGCGAAATGGGCTTCTTCGCCTTCATCCGCGCCGCCATGACGCGGCGGGAAAACTCCTGCGTGATGGAATTGGTGGTGACGAACCCGAACCGCCGCAGCCGGGTTCCGCGACGGGTCAGCAAGTCGGCCGCGCGGTCCCACCAGTACATGACGAAATCGGCGCTCTCGTTCATGTGCGGGTGCGCCGCCCACAGCGCCTTGGCATAGCCATCGCCCAGCCGGCCGCGCACATCCTTCCCGCCGATGAAGGGCGGGTTGCCGACGATGTACTCCGCTTCCGGCCATGGCGGCAGGCGCGGGTTGCGGAAGGCGAGCACCGGCACGCGGCGCCCCTCCGCATCCATCTGCATCACCGGCCGGCTCGCCTCGTCCAGCGCCGGTTCGCTGCCGTCGTGCAGCAGCACCGCGTCCATCGCCTTGATGGTCTTGAAGTCGCGCAGAATAGGCTCGGTCGGCTGACCGCCCTGCGTGCGGAAAAACCATTGCAGGAAGCCGATCCACACCACCAGCTCGGCAATGGCGGCGGCGTGCGGGTTCAGCTCCATGCCGAGAAACTGGTGCGGGTCGATGGTGTGGCGGTCCAGACCTAGCGCTTCCTGCCCGCCAAGGTCAGCCACCGCTTCCAGCACCTCGCCTTCCAGCCGCTTCATCAGCTCCAGGGCGACATAGAGGAAGTTGCCGGTGCCGCAGGCGGGGTCCAGCACGCGCACGCCGCAAAGCTGCGCATGGAACTTCGTCACCTCCGCCAAAGCGGCTCCGGGATTGCCCTCGCTGCTCAGCCGCTCGGCGGTGGCGCGCACGAGGTCCCATTCCGCCCGCAGCGGTTCGATGACGGTAGCGACTACCAGCCGCTCGACATAGGCGCGCGGGGTGTAGTGCGCGCCGAGCTTACGCCGCTCCACCGGGTCTAATGCCTGCTCCAGCAGCGTGCCGAAGATGGCCGGTTCCACCTCGCGCCAGTTGGCCTTGGCGGCCTCGAACAGCTCGCCAATCTCCTCGCGCGGCAGCGGCAGCACCGTCCGATCCTTGAACAGGTAGCCGTTGAAGCGCTTCACCTTGGCCTCGATGGCGAAGGCGAAGGTGCCGGCGTCCATCGCTTCCCAGAGCTGCCCCACCAGCTCCGGCAGCAGTTCCGGGTTCGCCCGGCAGCGGTCCAGCACGCGCTTGAAGCTCTCCTTCGGAATAAGCTCCACGTCCTCCGCGAACATCGTAAACAGGCAGCGCATGAGGAAGGAGGCGATGGCCTCGCGCTTGTAGCGCGGTCTGCCGTCCGCCCCGCGCTGCTCCTCAAGGAACTTCGACACCTTGGCGAGGCGCTCGGCAATGTCGCGCGTGACCTTGGCGGCGCGCTTGGTCGGGTCGAGGCTGTGCGGGTCGGTCCAGACCTTTTTCAGCCGCTCCCGGACCTCTTCCGAGCGCAGGTCTTGGAGGAAGATGCGGAAGCCCTGCCGATCCGGAAACTGCGCATAGTTCTTCCCCTGCCCGGAGAAGTCCGCATACAGCTCGAAGCAGTTGCCGACATCGCAGACGATGAGGAAGGGCGGCCAGCCCTCGGCAGGCGGCAGCGCCTTGGCGTAGTCCTCCGCCTGACGGCGGGCGTTCATCATCAACACGTCCCAGCGGCGGCTCACGCGGCGCCCCTGCGGCGGCTCCTCAATTGGGAAGAGCGCCTGCTGCTGCTCCCCGCCCGCTGCGGCTTTCGGCCCCTCGCCCTGCCGGCTCTGCTTGGCCTCCAGCACGAAGCAGCCGCGCTTGTAGAGGTCGATGCGGCCTTTCGCGGTGGAGCCGTCCGGCTCGCGGAACGTCACAGCCCGCTCGAAGACATAGGCGTTCAGCTCGGTGGCGTGCGCAGCCGGCTCCGGCGACTCCACGCCTATCAAGCGGCAGAACTCTGTGAGGAACAGGGCGTAGTTGGCGCGCTCCTGCCCGCCGTCTCGGCCTGTCCAACGGGAAATGAAGCGCTCGACGTCGGTCATGCCGGCCCAAGTGACACGAGGAGAGCTGCGAGGCTAGCCTTCCGTCACGCGACCGGCAATGCGGTATCCTGTGCGGTCCCCGGCGCCGTCTCTAGCGCCCGATACACGCTTGCTCGGCCAATGCCGAGAGCCTTGGCTATCTCCGTCACGGTCTTGCCCTCGGCATGCAGGCGCCGTGCGTCATCCGCCTTCAGCCGCGCCGAAGGCTTGCGGCCGGTGTAGCGGCCTTCGGCTTTGGCCTTGGCGATGCCCTCCTTCTGGCGCTCCAGCATCATCTCGCGCTCGAACTGGGCAAACCCCGCGAAGATGTTGAGGATCAACCGCCCGGTGGCGCTGCGTGTGTCTACCATCTCGCCCCCGAGATTCAGCACCCGCAAGCTGACGCCCTTCATGTCGAGGTCGCGGACGATATCCCACAGGTGGATGGTGGAGCGCGCCAGCCGGTCAATCTTGGTGACGACCAGCGTGTCGCCCTCGCGCACGAAGTCCATCGCCCGCACCAGCTCCGCACGGCTGCCCACCGAAGACGCCTGCTCGCTGAACACCCGCCCGCACCCGGCTGCGCTAAGGTCCCGCTGCTGCGCTTCCAGCCCGGCCGCCTGCTCCGCCGTGGAGGTACGCGCATAGCCGACCAGCAGCGGCGCCGGGGGCGGCATGGGCGTGCCGTTGGGGCGAGGCTGGGGAGGCTCTTCGCCCGGCCGCATCCCGGCAAGGGCCGCCGCCTCGCGCTCCAGCCGCGCCCGCTGGCGTTCGAGCTTCTGCTGCTGCTTCAGCAGCCGTTCGAGCGGATCGACAATGCGCGCCATGCTCTGTCCTCGTGTCCAAAAGGTCAAGGCATGAGAGTCGAGCGCGCCCAAAATGTCAACACCCATCCTATTGGACGCACTTGGGCGCAGAAGCGGACGTGTCCGGATGGGCAAGGGCTATTGGACGGTTCATAGTGTTGCAGCGAGGGGCGCCGACATGACATGCATCGCCATCTGGTACGAGGCTTTCGACAAAGTCCTGTGGGCTGTAGGTGATACCCGGACGATCAATCACCTCAACGGGAGCCTTAGCGAAGCCTCAGCGAAGATATTTCCCCTAACCGTGAAGTGCTTTGTGCCGGGGACGAGTGGCTTCTTCGACAACCTACGCCTCAGCCGAACATTGGGGTTCGCCTTCGCGGGCAATACTTTCTCCGCGCTGCAAACGTACTCGGCGCTCAACGCAGCTCTACAACACATGATAGGGCTACCGGACCTCCCGCTCCCTTCCATGGCGGATGTAGCAATGCTTGCTCAGCGCCTTGGCACCCGCTACTTCGTTGAAACCTTGCGTCCCTTTGAGATGGCCGTCTTTGGGTGCTGTCCCGCCAGTAATACCCTCCAAGTCTTTCACCTAGAGTGGGACGCATCTCGGTTGATGTTCGACCTGCGAAGCCTCCCCGAAACGACCAGTGCCTCGCCCCTCCTGCTTGGCAGCCACAAGCCTGAAATTGCAGAAGCTATTGCCGAGCTGGACGCGAAGGCGGAGCACGCTCTGCGGCGCACCCCTTCAAGGGTACTGGCCAGCATTATCCGCGAAGGACGCTTTCCTGACGTCGGAGGGACGCTGCAAATCGGCACCACGCGCGGGCGGGAATTCGGTCTCATGAGCTACATGCAACCGAGTGGTAACGGTCCTCAGTGCGCGATGGTATTCCTCGGACTGGATGTCGAGACGGATTTGGGCCAAGTCGGCGCTTTCAAAGTGGCGCCGATGGGTACTATCTGAGAATTTGTCCACCGGCACGGGGGAAACGCTCATGGTTCTTGATTTCAGATGCGCGCTCACATTACTGCCGGAAAATATCGCGACCTCGCCTTGACGGCCCCAATCCTCTGGTCCAGTGTGACCATCAGCGGCTGAATAAAACTCTTGAATATCAATAATCTAGCTTCTTATCCGGCGAGCACCTTCCCCTCGACGCGCGTGCTGGCGGAGTGAGCGTCTCCGCCTCCCCGGCGCGGTGAAGCGGCCCCGTCATGCGCCCTTATCGATGATCGATACGATGCTTGTGGACGTGGCCGCCTATGCGGGTCTGTTCGTGACGGCGCTCGCCGCGGCGACGATCCTTCCGATGCAGTCGGAAGCGGCGCTCGTGGCGCTCCTGCTCACCGGCGCCTATCCGCCCTGGGCGCTCATAGCGGTGGCGAGCCTTGGCAACGTGCTCGGGTCGGTCATCAACTGGCTGCTGGGCCGCGGCATCGAGCGCTTCAGGAACCATCGCTGGTTTCCCGCCAATGCCCGCGCGCTGGAGCGCGCGCAGGGCTGGTATCGCCGCTATGGGAAATGGTCCCTGCTGTTGAGCTGGATGCCCATCATCGGCGACCCGCTCACCGTCGTCGCCGGCGTCCTGCGCGAGCCCTTCGGGATGTTCCTGGCGCTGGTCACGCTGGCGAAGGTCGGGCGCTACGTCGTCCTCGCCCTGCTGGTGTCCGGCGGGGGCTGAAAGGTCCGGCGCCTCAGAACAGCGGGAGCAGCCGCGGCAGCAGGCCGGCGGCCTTGGCGTAGCCGGCGAGCTCGGCGATCGGCAGCAGCAGCAGGAACAGCAGGCTGTCGCGCAAGGCGCGGCCGAGGGCGGACGGGCGGAAGCTCGGCTCCGTCGCATCCGCGTAGCCTGTGACGCGCGGCCAGAGCAGCGGGACACGCTCGGCATAATCGGCATAGGACGCCCCGAAACTGGCACCCAGCAGCTCGGCCTCGTCGCGCGCGGCGCGATCGAGCAGGAGCCAGGTCGCGCCGCCGAGGACGGTAGCGGCCACGAGGCTGCCGAAGACCAGCCCGGCGCCGACCGCGCCGAGGATCGAGAAGAAGTAGAGCGGGTTGCGCGAGAGCGAATACGGCCCCTTGGTGATGAGGCAGGCGTTCTTGCGCCCGCCAATGTAGAGCGTCGCCCACAGGCGCCCGAGCACGGCCGCTATGATCAGGCACTGGCCGGCGCTTTTCAGTACGGCTTCCATCAGGGAATCGCGGCCCCAGAGGCTGTCGGAGACGTAGAGGCCCCCGGCCGCCATGGCCGCGACGACGCCGATCAGGGCGATGCGCCGGCTCTGGTCGAGATAGGGCGCGGGCGGTGTGCGCAGGGCCGCGTGCGGGGCTTTTTCTTGGAAGGAGTGCAGTTTCACTGGTCAGCTCGGAAACACAACTGGACGGGCCTAGATATTCCGAGCCGTTCGTCGTCTTCCCCGCGCCGGAGAACCAGCACGGCTTCGTATTTGCGCCAGATTCTTCGCTACCGTGCCGTCAGGCATGGGCGGGGAGCTTTTCGCGATGCGCGAATTCGCGAACGGGATGCAGCAGGCGATGAGCGGGGCGATCAACGCTGCCTGGCTTCGGCATCGCTCGGGCGAGCTCTGCCTGGCACTGGCGCTTGCGCCCGTCTTCACCTGGGCGGAGCCGTTCGGCGTCGACGACGACCCCTTCCTGGCGCGGCTCGGCTTCTGGGGCGGCGTGCTGGCCTCGTGGTTCATCGTGACGGCGCTAACCGAGCCCTGGCTGGCACGCAGCGCGCTCTACAGGGATCTCGGCCCCAAGACCCGGCGCGCGGCGGTGATCGCGCTGGCAGCCCTGCCGATGATCCCCGTCACCGGGGCGGCCATCAATGCGCTGAACGGATGGGAGGCCTCCTTCGGCGAGGTCTCCGAGCTCTATTTCCAGATCATCATCGTCGGCTCGCTGGTCACCATGCTCGGGGACAAGCTGGTGCCCGTCCTCGTCCGGGACACGGCCCCCCGCGCGCTTCCCGTTACTGTCAGCGATCCTCCGTCCGCCGCCGCGGAGGATATACGGGCCGCCTCCCCGTCGGCCTGTCCGCTGATCGCGCGCCTGCCGACCGATCTGCGCGGCCCGGTCCTCTGCCTCGAGATGCAGGACCATTATGTGCGCGTGCATACCGGGCGCGGCGCGGCGCTGGTGCTGATGCGCCTGCGCGACGCGATCGCCGAGACGGCCCCGGTGGCGGGTCGGCAGGTGCACCGCTCCTGGTGGGTGGCTGATGAAGCGGTGGAGCGGTTCGAGCGGGCGGGCCGCGCCGGTTCGGTGCGGCTGAGGGACGGGCGGCGGGTGCCGGTGTCCCAGCGCTATCTGCAGGATGTCGAGCAGGCCTGGGGCACCGCGAGCTAGTCCGACCTTCAGGGTCCGGCTCGTAATTTCAGTTCGGCTCGACGACAGCCGCCCTCGTGGCCGGGCTTGACCCGAAGTCGGCATTTGCCGACTTCGGGCTCCCCAATGAGGAATTCGGGTAAGCCCGAGTTCCGGCCACCCAGTGGCCGGGTGCAGGCGGAAAGGCTGGGTCCCCGGATCAAGCCCGGGGATGAGGGAAAGTGAATTTACGAGCCGACTTCACGGCAACGGGCCGGCGACGCCCAT